>JAEYEL010000157.1 GCA_023403475.1 Actinomycetes bacterium
GCCATGTCGTTCATGAACACGGGAATGAAGCGCACGGTCGAGGTGAACGCGAACGCATATTTATAAGGCACATGCAGCACTTTCACCGACGCGTTCGTAAGATCGTTCATCTTCGTAACGTAGAACACGATGAACAACGGGATAGCCGCAGCGACAAGGCGCACGATGGTGGTGAGCGCCGCAAGCAGGCTGCCCGTGCTGATAAACCCCCACGGCAGCGCCACGAGAGGCACGCCCGCAGGCGTGGTGAGCGCCTGAACGAGCGCGAGCACGAGCGAGAATGCGAGCACGGCCTTTGCAAGCCCAAGCGTCTGCCTCACCATGCCGCACGTTGCGGCAAGCGCGAAAGCCGCCGCAAGCAGGCATGCGAGAAATGCGAGGTTGCTCGTGCAGAAACAGGCGATAGCGAAAAGGAACGCGCAGGCAAGCTTCGCCACCGGGTTCATGCGATGCAGCAAGCTCGTTCCGGGCACGTATTCCAAAAAGCCCTTCATGCACAGCCTCCTTTCAACAGGGAAAGCACGGCCGCCTCCATGCCGTCAAGCGTGTTCTCCCGCGCGACGCTTGCCCGTGCCAGCGCGGGCACGGCATCAGCAAGCGCGAGGGACACACCCACCATCTGGGGCGGCACCAGCGAGGCGCGCTCGCACACCGCGCGGTCGCGCAGAATGTCGAAGGTGGGGCCATCGGCTACCACCTCGCCTGCGCTCATCACGATGACGCGGCGGGCGAAATCGGCCACCACCTCCATGTCGTGGCACACCATAACCACCGTCGTGCCCGACGCGCACAGCTTCTCCACCGCGTCCATAACCTTGCAGCACTCGCGATAATCGAGGCCGGTGGTCGGCTCGTCAAGCACCGCCACCGACGGCGCTGTTACCACTACGGAAGCAAGCGCGAGCAGCTGCCGCGTTCCGCGATTGAGCAGAAACGGGTCGGCATCGGGCTTAAAGCCGAACTCCTCTATAACCGCGTCCACCCGCGCCTCGGCCTCTGCGCCCGCCGCACCAAGAGCGCGAAAGCCGAACAGCAGCTCGTCACGCACCGTGCTGCAGCAGATCTGGCGGTCGGGGTTCTGGAACAGAAAACCCACCTTGCGCGCCAGCTGGCTCGTCTTGAGGCTCGTCGTGAGAACGCCGTCTACGAGCACCTGCCCCGCCGTCGGCTTCAACAGCCCGTTCACAAGGCGCATCGTGGTCGATTTCCCCGCGCCGTTCGTTCCCGCAAACGCCACGAACTCACCGCGCCCGATGGTGAAGCTGACGTTGCGAAGGACGGGAAGCTCCGTTTCGTATTCCGCGCTCACGTTGCGAAACTCTATTGCCGGAACGCGTTCGCCCGCCGGCACACTTGCACCGGCGGGCGCACCGGCGGGCGCGCCGGCGTTTTCCGCACCGGCGGGCGCACCGGCGTCTCGGGCGGTCGCAGGAACAGCCAGCAGGCTTTCCAGCGCCCGGACGGCCTGGCTCACGTTGCGACATACAGGACCAGCGTACACCCCCGCCGCATGCAGCCTGCTCATAAGCGTGGTCGAGCGCGGGCAGTTCACCCCAAGGGCCAACAGGTCGCCGGGAGCGCGCAGCACTTCCGCAGGCGGCGCGGCATAGCGAACGCGCCCGCCGTCCATCACCACGAGCATGTCGGCGTATTCCGAAAGCAAGGCTATTTTCTGCTCGACTGCCACCACCGTGGTGCCATGCTCGCGCGCATAGCGCGCCAGAAGGTCGAACACCGCCACCGAACTGGCCGGGTCAAGCTCTGCCGTAGGCTCATCGAGCACCAGCACGCGCGGACGCAAAGCCAGAATGGACGCAATGGCCACCTTCTGCTTCTGCCCGCCCGAAAGCGAGTCGATGGCGCGGCTGCGCAAATCGGCGATGCCCATGGCGTCGAGCGCGTCGGCAACGCGCGGCTCTATTTCGGGCTTCGGCACGCCGAAGTTCTCAAGGCCGTAGAGCATCTCGTCTTCCACTGCGGTAGACACCATCTGGCTGTCGATATCCTGACACACGCTTCCCACCATGCGCGACACTTGCATGAACTCGCATTCGCAGGTATCGAGCCCGCCCACGCGCACCGATCCGTAGAAATCGCCCGGATAGCAGTGCGGGACGATGCCGTTCATGGCATAGGTGAGCGTCGATTTGCCCGAACCTGCCGCTCCGATTATTCCCACGAACGCACCATCGGATATGGATAGGTTCACGTCGCTCACCGCAGGCTGCGCGCCCTCGCGATACCGAAACGTGAAATTTTCTATCTCGATCATTTCTACCTCTTAAGAACTTTGCGCAGCGGTATGACCAGCACCTGCACGAGAAAAGCGTTGAACGTCGCCGTGCCCAGCACGATGGTGGCATAGGTCGTAAGCGCCACCATCACGTTGCCGCCGGTGGAGACCACGTTGATGTAGATAGACAGAAGCGCGAACGTGCCGCCGGAAATCACCGTGGAAACGAACGTGTTCACAAACGGGTTCAGGTCGAGCTTGCCTCCTATGCGCATGGGCACCTTGACGAGCAAGCCGCACGCCAAAGCGCCTAGAACCTCGGAAGGAATGTTCAGGAGCGGCGTGGCGTTGATCAGGGGAATTTGGCACACCAAACCGGCGAGCAAGCCTATGATGAGCGCCTGCCCCACTTTCGGCCGTACCAGGATAATAGCCAGACAGTACATGGCGATGATGAAGTTCGGCTTCATGCCCATCGACGAGAGCAACGATCCCACCGTAAGCTTGAGCACGGCGCCTGCCGCCAGAAGTACGGCCACAAGGATAAGGTCCTGCGTGGCAAACCCCTCTTTTTTCGCGGGCGCGGCCACCGTGCGCTTGCTTGCTGCTGTGTTCTGACTCATGTTCCTCATTCCTTTCCTGGGCGGTTTCCCGCCCCTCTTCGTCCGTCCCCGGACTCCTACGTTTTGCCGGCAACGAACGCGAACGAGGTTTCGACGTTCTCTTTTTCCGATCATCGAAAGGCGGCGGCCAGGCTGGTGAATTTCAGCCTGGCGGCTTTCTGCGAAACGCCTTTGCCTGCAACGACGCCGAAGGCGAGCCGCGCTGCAGCCATGCACGCCTTCGGCATTGTCGCGAGATCAAGGCGCTCCGAAACCGCACTGTCGGCGATTCGCCGACTCGTCGGTCGGAAAGCCGCCGCAAATAAAAAAGATCTGCCCTTCGTGATAAAGGACAGATCTTTAGAATCTGCGGTGCCACCTTTATTGATTCCCGAAAAAGAGAACCCTCTCACGAACATGCCAACACATGTTCTGCCCTTAACGCAGGCTCACGGTCCAGATACTCAGTTGACGCTTGCCGCGCTCGCACGATGCAAGGCAACCTTTCCCCTTTCCCTCGGCGAACCATTTACCGTCCGGCTTTCTGCGGGAATCCCAGCTGCGCCCGCTCTCTGTGAGTGCCCATGACGGCTTGACTTTCGCCTCATCGGTTTCAGGTATTAAGTTGTGCCGCACACTTTAGCACATGGCAAGCGGGGGCTGTCAAGAACTTTTCAAGATTTCCTTTTGCGCCACGTTTGCGCCACGTTGCGCAGGTTGCGCAAAAGGCTCGTATGAAGCGACTGCAACTGCGACTGCGGGGCGACTGCCCATAGGCTCGCTCCATAAGCTCGCTCCCAACTCGTTTTCCCCCTTTTTCATGCCGGCGCGCGCAATTCACGGGGCAATTGCGTATAATGGACGTTTAAGAAAAAGGCAGTCGCAGAAGAGACGTATCCGAAAAGGCGTATTCGAAGAAACGCATCCGCCACTAAAAGGAGCTTGCAGCATATGACCCAGCAACCACGAAACCCCTACGGAAACGACCAGCACCGTCGGCAACCAGACGGGGAACAGTATCGCCGCCCTGCGAGCGCAGATGCGCAGCGCAGGCCTTCTCGTGCCGCCGCCGATCCACGGTGCCAACAGTCAGACGTCGATCCGCGTCAGCGGCAGTTAGGGGCCGATTCGCGCCGCCAGCAGCCAAACGGAGCACATCACCAGCAGAATCCGGGCAGTGCTTCGCGTCAGCGGGCTTCCTATCGCGAAAGCCAATCCCGCACCCAAGGGGCGCGTCCGCGCATGGATCATCCCCAAGACGCGCCGCTCGGCGCAAGGCAGACGGCACGTTCCTCTTACAACCATGCCGCAGGAACGCCCGGTCGCGCACAGGCTTCCTACA
This sequence comes from Actinomycetes bacterium, assembly GCA_023403475.1. GTDB lineage: Bacteria > Actinomycetota > Coriobacteriia > Coriobacteriales > Eggerthellaceae > CAJFUR01. The sequence goes on from JAEYEL010000157.1 coordinate 4,178, forward strand.
ACCAGATGCGAGCGCAAGCAGGACGCGCGCAGGTTGCGCGTGCGCAAGCGGGTCAGCCTCACGTCACCGGCACCACCGAGTACAGCGACTATTCGCGCTACGTCAACCAGCGCAAACAGCGGCGAAAGAAAAGCCCTGTCGCCATCGCGGTCTCGGTGCTGCTGCTCGTCGGCATAGGCGTTGGCGTGTATTTCGTTTTGAACCCGCTTTCCTTTGACATCACGGTGAACGGCGTGAAGCACACGGTCGATCGAGGGGCGACGCTCGAAACGGTGCTTGATGAGGGCATGGCAACGCCTAAGCCCGGCAACCTGCTCGCCATCGACGGCAGCGTCGCGCAGGAGGGCGGCGGCGACAAGTTCGCCGCGACCGTCAACGGCGAGGCGACCACCGACGTTGCGACGAAACTTAAAAAGAACGATGCCATCGAGATAACCAACGGAGCCGATGTCACCGAGACGTTCCAGTCCTCCACCGAAGAGGTGCCCTACCAGCGCGTCGAGGACGACAACTACTGGAACGGGTCTTTGCACATCTACATCAAAGGCGTCAACGGCGTGCGCACCACCAAGACCGGCGATGTTTCGGGCGTTGTGCTCACGGAAGACACCCAGCCCGTTGTCAACGAGGAATATCGCATCTACACGGCGAACACGGGCGGTGACAAAGTGATAGCGCTCACGTTCGACGACGGCCCGTGGCCGGAGACCACCGAGGCGATTCTGGACATTTTGGATCAATACGACGCGAAGGCGACGTTCTTCACCATCGGCAACCAAATTGCCGACCACACCAGCACCATGAAGCGTGCGCACGACGCGGGGCATCAGATCTGCACGCACACGTGGGATCACGCCGCCGGATCAGGGCAAGGTGTGAACCTTACCTACATGAGCGCCGAGGAGCAGATCAACGAGGTCCAAAAAGGTATCGAGGCCATCAAGTCGGTTATCGGAACCGAACCGAGCCACATTATGCGCGCGCCTGGCGGCAACTTCCACGGCGACATCGTGTGGACGCTTGAGCCCTACATTACCGCCGAGATAGGCTGGGACGTCGATACGGAAGATTGGCGGCGACCCGGCGCTGACACCATTGCCCAACGCATCCTGAAAGCGCAACCGGGCGACGTTGTGCTCATGCACGACGGCGGCGGACCGCGCTCGCAAACCGTCGAGGCGCTTAAGCAGGCGCTTCCCGCGCTCAAAGAGCAGGGCTACAGGTTCGTCACCGTAGACGAGCTTTTGGCCTACGACGTTCCGAGCAGGGATTAGCGGCGCTGCATGCGCCCGAGCAGCTCCCTTGCATGGGAAAGCGAGGTTTCAGTTACCTCGCCGGAAAGCATGCGGGCAATCTCGGCGGGACGCTCTTCTTCGGAAAGACGATGCAGGTCGGTTTCGGGAACGCCGTCTCCCCCTTCCCGTTTGCGCACAAGGTAGTGCCGCTCGCCGCGCACGGCGACCTGCGCCAGGTGCGTGACGACGACGACCTGGTGCGTGCGGGCAAGCGTGGCCAAAACATCGGCCAGCGCCACGGCGGTCGAGCCTCCCACGCCGGCGTCAACCTCGTCGAACACGAGCGTGTCGACGTTGTCGTTGCCGCCAAGCACCACCTTCACGGCCAGCATGACGCGGCTGACCTCGCCGCCCGAGGCTATGCGAGCAAGCGGACGCGCCTGCATGCCCGCACCCGGGCGGAAAAGAAACTCCACCGCCGATGAACCCGTGCGCGTCCACGCCGTACGGTTAAGCGGCTCTATGGCGCACACCAGCTGGGAGCTCCCCATTTCCAAGCGAGCCATCTGGGATGTTACGGCGGCGGCGAACTTCGGAGCCGCTTGCGCACGCGCAGCATCAAGCGCCGAAGCCGCCTGCACAAGCGCGGCTTCGGCATCGTCAAGCGCAAGAGCCGCAGCGCGCTCGCGCGCGGCGGCGTCATCGACCAGCGACACGAGATCAGCCGCTTCGGCGCGCTTTTCCAGCACATCGACCATGCGCGGGCCGTACGCGCGCAAAAGACCTTGCAAGTCGGACATGCGCTCCTGCTGGCGCGCAAGCGTTTCGGGGTCGAACTCCACTTCGTCGCGATAGCTTCGCGCATCGCGAGCCACGTCTTCAAGCACGTAACCCGCCTCGCGAAGAGAGGCCGCCCATTCGCCCAGCTTGCCGTCATAGCGCGCCGCGCCATCGAGTGCGGATGTGGCCGCCCCGAGCGCATCGAGCGCCCCCTGTTCGTCAGCAAGCGCTTGATGGGCCGTATCGACCGCACGAGCAAGCGCCTCGGCGTTTTCCGCCTTCGCAAGCGCGGCGGCCAGCTCTTCATATTCCCCTTCCTGCGGGTTCACCGCATCAATGCGCGAAAGAACGAACCGCGCCTCCTCGAGCTTCGTCGAAGAGGCCGCACCCGCATCGCGCACGCGCGCAAGCTCCGCCGCAGCGACCTCAACCGCATCGTAGGCTTCCTCGTACGCGGCACGTACGCCGACCACCGACTCTTGCGCCCAAGCGTCGAGAAACCGCACATGGGAAGCGGGTTTCATGAGCTGTTGGTGCTCGTGCTGGCCACATAGGTCGACAAGCGGCGCAACATGCGCAGCCAGCTCGCCCACACTCGCCATGCGTCCGTTAAGCGTTGCGCGGGAGCGCCCGTCGGCCGCAACGCGGCGGGAGACTACCAGCTCCTCGGGACTTTCGGGGTGTTCGGAACTCTTGGAGCCTTTGGGATTCTTGGAACTTTCGGGGCGTTCGGAGCTTTCGGGGTGTTCAGCAGCTTCGGAACACTTGGAAAGCTCAGAGCACCTGGGGAACTCGGAGCGCTCGGCGGCCGCATCGGTTTCCCCGCACCCGTCTGCTTCGCCCATTTCGAAGAACCGCCCCGAAACCAGCAGGGCACCCTCGCCGTCGCGCACTGCGCTTTTGTCAGCGCGCTCGCCCATGAGCAGCTTCAACGCCGAAATGAGCGCCGTCTTCCCTGCCCCTGTCTCGCCGGTGAGCACCGTCAACCCGCGTGCGGGCTCAAGCGACGCCCTTCGAATGAGCGCTAGGTTTTCCACTTGGACTTCATCGATCATCGCGCACCTCTTATCATCGCGCACCTCTTGCTGCTTCGCCTTGCTACATTAGAGTTCAGAATAGTAGGGTTCAGTATACCAGCGCCGCAAGCCCGTGCATAACATCATTTTCAACCCGGCTTTCCCAACCTACACCCAACTAACGCCTAACTAACGCCCAACCTACATCCAACCTTCTCTCAACGTTGCGGCAGCCGTCGAAAGCCCGTTGCGCGAGGGGGTAACCCCAGCCGCCGACTACGAGCAGTAGGCGAAAACGTCGTGCGCCCGCAAGGAGTATACTAAGACACATGGCGGAGTACCGACATATCAGTCACGGGTTCGAGCCGGTGTTCGACGGGCGCTCGCGCATCTTGGTGCTCGGGTCGTTCCCCTCGGTGCTCTCGCGGCGCAACGACTTCTACTACGGCAATCCGAAGAACCGATTCTGGAAGGTTCTTGCCGCCTGCTGCGACGAGCTGCGCGTGCCCGAGACCGTTTTGCAGAAGAAGGCGCTGCTGCTCGCGCACGGCATTGCGCTTTGGGACGTTGTGGAGAGCTGCGACGTAGCCGGCTCCGCAGACGCAAGCATCCGCAACGTGGTTCCCGCTCGCATCGAACGCATTCTGGATGCCGCCCCCGTGCGC
>JAEYEL010000192.1 GCA_023403475.1 Actinomycetes bacterium
ACTCGCCCACGGTTGCAGAGCTGTTCGAACCTTTCGGTCTTTTGGATAAGCCGGCAGGTTAGAGAAAATCTTTCGTTGTTGTTAGTAAACCAGCGATTCGGTCGATAAAGAAAGCGCGCCCCACAACAAGGGCGCGCTTAAATCCATGTTTGATGCTCTTTCAGCGAGGGCGGTGATGCTCAGTGGCGGATACAAGACGACCTGTAAAGAAATACTACGTGGTGTCCGTCCTCGGGCCGAGGAGGAAGAGCTGGATTGTCTGCGGCTGGGCAGAGGTTGTGGAAGCACGTGAGCATGACCAGATTGTTTTCAAAGGCTTCCACACGCAGGAAGCTGCCGAGAAGCACTTGGCGAGCATCGCCCGTTCTTGAGTTTCTCGCTGTTTTTTCGATGGCGTGTTTTAATCGCCGACGCCAAGTCGATTGCCCGCCATCGTTTCCGTCACGAGCGCGATGACTTGATCTTTTCTGTGGCATCCCGTCTTAGCGTAGATTGCCTTCGTATGGGCCGCCAAGGTGCTCTGCCGCACGAATAGGCTGTTTGCGATTACTTTCCGTGTATACCCTTGTGAGAGCTGCACCAAGATCTCCCCTTCCCTTTCGGTGAGCTGGTACTCTTCCTTGATCTTGACGCAGACTTCCTCTCTGTCGCCGGTGTTTATCAGTTGTTCTTTTCGTGCGCCCCTTTCCTCGAACACGATTTGGTAGAAATAGCGCGACAGGGAGACGGCCAGTACGATGACGGATAGGCCGACGATTACCTTGAAGCTGACGCCTAGCGTCTTAACCAGGAAAGGCAAGAGACAGTAGGATAAAGCGCCAGAAATGGCTTGCACGGCAATAAACATGCAGAGCGCCTTCGGTTCGGTAATGGTCTTCATTCGAATGAGCAACAGCATGGTGATCATGAAAGTAAAGTTGATGAATTCGCGCGATACGACTACGACGGTTTCTGCTGCGAACTCATGGCTGTCAGAGAGCAGCAATAGAAAGAAAAATCCGACTGTGAACACGCTGACAGAGCAGGTACGAATGATTCCAATGGATCGTTGGGGATGTTTGGTTTTAAGGAGAAGGAATACTTGGACAGAGGATGCGATAATGCCGAGGATCTGATAGGCGAAGAGGTCGGAAGGTTTGTAGCCGACGGAATCTTCTGAATAGAAATACCCTTTAACGAGTGTTCCGACGAATAGAAAGATGGCAAGAATGAAGGCTCCTTGTTTCTCGTTTCTTTCTATTTTTTGAGGCTTCGGTAGTTTGTGTGGTAGAAAGTCCGTAACGCTAAGCCGCCCTCGCTGCTTTAACCTTTTGCTTCCACGGTAACTGTGGCCTGATGTCCGAGCATCGAAGCATCAGCAGCGAGATGAGGTTGTCGGTGTTCCTGAACCCATAGCCCATCTTCACCGTTACCTTGATTTTATTGTTGATTGACTCCACGCGTGCGTTGCTGATGTTGAGCGATATGGAGCGAAGGATGTCGTCACGCCGCCTTCTTGCCTTCTTCTCGACCTCCACGACCTTCGGTGTCTTGCAGTATGCTGCACGGTGAAGCCAGTCGTCGAGCAGCGTCTCGGCTTCGGTGGCGTCTCTTGCCTGGTAGACTGCTCGAAGATCCTCTTTAAGCTCCCAGGCCCGAAACAGGTGCGAACCTGCTGATTCTAACCGGTTCAGTTTGGCCTTCTGGTTCTCGGTCGGATTCTCCTTGCCCTTCGCCAATGCGAAGCGCGACCCCTTGATGGCCCTTGCGTCGCCGGCAAGCCTCTTGGCCTCAGGGGGCGTCTCGTCGCCAGCAGCGGGCCGGCCGGGCTTCTTCCGCTTCGGCGTCGCTGCTCTCGCCGCTTTCTTGACAACCTGCCGCTCCTCGCAGCGCACACCGTCAAGGGCATCGTTCATCCAGCTGATGACGTGAAACGGATCCATGACCCACTCAGCATTCGGGCACCAGCGCTTGACGAGCGTCTTCGTCCACCTGCAGCCGTCGGCCGTCACTACCTCGATACCGAGTCTTTGCTCGCGAGCGAGCTCGTCTTTCAAGAAACGTCTGAGTACGTCTTTGCTCCACCCCTCAGCTGCCCAGATGAGGCGGCCTCTGCCGTGGTCGACCACAGCCATAAGGTACTCGTGGCCACGTTTGTAGGAAGTCTCGTCTATGCCTATCCTGCGCACGCCGTCGAAACGCGCGGAGCCGGTTGCTTGCTGGAGGTCGTCAAAGACGCGCTTGCAGATGCCGCCGACGCTATGCCATTCCACGCGGCACGCCTCGGCGACTGCCGATATCGTGCAATATACGGCCATCCGCGCCACCCAGTCCTCGAAAGGTCTGGCGAAGCGGAACTTCGGCCTGGCCCACGGGACCGACCCGACGTGCACGCCGTGGACCGAGCGCCTCACGCGTACTGGTGCGTACTCCAGATAGCGCTTCGATATCCCCATGTCGAGTGTTCGCCAGCGTCTAGGCGACGATCTGCCGTCATAGGTTTCACAGACGCAGCCGCATGCAGGGCAGCGGCGTTGTTTGGACTTGTATGGCCGCACGCCGACGATGATGGAATCGTCTTCAATGCGCACAGAATTCACGACGGTCTCGACCGGGGAGGGGATGAAACGTAGTATCTTGTTCATTGCATGAGGGCTTTCGCATAGGTTGTTTTCAGCGATTCAATCCTAGCGTGCTCCATGCGGAAACGGCCCCTTGTGGGCCGTTTTCCTCAAAATGCATCGACAAGCGTGATTATCCACTACCCACCAGCATCTATATCCAATTCTCACCCACACAAACTACCGAAGAGCCAAACTTTTCTGCACTTCTATTGATTGCCGTACAGCTCATCGACATTGGCTTTAGTCTTTTCATGCTGTTCTGGATGTTTCACATGAGGCGCACGATTGACTGGACTCTCTTTTGGCAAGTGGCTTATTTCTTATTGGCCTTGGGCCTTTTGACCATGTCGGCATTCGGCACAACCAAAGTCGTCCAAGTTTTCCTCAGCGCCGCCGCAGCGTTGGTATTTCAATTTATGTTCTATTTCCTCACCCGCTTGGGACGAAAAAGCATTTATGAGCCTTCGTTTATCGTTGCGATTGGATACGGAATAGTCTCACTTATCGATTGGGCGGTAAGGGCATCCGTCGCTTACGCTCTTCCAAATCTTGACAGCCCTGTCCTCGTGCCTGGGTTTCTATTTCTTATCTTGTGCACTATCGTATTCCTTCTTCCTGCACGATCTCCCGGTATGCAACTGCTTACGGCAGAGCTACATGATGTTGACACGCCTCAAGACATAGTCGATGAAAAATGCAAGACCCTCGCAATAAGACACGGATTATCGGAACGAGAGTCAGAAGTAATGGTTTTGCTATGCAAAGGACGGTCAGCACCCTATATTGCCGAAACGTTGTATCTATCCGAAAATACCGTCAAAACCTACCGCAAAAGAATTTATCAGAAACTTGGGATTCACGATAAGCAGAAACTACTGGATTTGGTAAGTGGCAGCTCAAACTCATGAGAATCTCAGCAGAGGCAATTCCGAAGAAGACGTGACGGACGTAGGTATCAACGATTCCTTTAAAAATGCAGAACGACCCCGACATCGATACAATGTATCGTTCACAAAATACAGCACACGTGCTACAACCTGCTAATTTAGAAGAGAATGAATTATGACACGGCTGCTGATCTATGGGCACGGAAAAGGCGGCGTTCGCGCCGATGATCAACTGGCTTCTTTGACAACTGGGTCAAAAGGGCGCGCACGGCTTTGGCGATCTACTCGCTGTCGAGATATCGGCGCAGGCCGTTGATATCCTGAACGACAATCGGACGTGGCTGTTTGGCAACGTAGCCTTGCGCCCGCAAATAGGACAAGGCGTTTGTCACCGTGTTGCGATGCGCCCCGATAATGCATGCCAACTCGTCGATAGTGTAAGAAACGATTTTGCCGTTGCTCGCGGCAAGGGAGTACAGAAGACCCGCAAGCCGTCGGGTACCGTTTTCGAACGAAAGGTTCGCTATTTCCTCCGTTTGAGAACTCATAATCTGAAAAAGGTACTCTATGTAAGCCAGATAGTAGTCGTTGTGCTTATTGCAAAACGAAAGCAAGTCGTTGAAGTCTATCACGAGCAATTCGCAATCGGTTACCGCCACGGCAGTTGACCGCGTAAGCTTGTCGCGTTTGAAGCCCTGAAACCCAAACTGGGTGCCTGGCATATGGTAGAACAGGGTTTTCTCAACACCTTCCCGCGACGTAAGGTAAAGGCGAACCACTCCGCTTACCACATGGTAGGTGAAACGATGCTTCTCCTCTTCCAGAAACAGACAAGTTCCGCGAGAAACCTTTTTCGCCTCAACAGGCATCTCTTTTTGCGCTAGCAATTCTTCGGCGGCGAATACCGTCGGAAACCTATCGGCATCGATGAACTGAGGCAATGCTGTCGTACACATATTTTTTTCTCCCCCTTAAATGGCGGACGCAAATTCAAACTCTCCTTTGCGCCCGCCATTTCTCCATGCGCTTTTAGCAATAATACACCGAAGGATTCGTGCCTTCCTCGGGCAATAGAACTTCAGCTCCTTTTTCCGCAATAGCTTTAGCTATGTCGCTCTCTGGGTCGTTCACATCGCCGTATATGCGCGCCTCTGCCGGGCAACTGCATACGCACAGCGGCTCTTCTCCCTGCTCAATGCGCGGGCGACATAGGTCGCACTTCATTATATACTTGGCTTCCTCATTAAGCACAGGCGCGCCATAAGGACAAGCCTTCGCACAAGAGCCACAACCAATGCACACGTCCAGATCGGACTCCACAATTCCATCTTCGTCGCGCTTGTGCATAGCGCCTGTCGGACAGTTCGCCACGCAAAGCGGATTTTCGCAATGATTGCACAGATGAGGGCGAAACGCAATGCTGACATTCGGATACGTCCCACTCACAAGATAGTTTTCGCTTGACCCAACGGTCTCGAGATATCCAAGGTACACCCCATCGGGGCATTCGTGCAAAATCTTGCACCCAACCACGCAAGTCTGGCAACCAACACATCGAGTCGTGTTGATAAACATACCGTATTGTTTCTCAGCCATAATTCCCCCTACGCTTTCTCTACTTCAACCATGATGTCGTTGAAGGCGCTGTTTGTTTGCGAATAATGCTCTTCGGCAGGGCTCAAAGTAAGATGGCTTAAGAATTGATGATTTCCTTCGATGGTGTGCTCCGGTGTCCATCCGGCCTGCGCCGCCGTCACTCCCGGCATGATGCCCTCGGTCACAAACGCTTTCATCTTGACTTCGCCTCGACCGTTGAAAATGTGAACAGTGTCGCCGTGTTCGATGCCACGAGGTTCGGCATCAACCGGATTGATATGAAGCCAAGGTTCTGTCTGCAGAATAGCAAGCGAAGGGTTATCGCAATGCTGCGTATGCACGTTCATACGATCATGATAGGTAAGATGCATGAGCGGATATTTCGCCGCAAGCTCCGGATCGGATGCCTCAAGGGCAGGCGTATGTTTTGGCACCTGTTCGCCAAACTCGACCATATCTTCGGTGTAAAACTCGAAGCGCCCTGTTGGAGTTTGGTATTTCTGATCCTCGAAAACGATAAGGGGCTCGTCGTAAATGCCCGTCGGCATACCCCACATGCCCATCTTTATTGCCTCGTCGAAATCGAAACCTTCAAACGCCGAGCTTTCGGGGTTTGGCCAGCTACGCACCCACTCCTCAGGTGTCTTCGACCAGTATTTCTCAAGACCCGTGCGCTCGGCCAACATGGTCATCATTTCGCAATCAGACTTGCTCTCGCCCAAAGGCTCAATGGCAGGCTTCACCAAAAACACCCACGGAGACCGGTCGTAGAGATCCCAATACTCCCAAAGCGATGTTGCCGGCAGCACGTAATCGGCATATTTCGCCGTCCACGTCCACCACGGATCGGCCACCACAATCGTCGAAATATTGGGAAACACCTCGTTGATTATCCGGTGGGCATCGGGGCTTTGGTTAAGGAAGTTCGAAACGTTGAACCAGATGAAATCGACAGGAACCGGATCGTGCTCAACGGCACACTGATAGATGAGCGAGCTTTTGACCATATTGGCCTTCTGCCCTGTTTCCGCCCACTCGTCGTAGTTAAACTCGGGTGCCGTCTCTCCGGGAACAGGCTTGTTGGCCTTCGTGCCGCCCGCATGAGACGCGCCGCCACCGCGCACACCCACATAACCAGCCACAGCCGCAAGCGTGGCTACCGTGCGAAACGACTGGTAAGAGTTATACGTGCGCTGCATACCCTGCCCCATGCGAATACCTGCAGGTTGAGCTTCGATGTATTCCTTCGCAAACGTTTCGATAACATCAACGGGAACGCCCGTAAGCTCTGAAGTACGTTCGAGCGTATATTCAGCAGCCGTCTCCTTCAAATGAACGAATGCCGGTTTGCACGCCACTCCATCAATCTCGAAGCTTCCTTCAATAGGAGCGTCCACGCCCTCAGTGTCGGAAGGCACGGCCTTGTTCTGCGCAGGATCCCACATCAAATACGCATCGCCCTCGCCACGAAGGTAGCGCCCGTCATCATCGCGCACCAGCAAAGACCCGCAACTGTGCTTGCTCAAAAACTCCTTGTCATGCAGATCATTCTGTATTATCCAGTTCATCATGCCAAGCGCCAAGGCGGAATCGCCCCCCGGCTTGATAGGAATCCACTGGTCGGCGATAGTTGCCGTCGAGCTGAAACGCGGGTCGATGTAGACGATTTTCGCACCCCTCTCGCGAGCCCGCACAATGTAGCGCAGCTCCGATGTATGCGTATCGGCGAGATTGCGTCCCCAGATAACGATCATGTTGGAATTTTGCTCGTAATCGCGCGTATCGTGCGCGCCACGAATAACACCATAAACCATTTTCATTCCCATCGAAGCGCCATGATCGCCCATGATTCCTTCGATATCCCACGTTGTGGCACCATAGCATGCCGCAAAACGGGTGGCCGACTGCATGGCCAGCTTGGACTGATTGCCCGTGAACGAATAAAACGAGCAAGCAGTGGGGCCGTACTTCTTCTTCGATTCCTCCATGCGCTCGACAATTTCGTCCATCGCTTGATCCCAGCTGATTCGCTCGAACTCGCCACTGCCGCGATCACCTATGCGCTTCATGGGATACATGACGCGCAGATCTTCGTTTTGGATGCGTTCGATATACGACATCGAACGCAGGCAGGCATTCGCATAATCAGGACGACCGGGCATTTCGCCCGGCTCCACGGCAACAAGCTTCCCGTCACGCACGTGTCCCTTGAGCAGGCAGCGCGAAGTGCAGTTGTAGCTGCAACAAGCGTATGAGTACTCAGTGGCATCAGATTTTGTCTGAGCATCCTCTTCCTGTTTCTTGCTCTCGGCGGTTTTCGGCGCACAGCCAGCAGCGGCACCAAGCGTCGACACTACGGTGATCCAACCAACTCCCTTGATGAAGGTTCGACGGGTTAACTTTCCGTTTTCGATAAACTCGATTGGGCTTTTTCCCGAACGCTCGCGCGGCGATTCGCTCGCCGTGCGAGGCGATGGGTCACGCTTCTCTTGTTTGAGCATGTGACTCCCCCTATAAAATTCTCCTGCGAAGCCGTCTGGGCTTCTCTCGTTTACAACGTCTTATCGCGCGATAGGTTCATCTTAGGATTCAGGTGAAGCCTCGTTCCACACAGTTTTGGGCGGAATTGCAAAATCGTCCGTTATTCCTTGCTTCGAAAAAGACGCGCAAAAAGAAACGCCGCCAGCCCCAGCAACGCAGTAACCGCCCCTTGGACTGCAAATACCGCACCGGCATCGCCCACAAGGCCAATCGCTAATCCGAACATGCCGCTTGCGCAGGCAATTCCCAAGTCAATGCCATTCTGCTGCAACGACAGCGCCGATGAACGAAACTTATTCGCTATTTGCCCTGCAATAATCGCCAGAATTGTTGTCATAGAACCGAAATAGCCGAAACCCGCCAAAAAGCCCGAAACGGCGCATGTCCATACTTCAACCGTCGGAATGCCAAGAAACACGATTCCCAACCCCATGCAGAAAAGCGAAGCGGCGAGCACCGTCGTCCGAGAGAACCTGTCGGTGAGCCATCCCGCAAGAGGATTCGCCACAAGTCCACCAAACCCCACAAGCGTGAAATACAAACCAGAGTTGACAACAGGAAGAACTTCTTCAATACGCGCAGCGGCGAACGACACAAGAAGCCCGTATCCTAAAGCCGCTATGAAGGTAGTCCCGAGCACGGCTCCCATCAGGCGCGGCGCACTCGCAACGGCTTCCCTCAATATGCGGGTCACGTCCTTTCCATTTTGCCGCATACATTTTGCATGATTGTTTCGCCCAAACAATCTTCCTGATCTTTTGCTACAAGCGCTGGAATTCTCCAAGTTTTTAACACCAATGCCAGCAGATGCAATACCCGCCAACGCAGCACAAAGACCCATGAGGAAAAATGCCGACCTGTAACCGCATATCTCAATGAAAGCCATTGCCATAGAAGGGCCGACCAAAAGAGAGATTGAGGAAACCGCTTTATACGCACCGAGCCAAAACCCCGTTTTGTTTTCCGGCACAAGCAAAACGACCAAAGCCGTCGCACATGGGAAAAATGCCGCAAGTCCTACAGATTGAAGGCATCGCAACACCATGAACTGCCAAAGCTGATCGCACAGAGCCATAAGAAAGCCAGCTACGGCAAACACTGCAAGACCCGCGCCCATAACAATTTTGGCACCGTGCCTGTCGGCCAAAGGGCCGAACAGAAACCGCAGAACAACGGCAACGATTATAAACGCAGACCCTTGCGCGCCTGCATCGACCGCCGTTCCACCTATTTCAAGCACGTAAAGAGGCGAAACGACCATAAAGGCATGGTTGTAAGCGTACGCAACAAACCCTGCGAAAAACAATAGGGCAATTGACCGTCTTGCGGCGTTCGGCATCCTCTCCCCCCGTCTCGTCACACAGGCGCTCAGTTTCCCCAGCGCCCTAAGTGATCAGTATAGGCGTATCATCCAGAACCGTCTGCACAAATTTGTGTGGACGATGCTTTATGCTGCGATACGTGCCGATGAGCAAATCTTGGCGGGTTTCCGCAGTTGTGAACGACCTCGACGCTTCCATCCAAAAAAGAAGGCTCTCCATGGCAAGATATCAGAGTTATGAGTGAAATGCCGGTTCTCGGAAGCAATGGGAACGGAGAGCCGGGGGCGCACTCGACGACGGTGTCGCTATGACAGGCCTTTGAACAGGTTTTTTCGACCAACGGAGATCCCTACCCTCGCACGGTTGCGCCATGCGGCCAGACGGGAAGCCGAAAACCGTTCACAACCTTGATATCTCGCCAGAAACAAGGCGATTTCCGGACGAAAGCCGTGAATCTATTCACAACCGTGAAAACTCACCCAAACATACCTCGATTTAGAGCGAGCGATGTACGGAGCGCGCGCATCAGCACAGCGGTCACGGCAGGTGTCGGCGTATTCGCCCTCACGCAGGAGCAGATTGTGGAGTTCGCCAAGCAGAAAGGACTCACCAACCGCGAAACCGACGTGCTCATAAAGCTGCGCGAAGGCCGCAGCGTTCCCTACATCGCTAGGCATTTCTATCTCGCCGAGAACACCGTGAAGTACCACTGCAAAAACATCTACCGCAAACTCGACATCCACTCAAAACAAGAACTCTTCGACCTCTTCGATGGAAAACCCATCCGCCACGAACAATAGAGGGGTGGCAATACCACGGAAAATAGGCACAGCAAAGCGTCCGCACCCTCGAAAATAATGGAGGATTCGCTTAGACAGAGGGCCATAAAACGTGAGATTTCCCTTTTCAGAGGTGCAGAGCAGAGCAGGGCGCAGCGGATTCGGGTATGATGTTCGCATGCTCAGCCGAATGAGGCCGCCGACCATTCGGCAGCATATAAAGGCACGGCACATGGCAGCACGCGGCACACGCGGCACGCGGCGGCTGGCAGAGCGGCACGCGGCGGCTGGCAGAGCGGCACGCAAACCGACAAACCAAAGGGATGTGAAAGGATCCGTTTTGGTGAAAAACACCCCCTTATGTATAAATTCTCGGGCGAAATCCATGCACAAGGGGGGGTGTTTTCAGCCACTTTTTCGACCCGATCCGTGCATAAGGGGGTGAATTTCACCATTTTCCGGAAGAAAGGGAAGCCCTCTGCGCAATCCAACAACGGAAACCGCAGGGCTTTCGTGGCGAGTCGAATTGGCGCGAAAGACCGAGGAGCCTGAGCTAAGCGGCCTTCGCGCCGTGTGCGAAGGCGACGAGAGGCTTGAACGCCAAGTCGGCCACCACGGAAGCCCATCAGGTTGATATTTTGACGATGGGGGCATAGTCTTTCAGCAGCTTCTTCGTCTGGCCGGTACGGGCAAACTTGATGTAGAGGGAATCGCCGTCCACCTTGGTCACGCGACCGCGACCGAAGGTCTTGTGGTCTACGGTGTCGCCTGCGGCAAACGCCATCTTCGCGGCGGCCTTCTTGCCGGCGTTCGGATTCGCATAGCCTTCGGAACCTGCGCTTCCGCGCGAACCGGCACCGCCGTGCACAGAAATCCCCCTGCCAGAGCCGCTGCGACCTGCGCGGTCGTAGTCAGTGCGCCCAGCGGAGCCGGAAGCGGAAGAGCGTCCGAACACGCGCCCGCCGCCGGCTTCCGTGCCGCTGCCGGCAATGCCGCGCCTGCTTCCGCGCTTTTCCCAGCCCGTACCGGAAAAGCCCGCCGAGCCAAGCCCCGTAGTCTGGCGCACCTCGCTGGGAATTTCGCGGATGAAACGCGATACGGGATTCGCCGACGTCTGCCCGAAAATCTGGCGCTGCTGCGCGCAGGTGAGATACAGGCGCTTGCGGGCGCGGGTTATGGCCACGTAGGCAAGACGGCGCTCCTCTTCGACGCCCGCCGCATCGCCCACGGAATTCATATGCGGGAACAGCGTCTCTTCCATGCCCGCCACGAACACGCAGTCGAACTCCAAACCCTTCGAGGAATGTACCGTCATGAGCGTGACAGCGCGCCCGTCTTCGGCCATGGTGTCAAGGTCGGTGCGCAGCCGCACCCACTCTACGAAGTCGGCCAGCGAATTGCCCCGCAGCACCCGCACCGGCTCGGCCTCCCCAACGTCCTCGCCGACAGCGGGAGCCGCGAAGAACACTTCGTCCGCAGGCTCGCCCGCGAAAACCGGCGAGGTCGGCGAAACATCCTCGTCGTCGTGCGTCTGGCTGAACTCGTCCACAACGCCTAAGAACTCCTTGATGTTTTCCACACGGCTAAGCGCTTCATCGGTGCCTTCCGCCTCGAGCGCCGCAACAAGGCCGCTTCTGTCGATGATCATCTCCACAACCCGGCGCAGCTCGCCTTCGTAGGTGCGAGCCTCGTTCAGCAGGCCCGTGAACTCGCCTAAAGCCCGCTGCGCGCTCGCGCGCAGGTTGGCATCGACAATGCCCTCTTCCGCAGCTTCCAGAAACGTTTGCCCTTCGGTGCGGGCTTGACGCTCAAGATATTCTATGGTGGTCTTCCCGATGCCGCGACGAGGCACGTTGATCACGCGCTTGGCGGCGATGTCGTCTGCTGGGTTCACCACGAGCGTAAGGTAGGCCATCACGTCGCGAATCTCGGCGCGATCGAAGAAGCGCGTGCCGCCCACGATGCGATAGGGCACGCCTGCACGCAGCAGCATATCTTCGAGCATGCGGCTTTGGGCGTTCGTGCGGTAGAACACGGCGATGTTGTTGTACGGCGTGCCCGCGCTGCGCCGCTTCTCTATCTCGCCTGCGATCCAGCGTCCCTCGTCGCGCTCGTCGGCGGCCAGGTACACCTGTATCTTCTCGCCGTCTTCGGCGCTGGTGAACAGCTTTTTCTGCTTGCGATGCTGGTTGTTTGCTATAACCGCGTTCGCAGCGGCCAACACGTTTCCCACGCTGCGGTAGTTCTGCTCCAGCTTCACGGTGTGTGCGCGCGGATAGTCCCGCTCGAATTCAAGAATGTTGCGGATGTCGGCGCCGCGCCAACTATAAATGGACTGGTCGTCATCGCCCACCACCATGATGTTCTGATGCTTAGCGGCAAGCAGCCCCGTAATGGCGTACTGGGCGTGGTTCGTGTCCTGATACTCGTCCACCATGAGGTAGCGGAAGCGGTTCTGGTACGCCTCGAGCACGTCTTCGTGGTTCTTGAGCAGCAGGTACGCATACAGAAGCAAGTCGTCGAAGTCAAAGGCGTTCGCGGCACGCAAGCGCTCCTGCAGCCGCACATACACCCGCGCCGCCACCTTCCCCACAGGATCGGTGGCCTCACGCGCAAAGTCGCCCGGCACCACCAGCTCGTTTTTCGCCGTGGAAATGCGGTTCATAAGAGAGTTCACGGGAAAGCGCTTCGGATCTATGTCGAGCTCGGTCATGATTTCCTTGTACAGGCGCTTCTGATCGTCGGTGTCGTAAATGGTGAAGTTGCGTGTGAAACCTAGCCGCTCGGCATCGGCGCGCAGCATGCGCACGCACATGCTGTGAAACGTGGAAACCCACATGCCGCGGCTGCGCGAGCCCACAAGACCCGCCAGACGCTCGCGCATCTCCGCAGCCGCCTTGTTGGTGAACGTGATGGCGAGAATCTCCCACGGCGCCACGCCTTTATCGTCGATGAGGTGGGCGATGCGATACGTGAGCACGCGCGTCTTGCCCGATCCCGCGCCCGCCAAAACGAGCAGAGGGCCTTCCGTGGTCTTAACCGCCTCGCGCTGCGGCCCGTTCAAAGATTCGATGTCTAGTGGCATGGATGCTGTGTTCCTTCTCCGTCACGGCGCGACGACCGGCGCACGCGACGTACGTCGCGTGCGCCGGGTACCCGCCGTTGCATTGATGGCGCTGTTTTCGTAGGTATGCATTGTAGCGCTTCCTTAGGTATGCGGCCACCCAGCACCTTTCGCTTCGCAGCATCTGCGGAAGCCGAAGTCCCTCAGCGCGATGAGCCGGGCAGCGCCATCGCGCAGTCCATAAAGGAAGAGCCTCCGAGCCGCAAGCGGCGGGAGGCTCTTCCGTATTGGTTTCCCGTTAAGAGCGCGGGGCACCCGGCAAGGGCGGGTACGAGGGCGGAAGCACACCGCCGCACTGGGGGCATGCCTTCGCCTCGTTGTCCATCACCAGAACGTGGCACTGCGGGCACTCGCGCTTGCCGAGGCGCGCGTTCATCTCGTCAGCGCGCCCGCATCTGTTGCACAGGTTGCAGCAGTAGCACATGGGGGAAGGCCCTCGCTACTCGCAGGGGCGCCAGAGCACCTGCTTGGGCTTGGCAGCCAGCTTCTGCGCCATCTCCTCCACCGGGCCGAACTCCATGCAGGCGGCCAGGCAGTGGTGCACGCACGTGGGATCCTTGCCGGCCGCGACGCGCTCGGCGCACAGGTCGCACAGGTCGGTGGGCACGGGGATCTTGTTCCAGTTGAAGCAGTTGCCGCCCTCGCCCGAGTCGTCCTTCTGCCACGGGCCGTCGTCGAGCACGCGGATGCCCCACTTGCCGATGGGCATGCCGTGCTCTTCCTTGCACGCCACGACGCAGGATTCGCAGCCGGTGCAGTATTCGTAGTCTATGAGCAATGCGTAATCTGCCATGGTTACCAGTCCTTCCTCGCGACGCCCACCTTGAACTTCTCCTCGACGAGCCTCATGTCGGTGTCGTAGCTCTCCTTCAAAGGCGTGACGCTGCAGCAGTTGCACTTGTAAGGCCCGCCGTAGCCCAGACGAGAGTTGTAATGGTTCGACACCAGGTCGTTCACGTTCGACTGCCACAGACCGTACAGACCCTTCTCATCGGCATGGTCGGTTTTCACGTAGCCGTTGCGAATGCGCGTGCCGTTCACCTCAAAATCAAGCGGTCCGTCTTCCAGAATCTCGCCCACAGGAACAATCTCGTCGCGCGCGTCATCGTCGGCTTGGCGCTCGGGGAACCACCAGCCGTGGTCGGCCTGCACGACGCCCTTCTTGACGATGGGGCTCACGCACGCCTTGAACTTGGCGCGGCCGTAGTCGTTCCTGATCTCGACCCACTGGCCATCCGCCACGCCTATCTCCTCGGCGTCGGCCGGGTTGATCTCGATCAGCGGGTCGGGGTGCAGCTCGCGCAGGACCGGGATCTGCCGGTGCTCGGCATGGAACGACGCGTAGTTGCGCGCGCCCGTGGTCAGGATGAACGGGTACTTCTTCGCCAGCTCGGGGTCGGTGTGCGGGCTGAACGCGGGCTCCATGTAGAACGGCAGCGGATCCTCGCCGTAGTGCGCGTAGGCCGTGGACCACAGCTCCACGCGGCCGGTGGGCGTGAGGAAGCCAGGATGGCGGTCGGGGCGCAGCTTGCCCGTCTCGTACTTGCGGTAGTTCACGCCGCGCTGATAGCCCACCTTGTGGCGCAGGCTGTCGAAGTTCATGCGGATGGGGCCTGAGGTGCGGCGCTGCGTCAGGAAGTCCTCGAGGTCTTTGAACATGCGCTCGCCGTTCTCGTCCTTCAGGCAGTCCTGACCCAGGTATTCGCCCAGCTCGATGATAAGGTCCATATCGGCCTTGACCTCGCCCACGTCAACGGCCTTGTTGACGGCACCGTAGAACACGGGCGACCCGCCGTAGTGGGTCATCACCACGTCGTCCTTCTCGGCGCACGACGCCAAGGGGAGGAACAAATCGCACGCAGCCTCGATGGCAGGCGTGATGAACACGTCGGTGGCCATGCAGAACTCCAGGTTCTTCAGGCCCTCGTACCAGCCGTGCGGCTGAGCGCAGCAGGTGGGCGCAAGCAGCGTGGTGGACTGAATCCAGCCCATACGAATCTTGTACGGCTCGCCTTTGGTCATGGCGTCGAACATCATGTCGGCCTGGGCGTTGCGGATGTTGTCCACGTAGAGCGGATACTCCTTGTAGCCGATGGTCTTGTCGCGCAGCTCTTCCGGCAGGCTGTCCCACCCGATGCGGCGCGTGGGGCGCGCAGCGTCCTCGGCCGCGTTGTCGTCGGCACCGGCGTCGGCTTTATCGAGGTTGAACTCCTTCTTCTCGCCTGTGGCGGGAGCATCCTCGACACCGGGCGCGGCGTCGATCTCGGCAACGATCTGACCGCCGGGGACGTCGATGTTGCCCGTGATGGCCATGAGCGCCAGCACGCAGTGCGCGGCCTGGTTGCCGTTCTGGTTCTGGTCGAAGGCCAGACCCCAGGCGATGGACGCGGGCTTGGCGGCGGCGTACATGCGCGCAGCCTTGTAGATGTCGTCCACCGGCACCTCGCAGATCTCGGCCGCCTTCTCGGGCGTCATGCCCAGCTCGGGGTCGTTGATGCGCGCGGCGAACTCCTCGAAGCCGTAGCACCAGCCCTCCACGAAGTCATGGTCGTACAAATCCTCGTTGATGATGACCGAGAGCCACGCCATGGCCATGGCCGTGTCGGTGCCGGGGCGCACGCGTAGGTGCACCTCGGCGCGGGTGGCGAGCCAGTTCACGCGCGGGTCGACGCTGATGAGCTTGGCACCGCGCTTCATGAGGTCGATGACCGCGTGGCCGAACAGGCCGTCGCCGTTGGACGCGAGCGGCATCTTGCCCCACATGACCATGACCTCGGGCACGCAGTAGGCCGGGTTGTCGAACGTGCCCTCCAGGCCGCCGGCGTAGTCCATCTCGGGGTAGTAGGCGCCCAGCACGTGCGAGCAGGACATGGAACGGGGCTGGTAGCACGCGTATCCCGACTGCGTGTAGCAGGCGTTGGGCGTGCCGAGCACGGCCTGCGCCATGTCGGACACGAGAATGCCGCCCGAACGACCCGTTCCGGAAAACACCGCCATGCATTCCGGCCCGTAGGTGTCGCGGAAGTAGTCTCGCTTCTCCTTGACGATGGCGAACGCCTCGTCCCCCGTGATGCGCTCCCACTTGTCATGCTGGCCGCGGAACTCCCGCGCGCGCTTCATCGGGTAGATGACGCGGCTGGGGTTGTATACGTAGTCTTTGAGGGCAATGCACCGGGCGCACAAACGGCCTTTGGTGATGGGGTTGTTCTCGTCGCCCTCGACGTGGTCGATGACGCCCTCCTTGTTCACGTAGATCTTCAGGCCGCATCCCACAGGATGGCAGCCCGGCGGCGACCACATGGAGGTGCGGACGACGGTGAGGTCGCCCTCCTCGTACTTCCACGGCTTGCCGAGATCGTTTTTGAACTCCATAGCTCTCCTTTCCGTCTCGTCTTCGCTACCTTCAAGCCAACGCCCGAAGATAGTTCGAATA
Source organism: Actinomycetes bacterium (assembly GCA_023403475.1). Taxonomy (GTDB): domain Bacteria; phylum Actinomycetota; class Coriobacteriia; order Coriobacteriales; family Eggerthellaceae; genus CAJFUR01. The sequence goes on from JAEYEL010000192.1 coordinate 16,286, forward strand.
TAGCCCCGCCCAAAGCACCTGCGCATTGCCCGCAGGTGCTTAAAATCGGGAAATCTGGGTATATTTGCATTAGCAATCACATATTATTTTCCGGGAAGTATCGCCTTGAACTCGTGATACTTCCCTATTTCGCAGCTCCTTCCAGTGCATCTTCAACAGATTCGCCAGCTTCAACCCAATGCAGCTTTCCTTTGAACCGATAAGCCAGATGCACGGTGATGAAGCTCACCGCCGTGATGGCAATACCCATGGCGAAGGCGGGGGTAAAACTTCCCGTCATGTCGTAGATACCGGCAACGGTGACCGGCCCCAAGCACCCTATGATGCCCGTGCCGATGCGCGTGTAGGTGAAAATCTGCGGGAAATCGCGCTCACCGAATATCTGACGAACCAGAAGCGGGGTGGAAACCGACACTAGGGAATTCTGCGCACCGAACAGAAATGCCGACACGTAGAGCATCGCCAAGTTGTTTCCTGCCAGCATGAACCCCAAAAAGCCGAGCGCCACCATAGCGAGCTGTATGTTGACGGTAAACTGAACGCCTATCTTGTCGTTAAGCCAACCTACGATGAACTTCTCAACCACGTTGCCCACCATAACGGCGGTGAGCAACGATGAGCCGACCATCGCTGAGAAACCGACCGACTGGGCAAAGCCCGGAAGGTGCGAGTTGAATCCAGCAAAGTAAGCAATCAAGCCGGCGAACAGGAACATGCACACGAACGGCACCGTTTTCAGCGCCTTGTTCAGCGGCACGCCGGATTGCTCGCAATGCTGCTCAATGCGCGCCTGCTCGACCCTTTCGTCCTCTTCGCTCCAACCGTACGGCTTCCAACCGATGTCTTCCGGATGGAGCTTGAACACGAACAGCGTCCACGGAAGCACGAGCACCGCCATAATGACAGCCGCTATAAGGTACGCCTCGCGCCACCCCATCGCCTCGATGAGCAGCGTGAATATCGGCGATAGGATGGCACCGCCAATGCCGGAGAACGACATAGCGGCGCCTAAGGCCAAACCCTTGTGCTTATGGAACCAGTTGCCTATCAGAATAGGCGCTGGAACCACGAAGATGAAGCTTCCGGCCAAGCCGAACACGACGCCGGAAATCCACCACTGCCACGGCTCGGAATACATGCCCATGGCAGCAACCGCAGCAACCACCAGAGCAAACGATACCGAAAGAACGCGGTTGAGATTGTACTTCGTAATCCATTTCCCCACGATGGGCATGGCGAACACCGTCGCTATGAAATAGAACGTGAGGTACAGCGAAATCTCAGAACGAGAGAAACCCAAATCGTCGCACACGGGCACGAAGAACACGCCCGCTGCGTCTAGAACAGCACCCAAGCCACCCGCTTGCATGAAGCAGCAGCCTATCAGAATCCACCATGCATAATGCACGCGTGGTTTTGTTGCTTGCATAATTTTCACCTATCTATCGGGCGATGCACCGAGCATCCTACATAGATCGACAGAGCAGAAGCGTCGCAGCACTCCGAAAACGCATGCAACGCACCCGCCCCGAACAATTACCAAAGCTCACGAAATGTCCGAGCGACGGGCACCGCAGCGAGCCAATCGCCAGAAGCGATGCCCGTTCGCACGGAAGCATGGCCTTGCTCCAAGGGGGCGAAAAGCCTAAGACACAAAACCCGCTATCTACTCGTTTAGTGGCGACCCTTCTCGGCCTCACCCTCGAACGTCCACTTGTCGCGGAACTTCTTCGCGGTCGTGCAGGCGATGAAGATGCCAGCCGCGATGATGGCCATGAACACGATGCCGCAGCCGTAAGCAGCCTGGAAACCACCGGTCAGGTTCGCTACCAAAGCGACAAACGTTGCGCCGATGCCGCCGAGCAACGCAATGGGCATGTTCATGTAAGAGTAGATTTCGCCATAGCGCCTATCGCCAAAACAGTTGCGCGTTGCCAAAGGCAGGCCAACCGACATCATGGCATCACTCGTACCGATGCAGAAGCCGGCAATGAGCATGGGCAGCTGGTTGTCGCCCAAGAACATCACCATCAGCAAGAAACCGATCATACTCACCACGGCAAAACTCACCATGGCGTTGCGGATGCCGATCTTGTCAGCAAGGGAGCCGAGCACGATTTTGCCCAAAATGTTACCAACAGCAGCAGCCGAAATCATGGTTGCACCCAACATGGCAAGCTCGGTGCCGCCAACGGACTGAACGGCCGTGGGCATCATGGATTTGTAGCCGCCACCCAGCGAAATGAGACCGGCAGCAACGAGAATGCACCAGAATGCCACCGTGCCCAGAGCGAACTTGCCGTTCACACCGCTCTTCTTTACTTCCTCGCCTTCCCCAGTTTCCTTCTCAATGCCAAAGGGCTTAAGGCCTACATCTTCGGGACGCGTGCGGAAGAAGAAGAACGCCGGGATCAGAATCAGCACCGCTGCGATAACGGCCTCGATCATGAAGCCGGTCTGATATCCGCTCGACTTGATGATGCCGGCGAACACCGGAGACCACACGAACGTGCCAACGCCGGTGAACGCAGAAGCGATGCCTAGGAACTTGCCGGCCTGCTTCGGTGCGAACCAGTTGTTGATGAGCACCGAAGGGCCGACCAAAAAGATCGCAGGGCCGGCCAAACCGAACAGGGCACCAGAAATGTAGATCTGCCACACCTCCGTCCACACCGTCATGAGAAGAAGACCGACGACGATCAAAATGCCGCTCGCACCAAACAGAATGCGTGCGTCAACCTTGTCGAACAGGCGACCGCAGAACGGCAGCCAAACAAGCATGACGTACGAATACACGGTCATGAGCAGCGTAACTTGGGTGACATCCGGGCCACCTGTTTCGGGATTGATCAAACCGAATGCCATGGCCATGGGTGCGAAGTAGTTACCCATGACGTTGAGCACCAAGCCCATGCCGCCCGCCATCATCATGCAAACGCCGATGAAGACGAGCCACGCACGATGGAACCCCTTCTTTTCTTCTACCATTTCTAAACCCTTCCTCAAACAAAATTCGTCATGAAACGGACAGGAATGAAATAATCGAACCCCCTTCCCTTCCTCTCGTCGCGCCGCGTTCGCGGTCGCGCCCCTTATCGCTCGCACTCGCGCCGAAGCATCTAACAGCACTTCCCGCCAGCAGCTCACCGGCGCCTAAGCGCGAATGCGAGCGCATTGTGCCCTCTCGCGCGAAAATCTGCATGAGGTGCGAATTCCTATCTTCGGAATTAAGGCGAAAAAGAGTACGAAAACGTAGGAAATAAGGACTTATCCAAGTCCCTCATCGGGCAAAACAAAAAGATGGCCGGAGGGAAAATTATTTCCCTCCGGCCATTGTCAAACCGTCCTCGAAAACGGCGTGCGCGCACCTCGCAGCCAAGCACATGCCGTAGGGCCGAACGCGCAGCGTCACCTACGCGTAATCGCGCGCTCGCACGCCGCCTGTGCCCTACTCGCAGCGCCGCGCGTACGCCGAGCTAGCGCGTGAGAAGTGCGCAGCGGGACGTGCCATCTATCTTGCGGGCGAGTTCCTCCACCTCGCCGTAGTACATGCACCACGCCTGGCAGTGCTGGACGCACATGGGGATCTTGCCCTTGGACGCGCGGTCCTCGCACATGTCGCACGCGCGGGTGAGCACGGGCAGCCACGTCCACTCCCAACGCTCCTTGTTGCTCTCGGCTCCCGCGTACTCGAAGGGACCGGTCTCGGTGAGCTTGATGCCGAACTCTCCCTCAGGCAGACCCAGATGCTTCTTGCAGGCCACCTCGCAGGAATGGCAGCCGGTGCAGAACTCGTAGTTGATCAGAATGCCCTTCATTTAGAATCGTCCTCCCTCGCGCGTCGTGTTATCGGTTGTCCATGCGTACGGCTGCCCCGCCACGTAATCGTCACGGAAGCCGCCCAATTCGGTAACCACTTTGCCGGGAGCGGGCGCGGCGTTCTCCTCGGTAACTTTGTAGATTTTGCATGCGGGCGCTTTGAGCGGGTTGCCAATGCCTCCGAAGCCTGTTTCGAACGATGTCGTCAAGTTATTGATGTTGGAATCAAACGCACCGTACAGATGGGGAAACGCTGGCTCCTGCTCGGGGAACCACCAGCCATGCTCGGCATGGATGTAATGGGGGTCGATGACCGGATCGATGTGAGCCATTTGCTTGCAGCGGCCTTCGGTGTTCTCTATCCAGATCCATTCGCCCTCGCTGATGCCGTACTCCTCGGCGGTCTGCGGGCTGATCTTCACCAGAGGCCACGGGTGGAACTCGCGCATCGTCTTCTGCTGGCGGTTCTCGCTATGGAAGAACTCGTAGGAACGGGAGCCGTTGATGCAGATGAACGGGTATTCCTTGCGGAACTCGGGATCTTCCTGCAAACGCTTGACCGTAAGCGACTTTACATGCTCGGCCAGAGGCGGAATGCCCCAAGCGCCGAACGTGGCGTAGGGCACCAGCTCTATACGGCCGGAAGGCGTGGAGAAACCGGGCATTCCGTCGGGGCGCAGCATGCCCTTCTCGTACTTGCAGTACGTGTCGCAGAAATCGTCGTACTCGTAGCCGCCCTTAGCGACGAGCGCATCGAAGGAGCACGTCCCGTCTTCGTGATGCTTCTTCCAGTAGTCGGTGTGAACGTCTTCTACCTCGACCATGCCCGCCTTCGAACGACCGGCCGACTTGTAGCTTTTGCCCGTTTCGGAGTCGTACACGTTGAAGCCCACGTCCAGATAGTCTTGCAGAAGCGCCTCGACCGTCGGCCAGCGCTTCTGGAACAGCTCGGGGTTGAGCTTGTTGCCCAGTGCCACGATGAGCTCTTCGTCCGATTTCGCCTCGTACCATTCGCTCACGCTCTTCATAGCACGCAGGGGAGTCCACCACACGCGCATGGAGTCGCGCTCGGCTGTGGTCTTCAAGGGTAGGAAGATGTCGGCGAAGGCCACGGCGGTTGGCGTCATGTAGGGGTCGGCCACTACGCAGAACTCGATGTTGGAAAGCATCTTGTACACGCGGGGAGCGGCCGTCGACGAGCAAACTATGCTGTTCGAACCCTGAATCCATGCCATTTTGATGGGATACGGATCGCCCGTCTCGAACGCGCGGTTCACCGCATCGCAGTCGGCCATGCCGATAAACTGCTTACAGCCGGGGTGCACCAGATCGACGGTCAGCTTCTTAGCGAAGGTGTCGGGATCGCAGTACAGCTGCGCGGTGGCGTAGCCGGGGTTGATCTCGAAGCCGTTGCGCACGAGCAAGTTGGTGCCAGGCTTGTCAATGTTTCCGCACACGCTCATGAGGTTGCTCACTGTCTGGCACAGCTGGATGGAGTCAACCTGCGTGTCGAACGCTAAGCCCCAATGGATGGCGCCGCGTTCGGCACCAGCATACAGACGCGCAGCAGCAGCGATATCCTCAGCGGCAATGCCGGTAATCTCACTCGCCCATTCAGGCGTGAACTGGGCTACGTGTGCCTTGAGCTCGTCGTAGTACGCGCACCAATAGTCGATGAACTCCTTATCCTGCAAATCTTCCTGCGTGATGACGTTCAGCCACGCCAACGCTAATGCAAGATCGGTTCCCGGGCGCACGTTCATCCAATAGGCGGCACGAGCACCCCACCATGTGAGCTGGGGATCAACGGAAATAATCTCAGTTCCCATCTGATGGCACACGTTCAGCCAATGACCCAAATACCCGTCGGCGTTCGATCTCAAAGGCTCCGAACCCCAAACGACCACCACGTCGGGGCGCACCCATTCGGGATTGCCGTAACGGTCGGCATGCCCTTCGGAGGCATCAACGATGGGAAAGTCACCGATACCAGCGGCCGTGCCGCACGTGCGCGGCAGGTAGCACGAGTAGCCGGAAAAGCCGATGGCGCCGATGTTGGGCGTGCCTAGGCACGCGCCGCCCAGAAAGGGCACCCATGAGGATATGTTGCGACCCGTACCGTGGTTCACGAAGATGGACTCGCGACCGTATCCCGCCTCGTCAAGATTCGTATGGATCCAGTCGGCTATGGTGTCGAGCGCCTCCTCCCAGCTGATGCGCTCCCACTTGTTCTCGCCTCGCTCGCCGGCTCGGCGCATGGGGTATTTGGGACGGTCGGGATAGTTCACCGCTTCCACCAGATTCAGACAGCGCATGCACAGCCTGCCGTTCGCGCAGGGGTCGAGTGGGTCGCCTTCGATCTTCTCCAGCTTCCCGTCTTTCGTGTACATAAGCACGCCGCAGGAGTCGTGACACCCTGGTGCCGAGTACGTGTACGTACGTGTAACGGTGTATCCATCCTCCTCCCACTGCCATTCTCCCTCGTGATACGCCCTTCGGTCGATGCCGTCAAGAAACTCTTGGTAGTTGAATAGCATGCGCCTGCTCTCCTCTCTCTTGCTTGTTGGGACCGCTTCGCAGAGCGGCCTTCACGCAGATTGGAATCTGCACCTCGCACAATAGAGAAAAAGCGGGCGCTTTTCATGGGGCAGCAGGCGCTAATTTTCAAACGTAAGACTTGAGGGGTTAGGGTATGTCGATGCCGAATTTCCCAGCTTCGTCTATATCGGCATCTTCTACCAAGTCCATAAGCTCCTGACGCGAATGCACGCCTGTCTTCTGATAGATATTGTAGATGTGCGCTTTTGCCGTATGAGAGGAAATGACCAGCTTTTCGGTGATGTAGTCGGCGTTGCGCCCTTTCGCCAACATGAACAGAACCTCTCCTTGCCTGTTCGAAAGCCCATATTTCCTAGCAACGATTTCGCATTTGACATGAAAAACACCCGGTCGGCGAACGACACTTGCGTCTTCCCCGTCCGCCTCCTTATCTGGCAAAGCCGCCTCTATCTTACGTATAGGCGTGCCAGCTCCTATTGCATCCGAGTCTCCCTGCTCAACTGCACAGAGCCGTGTTTCGTCGGGATAATTGTCTTCGGTCATAATGAACGAGGCAGAAAATATCACCAAAAGCATGAACACGACCACCGACGCCGTCTGAATGACCGAGCCGTATTCATTATAAGAAGTGGCGGCAAAGCCTCCGAATGCCAAACCCATGCCCAAAGCGATTCCCGAAAAGCTCATGAGACGACCGAAGGAAAACGCACGGATGGCCGAAAGGTCGAAAATGGAGATATGCTTGCAAATAGCGGAAATCGAACACGTCGTGGGAACGAGGGATCCGCACAGAAGAAGGGCGGCGAGCACGAACTTTATATTATCGGGCACAAACACAAGAGGGAAAACCACCACGGCCGAAAGAGGAAGAAACAGCCTCATCGTCACCGTCTCGTTCACCTTGTTCAACTTAAACGAGTCGTACAGGAGAAGTAGACAAGTGCCCGTTACGAGCACGTCCATAATGACATACGCCCATGATTGCGTGGATTGAGTCGAGAGAAAGCATCCCAGCGCAAAACCCGCTGCCATGCCAGAGGTAATCGTCGAAAGGTAAGAGCGCCTCGTCACATGATGGCGGTCGTCAGATTCCCTGCGGTCGACCACGGGGCGATCCTGCAGCCGGAAGAACACCAGCTGCAAGGCGTAGCCGACAAACGCAACAAGAGGAAATAGCAGCGCGAAAAAAAGCCCATACCCCCCCCCGCGAACAGAAGACCGGCACATACGATCGCCGCACAGGAGAAGATGCCGTACACATAGGATCTGATGTTCCCATAGAAGAACCAGCAAAGATACTCCCCGTATAAAGGGTAAAGGAATCCGAAACCGCCTCCAGACAGAAAAGCGGGCACCAAGAGGATAAGGGGCTGATCTTGAAAAAGCCACAGCCCCGCGCTCCCCGCAGCGGTGCAAGCGACAGCCAACGCGAACTGGAGAACACGATGCGCGGCGAATTCGTTCGAACAAGCCCACGACACCAGAAGCGCAGCGCATACCCCCGCAACGCACAGAAAATGACCGCCGCCAACGGCGAGGTTCAAAGCACCCGTAAAAGGAATGAAAGCGGAAGTGCCCAGCATGAGAAACAGCCACGCATAGCAGGCAACAGCCCCCACTAGCCCCACGATCATACGCGAGTTCACCAGCATCCAACCGTTCGTTTGGTTGCCTTGGGCAGCGTCCACCGCCTCTAGGCTCTCCTCACGTTTCAACAACCATCACCCCCAGAAAAATCGCTATGTCGAAGCAAAATCCCCTAAAGCGTTCGCGGCTCACGCCGCAGCTGTTTATTGCAGAATAAACGAAAGAGCATCGAAATAAGAGGCGCTGCGAGCGACATAGTACCTAAGGTATTAGGCTTTCCCAGAAAATGAGGCATGAATTCTCATAATAAATACAAGCCGTAGTCTGCATCAAGCACCAGGAGCACCATCCAGAAGCGATGATCCGGCATGCGAGAAAACGCGACTCGGGGAATACCGATTCGACGGCGTTTCGCCCTCATGCACGCGAGGAACCACTCAAAGTCTATACGTACTGCTTCTTCATTATAGGAAGAAACGCCCCATGTTTTCGTCGATTGCGGACAACCAATTCCAGCAAGATAGGAATTCCCGCCGAATGCCGAACGTACAACCACTCTCTAAAATTCTCGCTAGACGGATCGCGGTCAAACGCAGAGCGCGATTGAAGCGAAGACGAGGAAGGAGATTTGCATGGCCGACTACAAGGAATGGCTTGAAGAACTCGACCGCAAGGCCTATCATGACGGCGAATGGCAGTGGCAGGAAGGGGACTTTACCGTCACGCGCACGACCCATTGGTCGCCTCCGGGCTGCCATATGGGCTGCGGCGTTCTTCTGTACACCAAAGACAACAAGCTCGTCAAGGTGGAAGGCGACCCCCTGAACGCCGTGGCAAATGGAAAGCTATGCATGCGTTGCTTGTCCATGCCCGATGCCGTCAACCACCCTGATCGCCTCAAATACCCCATGCGCCGAGCCGGCGAGCGAGGCGAGAACAAGTGGGAGCGCATCAGCTGGGACGAGGCCTACGACGAGATCACCGAGAAGGTACTTACGATAAAGAAGGACTATGGATCGGAAACCATCGTCGTCGTGCACGGTACCGGGCGCAACATCGGCTGGCAAGTTCCCTACTTCGCGTCGGCCTGCATGGAGACGCCCAACGTCTCCACCTTCGGATTCACCGGTTTTGCTTGCTACCTGCCCCGCATGATAGGCACCTCGGCCAAACAGGGTGATATGTTCATCGTGGACGCCTCTCAGGCGCACTGGAACCGCTACGCCAACGAAAACTGGCAGACCCCTGGCGTCATTTTGGTATGGGGCAACGAGCCCATCAAATCGAACGCCGACGGATTCTTGGGCCATTGGCTCGTGCAGTGCGTGCAGATGGGATCGAAGATCGTGTCGGTCGATCCACGCCTGACTTGGTGGGGAGCGCGTGCCGCCTACTGGCTTCCCGTTCGTCCCGGAACCGATGCCGTGGTGGCCATGGCCATGCTCAACGTCATCATCGGCGAGGACCTCTACGACCACGAGTTCGTGGACTGTTGGACCTACGGGTTCGAACTTCTAGCCGAGCGTGTGGCCGACAAGACGCCGGAATGGGCAGAACCCATCTGCGAGGTGGACGCCGAAACCATACGCGGCGCAGCACGCCTCATCGCCACCGCCTCATCCTGCGCCTGCCAGTGGGGTCTCGCTTTCGAACAGCAGATAGCCGCCCTTGGCGTGACCGAGAGCGTCGCCGACATCATGGCCATCACCGGCAACATCGACAACCCTGGAGGCAACGCACTCTACCGCTGCGCCTTCCTCATCGAAAAGCGCTACGGCTTGGGCGACGAGTACATCTCCAAGGAGACCTACGCCAAGAAGCTCATCCCCGCAACCTCGGGCATCAACGAGTCGAACATCGTATCATGCGCCGATAGCGATGCCATCCTGCGCGCCTGCGAGACCGACGAGCCCTACGCCATCCAGATGTTCTGGATCCAGAGTTCGAACGCCCTTTCTTGCGCGTCCATGGATCCGGCCCGCACGCGAGCCGCCCTTATGAAGGTTCCTTTCATTGTGGTGGCCGACCCCTTCATGACGCCCACGGCGCAGGCGCTCGCCGACATCGTGCTGCCCGTGGCCATGAGCTGCGAGCGCAACAGCTGCCGTACGTGGTGGACCCCCGTGCGCACCATGGTGAAGGTGACCGACTACTACGAGGCGAAATCCGATGAGCAGATCTGCCTTGATCTGGGCAAGCGCATCAAACCCGAGTGCTGGCCGTGGAAAACCGACGAGGAATGGGCCAATTGGTACCTCACCGACCAGCTCACCCCGGGCGGCACAGAGTACAAGCGCACGTGGTGGGAAACCGTACAGAACCCGTCCGGCCCCGAGGTGGGCTGCTATGGCGAAAGCTGCAACGGCACCGCCTACTGGGAATGGGACGCCACCTACCAGAAGTACGCCAAGGGTATGCTGCGCCCCGACGGACAGCCTGGCTTCAACACGCCCACCGGCCGCGTCGAGCTGTGGTCGTTCGGCTACGACCACTGGGGAGTGGATCCCCTGCCCTACCACATCGAACCGCCCGAAAGCCCACTCTCCACGCCAGAAACCTTCAAGGACTTCCCCATCGTGCTCTCCGGCGGCGGGCGCTCCTTTGAGTTTTTCCATTCCGAGCACAGACAGCTGCCCACCATGCGCGAGTTCCACCCATGGCCGCTCGTCATGGTGAACCCGGCGGACTGCGAGAAGTACGGCGTGCACGACGGCGAGTGGATCTGGGTGGAGAACAGCCGCGGCGCCAGGTTCCGCCAAGTGGTGAAGGAGACCATCGAGGTCATGCCCGGACGCATCCACGCCGAGCACGGCTGGTGGTTCCCCGAGCAGGAAGGCGCCGAACCGAACTTCTACGGCACCTACGACTCCAACCTCAACAACATGACCGAGGCGTTCCGCACCGGCCAGGGTGGCATCGGCAGCGCTATCAAGAGCATGCTCTGCAAGATATATCCCTGTCAGGAAGGTGATGTCATGCCACACGATATCATCGCCGAGAAAGGCGACTTCGCCGAGTACGAACCCGGCAAGCCCTACAAACCCGTCGAAGAACCTGTCGTCACGGTCATGAACTAGGAAAGGAGGAGAGGCGATGAAGGGCATTCTCATCAACTACGAATACTGCACCGGCTGCCATTCCTGCGAAGTCGCGTGCCGCAACGAGCTGGGGCTTGCAAAAGGCGAGTTCGGCATCAAGCTGACCGAGGTGGGACCCTACAAGTACGAGACCGCCATCGACGCGGACACGCCCTACGAATGGGTGTACAATCCCACGATCACCAAGGCGTGCGACCTGTGCGAGACGCGCACCGACATGGGCAAGATGCCCTCCTGTGTGCAGGCGTGCCAGGCGTGGTGCATGTATTACGGCAAGGTGGAGGACCTGGCCAAGCGAATGGACGGCAGGACGCGCTGGGCGCTCTACACACCCATCCAAGGCGATGCCTGTATCTCGACTCGACAGACTAACGCGACACATGCCTCAGCAGCGCATGCCTCAGCTGCGCCGACAAAGGCAACCGAAAAGAAAGCCACGAGAGCATCCGTCGAGAGCACCTACCACACTACCATCGGCGAGATGGAGGTAAACGCCGTTTTGCGCGGCGCCGAGAAACTCACCGATTTCGTTGCCAAGTTCGCCACAATTGACGAGGAGGCCGCAAAGGCGCAACTCGTCGACCAGCTTCTCTCCAATGAGAAGGCCAACAAGTACGTGCTCCCTGCCGCCGATGCGAAGGATGGATCCGGGCACGAACTCGGATACATGGGCGTCGTCATGTCCTACGACGCTCAGGGCACTCAACTCGGTGCCGGCAAGTCCTATCTGGACAAAGGCAAAAAAGTCGCCCGCAAAGACATAACCGTCGTGTTCATGTAGGGCGGAAACGCTCATCGACCCGAAAGGGACTGTAGCAATTCTGCGCTACAGTCCCTTTTGCTTTTTGCGCCCATAAAGCACGTTCAGTTCGAATAGCATGCGCTCGCGAACCGCCGGATCGTCCAAATTGAATCCGAAACGCTTCTGCAGACGTTCCATACGATAAACTAGGGTGTTCCTGTGCATATGAAAGACTGCGGCGGCCTCGTTCGCACGACGCTCGCGCATTAGATAGCAGTAAAGAAGATCGAGATCCTGCGTTCCCTTTTCGCGGTCTTCTTGATAGATATGCCATGGAATTCCATGCTCTAGACAAAAATCGACGAAAGAGGCATCGTGCCTTCCATCTTCCACGATAAAAGCCGAGAAATAGTCCCCGAAGCGATATATTCCGCTCCTTAGAGACGAGCATCCCGCCTTCTCTTGCAGAAGGGGTCGCGCACGCTTGCCGTATTCCAACGCAAGACGCGCTTGCTTGAAAGCGTAGGGAAGATCTACGATGCGCCGAAAGGGATCGGAAACACCCGCAACGCAATCAAACCCCTGCTGAAACGAATATAGCAGCTGCCCTAAATCGTCCGATTCCCCTTCACCTCCAACGGCGCAAGCGTCATCAAGAAGAAGAAGCCTCTCGTTTGCTATGAACACCTTCGCCAGCGGTGCCATCTCGGCCAACCGCCATGCGCAATACCCCAGCATAAGCTGGCCGTCGCTTCCCTCTTCGTCAAGCTCCAGCACGGCAAGTCGATAATCCGACTCAAGCGACATGCCATGCTGTTCGAGCTGCGCGTGAAGGCGCTCTTCAGAAACAGGATGCCGCGTTGCGAGATCGTACAAAAACGAGGCGGCATCATTACTGTAACGGTGCCGCTGCAGCCAATCATGGCGCACATACAGCGACACATGGTCTATGAGTATCTGGAACATATCGACAAGAGCAGGCGAAGGTAGGCCGTGAGCGCTTTGAAGCACCATGTGCACGAAATAGTCCCCATGCATGCGAAACACGTAGCTGAGCGTAGGAGCGTTCACAATCAGCGTACGGTCTATACGCACGATGCCCGTTTGCAACTGCCAGCGTTTGATAGCTTTGTACTTCCTGAACAGCCGAATCGTCTCTTTAGAGTGGTAGCCCTTCTCAACCAAGTGCCTAGCCACCTCGTCATTTTCTGGTGGGTTGCCCGTGCTTGCCACTAGGCGAAACGAAGAGTCGGTAATGGATATGAAGTCCTCGAAAAGATCCTTGCTGCAATCAAGCAGAGCCTGGTATCCTCCCCCATCGAGAAGCGCCTGCTTCATGTTCATCACCCATTTGTTGTATCTGAGCATATACAGTCGCACATGCTCGAATACCTCCGCAAACGAACCGACACCGTCAACCAAGAGAAGACGCGACTGAACCGATGGAGACATATCATTGAGAAATCTTCCATCTCCCACTGCCAACGCGAACGCGCTGGGATGATCGGCTAGAAACTCAGCCGCAGACCGTTCGTTTCCGCAGTAAAGAGCCTCGTCATCAACAACGGCAGCAAGCAGCTTTTCGTTGAATTCGACATCGCAGCTCCCGTTCTCACCTTCTTCTTGCGAAAACCGTCGTTTCGGCAACGTAAGCGACGCTATAAGCGCGGGCCACAAAAAACGCCTGTCGCCCTTTGCTGGACGGCATACAGCCGCTTTCCCAAAATGCTCGGCAAGCATATTAACCGTCACTGCCATGACGAGCCGCCCTCCCCTTATGCGCAAATCTCTACTGCATAGCCAGTTCAATCTTCCCGCATTACTGTATCATTATTTGGTATATTTGACAAATAATCAGTTCATATTTATAAAAGGAGACATTCAAATCCCCTCAAATGCTTCTTACAATAGCACTGTTTCGATGACAAGGAGTTGAGGGGCCATGGACATCAAGCAACAAGCGGAGCAGAACGAAGCGAAGGCGAAAGCGGAATTGGCCGCCATGCGCCAGACGCATGATCCCGAAGAACTCTACCAATTACTCAAGCGCTACATTCGTCTGCGCTACCTTCTGGACGACGACCCTTTCTGGGATGATGATCTTGAATCGTACGCGAAGTACAGTATCCGCAAAACCATGGAGAAATCAGGTGACCCCGCAAAATTGCGCGATCTGGGAATCAATTGCGCAGGAGCGTCGTCCTCTACAACCAAGCATATACTCCTCATTATCTCGCTGCGAAAAGGGTTAGGGATCGCACTCGACCCCGACGACGCCATGACGGCACACTCGGCAAGGGATTTGGCGGCGCTTCTTTCCAGAGCACTGCTGAATGCATAGCAAAAAGCATCGTTTCAGTCAAAGGAGGAGAGCGTATGGCAGGAACCACCAAAGGCAAGGACATCAAGCTCAACGTGCAGCCCGTGACGATTTCCATCTACCACGAGTACGTGTTCGAAGGGCCTTGTCGCTTCGGTGAGGGAGAGCAACTCACCAAAGAGTTCGATCTGATGCGCATTGCATCTATCCACCAAGGGTTCGTGGAAGAGGTGAACGAGAAGCTGGGCGACCTCGATTTCGTCAACATCATGGAGCCCATCGTCATCAAGCGCGACGAAACGTTCCCCGTCACCGACGAGCTTCTCGACGAAATGGGCAAAGACGCCGCAGAGACCGACGTGTATCTCATCAAGTTCCACCCGTTCGGCATCGATTTCACCTTGGCGTTCGCCCAAAAGTATCGAAAGCCACTCGCCTCGGTTCTGCAGTGCTGCAACGACTCGGGCATGGTGGCATCGCTGCGCCCTCGCGGCTGCGAGGCGTACGGCTGGCCCACGTGGGAGGATGCCGTCGAAGGGATGAAGGTGCTGCGTGCACGCAAAGCCATCGCCCATACGCGCATCCTGTGCGTGCCGCGCAACAACTCGAACAACTCGCTTTCAGCTCTCGACTCTTTCCACCATCACGACGAGGTGACCGAACGACTCGGTGTGCAGTTCCGCTATTACAACCTGCACGAGTTCATGGATCAGACGAGAAACGTCGACCCCAGCAGCAATCCGACGCTTCCCGGGCGCAAGTGCGACAACATCAACGACGAAGACGAGGTCGTTATCAACCAGCGCGTTCAGGAGTTTATTGCCGGCGCTGACGAATGCGACATGAAGCCCGAGGACATCTTCCCCTCCATGAAGGCGAACTACCTGGTCAACAAGCTGCTTGACAAGCTCGAATGCAATGCGTTCGCGGCACCGTGCCCCGACATGTGCGCAACCCGTCGCCTGAACGAGGAGCGTTTCACGCTGTGTCTGAACCACTCGCTCAACAACGAGAACGGCATCTGCTCGGCATGCGAGTACGACTTGTCCGCGCTCGTTTCCATGGTATTGCTGTCCAACCTGTCGCTCTC
The DNA here is from genome assembly GCA_023403475.1 of Actinomycetes bacterium. Classification (GTDB taxonomy): domain Bacteria; phylum Actinomycetota; class Coriobacteriia; order Coriobacteriales; family Eggerthellaceae; genus CAJFUR01. The sequence goes on from JAEYEL010000192.1 coordinate 31,501, forward strand.
GGCACCGTACATGGGCAACACCTCCGTGGGCAAAGTGACCGGCGATCCCACGCTGGAAGTGTCTCCGTTGCTGCAGCGCAACAAGGACTCCTACGGGGACGCTGCAGACGCTATGGACTGTGCGAACAATATCGCCTACACATTCCATGCAACGCCCAACCGTCTGCTCAAAGGCTTCAACGAGGCGAAGGCCCCTTACGCCATTCGTCCCTTCGCCATGGGAGGCCGCTGGGGAGCGACCATCCGCTACGACTTTAACCGCGACAAGGGGCAGACTGTGACCATGTGCCGCTTTGACCCCTTATGCGAAAAGATATTCATCGCGCGCGGAACCATAGTGGCAGGCATCGGCTACAAAGATGAGAATTGCACCGAAGGTGCGTTCTTCGAGGTAGCCGATGCCAAGAAGTTCTACGAGTGTTCGCTTGAGGTGGGCAACCACATTCCTCTGGTATACGGCGACGTGTACGAAAACGCCTGCAAGCTGGCAAAGCTTCTGGGCTTGGAAGTGCTCACCTGCGAATAGCAAGAAAAAGACGAGAGAAAGGCAGTACTATGACCAAGGCAATGACCAAGGCGACCGAGCAAATCAGAAAGCCCTCCGAGATGAAGGTGAACATCCTTCCCATCTTCGGCTCGCTCATCCATCAGGTTGCCTACGAAGGCCCCTGCCGCTTCGGCGACAAAGACGAGCTTACCGAGGAGTTCGACACGCGTGCGACCGCTATGGGCTTCAAGGCCTTTAAGGAGAAGCTTGAGAAGAAGTTCGGCGGCGATGCCGACGTGAACCTGCTCGAGCCTTTGTGCATGCCCTGCTCTGACGAGTTCCACTTCAAGTGGGAGCAGTTCGACGAAATCGACGCGGTTATCGGCCAGGTTGACGTGTTCTTCCTGTACGGCAACCCCATGCCGCGCCTGGTTCGCGACATCGCCGAGCGCTACGATCAGCCGATTATGATTCTGACCAATTCCGGTGCCATCACCGTTTCCGAGCTTTCCGACCTTAAAAACCGCAAACGCGCCGACGTGTATGGCTGCATTAACTGGGATGAAGTGGTGAGCAAAGCCCATTGCTTCAAGGTAATCAAAGCCCTCAAGAACACGCGCGTGCTCAAGATGATCCGCCACGAGGGCGAGCTGTACCTCACCGACGACTTCAAGTGCGAGAAGGACTTCGGTGTGCTTGCCACCTCCATCAACATGCACGAGATGATGGACCAGCTGCATCCGGGCGACGGCACGGGCAACTACAACCTGCCGCTGCGCACGGTCTACAATCTGACCGACGAGGAGAACGCCGAGGCCGAGCGCATCACCGACGAGCTGATCGCCGATGCCGATGAGTGCTGGATGGAGCGCGAGAAGGTGCTGAAAAGCGTTCGTTTCAACGTGCTCACCCGCAAGCTCATGGCGCATTTCAACTGCAACGCCTTCACGGCTCAGTGCAAGGAATGCTGTGCCACCACACGCATCAACGAAGAGCAGGTCACCTACTGCATGGGACATTCCCTGAACAACGAGTGCGGTATCGCTTCGGCATGCGAAGGCGATATGAACGCCTTGAACGCCATCACCATTCTGAGCTGCCTTGCGCACAAGGCACCCTATCAGTCGAACACCACGCCGGTCGTCATGGAAGACGGGCAAATAGTCTCGAAGAACTGGTTCAGCGATCAGCCTTGCACAGAGAAGTACTACGACCAGCTGTATTGCACTTGGCATGCCGTTCCCAATCGTTACATGGATGGCTACGACGAAGACCCTTATCCTTATGCCGTAGGACCGTTTACCGCCAACGCGCGTTTTGGCGCGACCATTCGCCGCAAGTTCGACGAGGACACCGGCAAAACTATCACCCTTCTGCGCTTCAACCCGGCTGGAACCAAGATGCTCGTCATCAAGGGCGAAGTGGTAGGAGGAACGGGCTACGACCGTTTTGGCTGTCCCGAAGGCATCTATTTCAAGGTGTCCGATCGCAATGCGCTGTTCCACACTCAATGCGAATTCGGTTGCCACACCGCCTCGGTTTTCGGGGACTACTCTGCAGAGCTGAAAGAACTCGCCGAGATGATGGGCGTGGAATACGTGCTGTGCGACTAAGTCGCCTCCTCTTTACGCCGATCAAGCACGAACGCGTTAGCACCGAAGACGCAGCATACTAGTTTAACCTCATGGAGCAAGGATAGGGTCATGGAGTACAATATCAGTGCGCGCAAACCCAACATGGAGCTGAAACAAAAGCTGACCGAAGCAGCCGAACAAGCGAACAGCCTTATGATTGGCATGGATCTTTCCCATATGGATTTCAATGATACCCGTGATGCTTTGCGCGAGTACATTCGGATTCGCTACCTGCTGGAACCGAGCGACATGACAAGCGA
>JAEYEL010000049.1 GCA_023403475.1 Actinomycetes bacterium
AAGCAGAGCAGCAGGCTTGTGCCCTCTTGGCGCGCATGGGGCTTTCCGAAAAGGAGAACATGGTTCCCTGTGAGCTTTCCGGCGGTCAGCAGCAGCGCGTGGCCATTGCGCGGGCGCTGTGCCTGAATCCCGACGTGCTCTATTTCGACGAGCCCACAAGCGCCCTTGATCCCGAGCTTACCCAAGACGTGCTCAAGGTCATCCGCAATTTGGCTGCCGAGCATATGACCATGGTCATCGTGACGCACGAGATGGCCTTTGCACGCGACGTGGCCGACCGCATCATCTTCATGGATGCCGGCAAGGTGGTAGAGGAAGGTCTTGCCGCTCGGGTCATAGGAAACCCGCAGCAAGAGCGCACCCGCGCATTTCTTGCAAAGTACGGGGGGAATTAGACGCCTTCGCCCTACTTCATGAGCATGCGCAAAAGCCTTATCTTGTTGCCGAAAGGTGGGACGCGGATGGGAATTTCCAACCAGTTTCCCTTTTTGAGCGTTGACTTGTAGTGGGTGAAGCAGTCGAATCCCACTTTGCCGTGGTAGGCGCCCATGCCGGAATTGCCCACGCCGCCGAAGCCCATGTGGTTGTTCGCTATATGCACCACGACATCGTTTATGGTAGCGCCTCCGAACGGAAGCTCGGCGATAACGCGCTGCTGCACGGTCTTGCTGTTCGAGAAAACGTAGGTTGCCAAAGGCTTCTCGAAGAGGCGCACGATGTCGAACGCCTCGTTGAGCGTCTTGTAGGTTATGACGGGCAGAACAGGCCCGAAAATCTCCTCGCCCATAACGGGGTCGTCAAGCGTGATCCCGCGCAGGCACGTGGGCTCTATCTTGAGCGCATCGGCATCTCCATGTCCGCCGAACGCCACGGTGGCCTGCGGATTCCTATTCTCGATAAGCCCCATCACGCGGTCGAAGTGATGGCGGTTTATCATGCGCGGCCACTCGTCGCATGCAAGAATGTTCTCGCCGTAGTAGCGGTGGAAGCATTCGTCAAGCTGCGCTACCAGATCATCTGCAACGCTTTCGTGCACAAGGAAATAGTCGGGCGCCACGCAGGTCTGTCCCGAATTGATGCCCTTGCCCCAGGCGATGCGCTGCGCCGCGCGCTTCACGTTGGCGTCCTCGTGCACGATGCAGGGGCTTTTGCCGCCCAGCTCCAGCACGACAGGCGTTAGGTTCTTCGCCGCCGCCGCCATGATGGTGTGACCCACGTTCGGGCTGCCAGTGAAAAAGATCTGATCCCAACGTGCTGCGAGCAGCCAGTCGTTCATAGCCCCCGATCCCGGGAAAGCGCATATGAAATCGTCGGGAAACACTGAGCCGAGCATTTCGACGAGCAGATTTCCCGTCTCCTTCGAGGTGCGCGAGGGCTTGAGCGCCACGCAGTTGCCGGCGGCGATGGCGTCCACCAAGGGAACGAGCGCCAGTTGCACCGGATAGTTCCACGGCGAAAGCACCAGCACTACGCCGAGCGGGCTGGCGTAGACCTTCGACGATGAGGGGAAATGCACGATGGGCGTGCGCACGCGACGCGGGCGCGCCCATGAGCCAAGGTGTGCGAGGCACGTGTTTATCTCGTCGTAGACCAAGCCCAGCTCGGTGGCGTATCCTTCGAAGGGAGCTTTCCCCAGATCTGCCGTGAGCGCGCTCAGAATGCGCTCCTCGTTGGCCTTGAGATGCGCCTTGAGGCGGATGAGGGCCTGCCGCCTTGCCTCTAGGGGAAGGGTCGCCCCCGTCTGGAAGAAGGCTTGCATGCGGCGTGCCTGCTCCTGCACGTCGGTAACGCTTTCGAATCGGTTATTCATAGACGGCCTCCAGAATCTTCATGGCGTCTTCGACGGCTATCTCGGTTTCGTTGTAGAGGGCGGCCCCGTCATAGCGGGCCTGCTTGGCAACGGCGGGCAGATCTTCGCGGGAAACGCCCATTTCGGCGAGGGTAAGCGGCACGCCGTAGGCTTCGTGGTACATGGCGTTCACGCCGAACAGGTGCGTCTCGAAGGCGCGGGCGCGCGCCTCGGTGCCGGGAACGGCGCCAAGCTGCGCCGCCTTTTCGGGCGCTGCGTATGCGAGCAGCTCGCCGTAAAGCTTCGTGTGAGTGCCCCGGTCAAGGTTGTAGCGCACGCAGTGGGGCAGAAGCATCATCATGGCCTGGCCGTGGGGAATGCGGCAAAGGCCGCCGAGCGAATGGCCTATGGCGTGCACGATGCCCACCATGGCGTTCGAAAAAGCCGCTCCCGCCAGAAGCGAGCCTAACGCCAAGCTCGTGCGGGCTTCCACGTTGCCGCCGTCGCGGCAGGCCAAAGGAAGGTTTTCGGCAATAAGCTCGATGGCCTTCACGGCGAAGGCGTCGCTCACGGGGTTCTTCTGAATGGACGTGTACGCCTCGACGGCGTGCGTGAGCGCGTCCATGCCCGTCGTGGCGGTAAGTTTGGGCGGAAGCGAGGCGGTAAGCGAGGGGTCGAGTATGGCTGCGTGGGGCACGAGCTTGTACGAGGTGAACGAGAGCTTGGCGTGTTTGCGCGTGTCGGCCACCACGGCCACAAGCGTCACCTCGCTGCCGGTGCCGGCGGTGGTGGGCACGGCGATAAGCGGCGGCAGGTCGGCTTTCAGTATCTCGGAGCCCTGCAGCGTGGCGAAATCGACGCCTTCGCAGGCAAGCGAAGCCGCTGCGCCTTTCGTGGTGTCTATGACCGAGCCGCCGCCAATGGCCACGAACCCGTCGCAGCCCTTTGCGGCATAAAGCTGCGCCACCTCGTTCACCACGTCCATGGATGAATCGGGCGGTACCTGGTCGAACACGTCGTAGGCAACGCCCGCCGCATCGAGCACGCGGGTAAGCTTCTCGGCAACGCCCAGCTTGACAAGCCCCGCATCGGTCATGACGAGCGGATGGGCAACGCCGCGTCCCTCAAGCTCGTCGGGCAGTTTGTCGAGAGAGTGCTTTCCGCAGATAATCTTCGTAGGACAGAAAAATTCAAAGCCTTTCATGTTTTTCCTTTCCGCCTTTCCGCCGTTCGAGGGGAAAGGCTTGATGCCGCGAAGCTGCCGCGTCCGTTGCCGCGGCATCCTGCTCGCTAGGCTGCCGCGGGTTTAGGGGCTCAGGTGGCGCTGCGCCAACCGAAGAATATCTTTAGCAGCGCGGTGAACATATAGGTAAGGGAAACGCCGGTGTTGTTAGGGCCGCGCGTCGAGAACGCGCGCTCGGCAAGAGCGCTTTTCAGCGACATGCCGCCCGAGAAGCAGGAAAACGCATAGGCAAGCGAGCGGAATGCTATGACGTAATCGACGGTAACGGCGCTTCCGTCCGAGCTTTCCAAGCCGCTGCCGGGTTCGACGTCGCGTGCGACGTGGGCGGGGGAGATGCGTTTGAACGATCCTTTCTCGGTGCGCATGCACACGCATGAAAGGTTCGTGCCGCCAACGGAAAGCATGAAAGTGTATCCGGCGTTCAGATATTCCGCCTCGGCGCGAATCTTGCGCGAGGGGTGACGGGCTATCGACAAGAGCAGCGGCAACAGCCGCAGAAGAACGCGCACGTAGAGCGCTTTGAGAGGCGAGCGCGCGCCGCGTTCTGACGAAGACCCATCTGACATGGGCAACCTCCTAGCTAACGGTTGGGAAACAAGTTGCGGTCATAGTAGCATAGGCTGGCTGCGGCGGAATCGGGCGAGCTGCTAGCGGGTGAAAATCGGTTCGAGCGGACTACACCGAAAGTTGTATCTGCATGACGCAACGATGACATTTGCGCCCCCGTTGTTCCACCTGCCGATTCTGCGTGGTAAGGTAGCGGCGTTAGCAGCGAGAGCGCGGAATGCCGGGAGCGGAAGAAGTTCCCGCTCCCGTCCAATATAAGGAGCGTGAGCGTATGACAGACATGAACGGAACCACCCCGACAGGTGCGCCCGCACCGCAAAACGGTGGCGAGCATGTGCAGCAGCCGGCGTACCCGGCGCAGCCTGTGCACGAGGCGCACGGGCAGCAATCCTATTACTACCAGCAGCCTGCCCCTGCCGGCAACGTGACCTATCAGAAGAAGGGCGGCGGGCGCACGTTTCTGATAGCGTTCGCGGGCGCGCTTCTGGCCTGCGTTCTGGCTTTCGGTGGCTTGGCTATCTACAACACGGCCAGCGGCACCGGTCAGAACGACGCCGCAGAATCCCAAACGCAGCTGGGCGCGCAAAGCTCGTCTTCCACCAGCGGAAGCCAGGACGAGAACCTGACGCTGGCCGAGTCGGTGGCGAAGAAGTGCCTGCCTTCCGTGGCGGCTATCGACGTGTATACCTCGCAATCCTCCTCTATGGGCGGTCTGTACGGCTACCTGTACGGCAACGGCAATCAGGGTTCCGGCGACACGCTGACGCAAAGCTCGCTGGGCAGCGGCGTGGTGCTCACGTCCGATGGCTATGTGGTCACGAACTACCACGTGGTCGAAGGCGGTCAGGCGTACAAGGTCACCATCGAGGGCGAGACCTACGATGCCGAAGTGGTGGGAAGCGATCCCAGCTCTGACATCGCGGTCATCAAGGCGAAAGGTGCAAGCGGGCTGACCGCCGTCGAGATAGGCGATTCCGACAAGCTCACTATTGGCGAGTGGGTCATGACCATCGGCAGCCCCTTCGGTCTTGAGCAGTCGGTGGCGACCGGCATCGTTTCTGCCACGAGCCGTTCCCAGATAATGGATAGCTCCACCGACGCATACGGCCAGAGCTCGGGCGAGACGACCATCTACCCGAACATGATCCAGACCGATGCCGCCATCAACCCCGGCAATTCGGGCGGCGCGCTCGTTGACCAAAACGGGAAGCTCATCGGCATCAACACGCTTATCACGTCGTATTCGGGCAACTATTCCGGTGTCGGGTTCGCCATTCCGGTGAACTACGCCGTGAACATCGCCCAGCAGATCATCGACGGCAAAACGCCCACCCACGCGCAGCTCGGCGTGTCTCTTTCGACCGTGAACGCCCAGACGGCGCAGCGCTACGGTCTTGCGGTCGACGAAGGCGCCTATGTGGCGGCTGTGGAAAACGGCAGCGGCGCGGCGGAAGCGGGCATTCAGAAAGGCGATATCGTTACCGCGTTCGACGGCCAGGCGGTCAGCTCGGCAAGCGACCTCATGCTCGACGTGCGTTCGAAGAACCCCGGCGACAAGGTGAAGCTCACGCTCAACCGCAGCGGCGAGACCAAGGAGGTCGAGGTGACGCTCGGTTCCGATGGGAACGTCCAAGCCGCCCAAACCCAGCAGCAAAGCCAGTCGTCCTCTGTGTTCGACCTTCTGCTCGGCGGTAAAGAGTCCAGCCAAGACAAGGTCGCGTAAGGAAACATGTTCCCGCCCAGGACGGTCACCCACCATCCTCCACCGTCCTGTGGCCTACCTCCTTTCTTTTGCCCCTCCTTCATCCCAAGAAGGAGGGGCCTTGTTTTTCGGCAACGAGGTTTGGCGGTGCATCCTGCGCTGCCGAGCGGCGCTCCGAATCTCGCCGTGCTCGCGCTTGCTCCGGCTCTGTGTCCCCTCTGCGTCCCTCTCTGCGTCCCTCGTTGCGGTCGTGTTAATTCTTTGCGAGGGGAATGGTCGGTATGGGGAGACGAGTATACTGGTAGCAAAAAGCTTCGCGGCTAGCCAGAGAGGATTCCGTTTGTGAGTGGCAAAGAAAAAGAATTGAGCAAGACAGACCTCGCCGCCGTGGCAGGCGAGCAGGATCTGAAAAGTTTGGTCGAATTGCTTTCCGGCAGCTCGCGCCGTGCGCGCCAAAGCGCCGCGCAAACGCTTGCGGCCCTCGCAAAAAACGATGCCGAAAAGCTCGCTCCGTTCGGAAGCGAGTTCGTCGATGCGCTCAACCGGCCTGAAGCGCAAACTCGTTGGGAGTGCCTCGATGTTCTCACCGGCTTGGTCGACTTCGTTCCCGCTGTGTGCGCGAAGGCCATAGACGGCGCCGAGGCTTCGCTGTTCGACGAGGAAAGCGGGCCTGTGCGCTTGGCCGCCATGCGGTTCCTCTGCAAAATAGGGGCGACGTCGAAAGCCCGCTCGGACAAAACGTGGCCGTTCATCGACGAGGGCATTCAGTGCTATCACGGTGATCTCGAGTTTTCCGACATGCTCATAGCGGTTGCCGAATACGCGAAGGGCAACCTCTCCGATTCCGTGAAGCAGCAGCTTGCAGATCGCATGAGATTCGATGCCGAAAACAGCAGAGGCGCTCTGAAGCGCCGCGCCATCGCCATCATCGAAAGCGTTTCCTAGGAGCAAGTCATGTCGAAGCATACTATCACGCTTATACCCGGCGACGGCATTGGCCTTGAGACGTCGGAGGCGATGCAGCGTGTCGTCGAGGCAAGCGGCGTCGATATCGCGTGGGAAACCGCGTCGGCCGGGGCAGCGTGCATCGAGGAGTACGGAACGCCGCTTCCCGAAGCGACCATCGAGGCGGTGAAACGCAACAAAGTTGCCATCAAAGGGCCTGTTACCACGCCGGTGGGAACGGGGTTCAGAAGCGTCAACGTCGCTTTGCGAAAGGCCCTCGGCCTGTACGTTTGCCTGCGCCCGGTGGCTTCCATTCGGGGTGCGGGCGGACGTTACGAAGACGTCGATATGGTCATCGTTCGCGAAAATTCCGAAGATCTGTATGCGGGCGTGGAATTCGAAGAGGGAAGCGAAGGGGCGAGAAAGCTCATCGAGCTTTGCGAGCGCGAGGGCGCGGGCACGATTCGCCCCGATTCCGGCATATCGGTGAAATCCATTTCCGTCACGGCCACGCGCAACATCGTGCGCTACGCGTTCGACTATGCGGTTTCGCTTGGGCGGAAAAAGGTCACGGCGGTTCACAAGGCCAACATCATGAAGTATTCGGACGGCCTGTTCCTCAAAGTCGCCCGCGAGGTGGCTCGCGAATATCAAGGCGAAGTGGCCTTCGACGAGCGCATCGTCGATGCGTTCTGCATGAACTTGGTTATGGATCCGTCGCAGTTCGACGTGGTGGTCTTTCCGAACCTTTACGGCGACATCGCAAGCGATTTGTCGGCCGGGCTGGTGGGGGGTTTGGGGCTGGCTCCCGGTGCGAACATAGGGAAGGATTACGCGGTGTTCGAGGCAGTGCACGGGTCGGCGCCCGATATCGCAGGTCAGAACAAGGCGAACCCTACCGCCGAGGTGCTTTCCGCCGCCATGATGCTCGACCATATTGGGGAACACGAGGCTGCTTCGCGCATTCGCCGTGCCGTGAGCGCGGTGTATGCGGCGGGCGAGTGCCTGACGGGCGATATTCGCCGCGCAACAGGCACTTGCGGGCGCGTGGCGACGTGCACGGAGTTCACCGACGCGCTGGTGGAGGCGCTGCGAGCAAGGTAGGGCGCAAGGCTTTGCCGTGCGGTTTCGCTGCGGCGCATGCAAAAGGCAACCAACAAGAGAGGACGGCTCATATGTGCGAAGGCGCGGAGAGGTTCGCGAAGCGCTTGGAAGTGAACGGCGCGGCATATACGTATTTTCCGGTTTCCGCCATAGCGGGAAGCGAGCGGCTGCCCTTTGCGCTTACCGTGCTTTTGGAAAACGTGCTGCGCAATGCGCACGACGCCGAAGAGGCGCTCGCGTTGGCGCAACGTATCATGGACGCCGGCTTGGCGGGCGTTACGGGAGGCGAAGTGGAGTTCAGCCCCGCGCGCGTTCTGTTCCAGGATTTCACGGGCGTGCCGGTGTTCGTCGATTTCGCGGTCATGCGCGAGGCGTGCGCCGGCCTTGGGGGCGATCCGAAGAAGATCAACCCGCTCATTCCCTGCGATTTGGTCATAGACCACTCGGTTATCGCCGATGAAGCAGGATGCGCAGGCGCTCTCGAAACGAACATGGGGCTGGAGTTCGCGCGCAACGAAGAGCGCTACGATTTCCTGAAGTGGGCGCAGAAGTCGTTTCAAAACGTGCGCATCGTCCCTCCCGGAAAGGGCATCTGCCATCAGCTCAATCTCGAGAATTTCTCATCCGTCGTTTTCGAAAACAAAGGGACGGTGTATTTCGACACGCTCGTGGGAACCGACAGCCATACGCCTACGGCGAATGGAATCGGCGTTCTGGGCTGGGGCGTGGGCGGTATCGAAGCCGAGGCGGCGGCGCTCGGGCAGCCCATCACCACGCTCGTGCCGCGCGTGGTGGGCGTGCGTCTTTGCGGCAAGCTTGCGCCTAACGTGACGGCCATGGACGTGGCGCTTACGTTCGCCCAGACCCTTCGCGCGAAAGGCGTGGTGGGAAGCTTCGTGGAGTGCTTCGGCGAAGGCCTTTCCTGCCTTTCGGCCACGCAGCGTGCCTGCATAGCGAACATGACGCCGGAATACGGCAGCACCTGCACGCTGTTTCCCGTCGATGCGCTGACGCTTGATTACCTGCGCTTGACGGGTCGCAGCGAGGCGCAGGTGGCGCTTGTAAAGGCGTATGCGAAAGCTCAGGGCTTCTGGTACGACGATCAGGCAAAAGAGCGCACCTACGCCGAGATTGTGGAGATAGACCTTTCGCAGGTGGTGCGCAGCCTTGCCGGGCCTTCGCGCCCGCACGACCGCATGGCGCTTAACGAGGCGCGCGAACGGTTCCTTGAACTTTGCGCCGAGCGCGGGCTTGACCTTGCGAGTCGAGTTTTTGTAAACGTGGACGGTGCGTCCTGCGAAATCACCCACGGTACGCTTGCCATCGCGGCGGTTACCAGCTGCACCACGGCGACTGATCCTTCCATGATGCTTGCGGCCGGCCTTGTGGCGCGCAACGCGGCGGCACGCGGTTTGCGTCCGAAGCCCTGGGTGAAGACCATTCTTGCGCCGGGCAGCCATGCAACCGAACTTTTGCTTGAACGGGCAGGTCTTATGCGGGGCTTGCGTGACCTAGGGTTTTACACGTGCGGTTTCGGTTGCATGAGCTGCATCGGGAACTCAGGCCCTGTGGCAGGAGCTCTGCACAAAGCGGCTGACCAGGTAGAGCTGGCAAGCGTGCTTTCCGGGAACCGCAACTTCGAGGGGCGCATCTCGCCCGACGTTTCGCAGAACTACCTGGCAGCCCCCGCTTTGGTTGTGGCCTATGCTTTGGCGGGCACCATGAACATCGACTTGGCGCACGACGTGTTAGGGCGCGATGCGCAGGGCAACGACGTGCGGCTTGCCGATATCTGGCCGAGTGCAGACGAAGTGGCGCATCTGGTTGCGCTTCATGTGACGCGCGATCTGTACGAGGAAGGGACGCGCGACCTGTTTGCGGGCGATGCCTCGTGGGAGGCGCTCGATGCCAGCGCAAGCGACACGTTTTCCTGGGATTCTCGGTCCACCTACGTGCGCCGTCCCCCTTATTTCGACGGCATGGCGCAAGAATCTGAAGCTCCTGCGCCCCTGCACGACGCCCGTGTGCTCGCGCTGCTCGGCGACTTCATCACAACCGACCATATTTCCCCGGCAGGCGCCATAGCGCCCACGTCTCCCGCCGCTCGCTATCTTGAGCAGCACGGCACGGCTTTGGCCGATTTCAACACCTACGGCGCAAGACGCGGCAACCACGAGGTCATGATGCGCGGAACGTTTGCCAACGTGAAGCTGGAAAACATGTTGGCGGAAGGGCGAAAGGGCGGATGGACCTACGATTTTCTGCAGGGGAAGGTGCGCCCGTTGTTCGACGTTTCAAAAGGCTACGCGCAGGCCGGAGTTCCGCTCGTGGTCGTGGCGGGCAAGATGTATGGCAGCGGCTCTTCGCGCGACTGGGCGGCGAAAGGGCCGGCGCTTCTGGGCGTGCGTGCCGTTTTGGCGGAAAGCTTCGAGCGCATTCACCGCTCGAACCTCATAGGCATGGGCATTCTGCCGCTGCAGTTCGCAGAAGGGCAAGGTGCAAAGGCGCTGGGTCTTGACGGCACGGAAACCTACACGGTGGCTCCTATCGACTTCTCGCGCGGTCTGCCGGTTCCTCGCGAGGTTGCCGTGAGGGCTTCCCGTGCGGACGGATCGTGCGTCGATTTCACCGCCACCGTGCGCGTGGACACCCCCACGGAAGGGCGCTACTTCGAAAACGGCGGCATCCTTCCTTTCGTGCTGCGCCAGCTTGCATAGCGCTAGAGGGACACGTCCGGGTGCCGGCGCGTCCCTTCGGCACCCTTGGTCCGGTAAGCGATTTCGCGTGTAAGTTCAACGCTCAATCAACGATGGGGGATGACTTCGAGTGCGAACCGACTGTTTTAGTGTATAGTGGAAAGCCACACTGTTAGGGGTTTCGAAGAGAAGGGATGCCGGTGAAGCAGACATCCGGACTAGAGGCGCTTCTTGAGGCGCTCAAGCAATCAGGCATGAACATCGACGGAGCGGGTTTCGGCGGCAAAGGCGGTTCTTCCCCCATCGACGCCGAGGCGCAAGGCGCTTCGAGTTCCCGTGCGGGTGCGGGCAAGGCTTCGTCTGGGCACGGCGGCAAAGGCGGCGGGGAAGGCCATGGCGCGCCCCATCTTGAGATTCCTTTTGCCGACCGCATGAAAACATGGGGAAAGCGCGCCATTATCGTGGCGGCCGTCGTGGTCGTTCTCGTTATGCTGGCGGCGTATTGGTGGTTCCATCCGCCCATCAACATCCACAGCACCGATACATGGATGTTCGTGGCCATCTTCATCTTGCTGCCGCTGTTCCTGGTGTTTCGCACCAAGTCGCACAACTACCAGGAAGGAACCTCGAAAGTCGACGCAAGCCCCGCGAAAGCGAAAACGTTCAAGTGGCTTTCGTTCGTTCCCGTGGCCGTTGCGCTTCTGGGCGTGCTCGGCGCCATCGGGTCGCTTTCGGTCATACCCGGCAACGCCGAGCGGTACGCGACGATTCTGAAGACGACCGACCTCGACTTCGCTCAAGACATTCACGAGGTGAACTATTCAGAAATTCCCATCATCGACCGCAATTCGGCTATCCTTCTGGGCAATCGCGAGATGGGATCCATCCCCGAATACGTGAGCCAGTTCGAGATATCGCCGCTCTACAGCCAGATAAACTTCCGAGGCGAGCCCGTGCGCGTAAGTCCTTTAGGTTATGCCGACCTGTTCAAGTGGTTCACGAACCGCGAGGCCGGCATTCCGGCATATTCGCTCGTGAACATGACCACGCAGAACGCCGAGATTGTGAAGCTGGGCGATAGCCCCATCCACTATTCGCAGTCGGAGCCGCTCGTGCGCAACATCGACCGCCACGTGCAGCTTTCCTATCCCTTCTACATGTTCGACGAGAAGTCGTTCGAAATCGACGAAAACGGGCATCCGTGGTGGATCTGCCCGGTGCAGACGCGCACTATCGGCCTGTTCGGCGGCACGACCATCTATCGCGTGGTGCTGTGCGACGCCACCACGGGCGAATGTCAGGACTTGGCTATCGAAGACGTTCCCCAATGGGTTGACCGCGCGTATCCGGCCGAGCTGCTCATCCAACAGTACAACTGGAGCGGCAAATACAAGAACGGCTGGCTCAATTCCTTCCTGGGTCAAGAAGGCGTGGTGCAGACCACTCCCGGCACCGACGGCCAGGTGGGCTACAACTACATCGCCAAAGACGATGACGTGTGGGTCTACACCGGCGTGACCTCGGCCACTGCGGACAATTCCATCGTCGGCTTCGTGCTGGTGAACCAACGCACGGCCGAATCGCATTATTATTCGGTTCCGGGCGCCACCGAGGACTCGGCTATGGGCTCGGCCGAAGGGCAAGTGCAAAACCTTCGCTATACGGCAACGTTCCCGCTGCTCATCAACGTGGCGAACCAGCCCACGTACTTCATGGCCTTAAAGGACGGCGAGGGGCTGGTGAAGAAGTTCGCCATGATAGACATCCAGCACTACCAGAATGTTGCGGTGGGCGACACGGTTGCCGATTGTCAGAAGGCGTATCTGGCGCTTTTGGCTACCAACGGCGTCACGGCGGCGAGCGAGTCTGTGGCATCGACGGAGGCGCAAGGCGTTATCGTGAACATGGTGCAGGCCGTGGTGGAAAGCAATTCCCATTTCTACGTGAAGCTTGAGGGCGATAGCAAGATCTACGACTTCGCGCTTCCCGGGCTTATCGAGATCGTAGGCTACAGGGAAGGCGATACCATCAGGTTCGCCTATCTGGAAGGAGATCCCACCAACCCGGTCGAGAGCATCTTGGAGCCGAGCGTCTTGGAGCCGAGCAGCGCCGGTGTGGGAAGCGCCAGCGCAGCAAGCGCCTCAGCAGGCGGCACCGTTGCGGCGCCGGCGCAAGGGGAAAAGGCCGATGTCTGAAGAAAGCAGCGCGCTTGCGCAGATCCAAGAGCATCGCGCTAAGATCGACGAGATCGACCGCGAACTCGTCGCGCTGTTGAACAGGCGCGCGGGTCACTCGCTGGCCATTCGCGGTCTCAAGCCCGACGTTCATATGGGCTTGTACGACGCCAAACGTGAGGAGGAGATTTTCACAAAGGTCGATGGCTACAACGAAGGCCCTTTGTACAACGAACATCTGCGCGAGATTTACACCAGCATTCTCAAAGTGATGAGGGAGACCCCGTCGGTATGAGCCATGCAGGTATACTTCCTGTTCCCAATCGGCAGATGCCTGCTTCACACGTGCTCGTCGGTACGGGTAGGGCGGATATACCCCCTATTCCCAATTTAGGAGCGCGCGGCGACGCGATAACCGTCTTCGCCGGCCCGTGCTCGGTCGAGTCGGCCGAGCAGTTCGAAGAAGTGGCGGAATGCGTGGCGGGTCTTGGCTTGCACTGGATTCGCGGCGGTGCCTTCAAGCCGCGCACGAATCCGCATTCGTTTCAAGGTTTAGGCGAAGAGGCTCTAAAGATTATGAAAGCGGTGGGCGATAAGTACGATCTGCTTACGCTCACCGAGGTGATGGATTCCGCCCATTGCGAAATGGTGCACTCCTATGTGGACGGCCTGCAGGTGGGCGCGCGCAACTTCCAGAACTTCAGCCTGCTGGAAAAAATCGGCCAGGTGACGGCGCTCTCGCGCAAGATGGTGCTTTACAAGCGCGGCTTCGCGGGAACCATTGCCGAATGGCTTGCGGCCTGCGACTATATTACTGCCAAGGGAAACGACAACGTGGTTCTGTGCGAGCGCGGCATCCGCACGTTCGAGACGGCCACGCGCTTCACGCTCGACATCGCCGCCGTTCCCGTCATCCACAAACAGTCGCTTTTCCCGGTGTGCGTGGACGTTTCGCACCCGGCGGGGCAGCGCGACCTTGTGCCGTCGCTTGCATATGCGGCGGTGGCTGCCGGAGCCGACTCCCTCATGATAGAGGTGCATCCGAACCCCCCGAAAGCCCTTTCCGACGGCCCGCAGCAGCTCACGCCCGCCCAGTTCGAAGGCTTGGTGGCCGAGCTGCGCAAGATTGCCGCCGTGTTCGGAAAGGCGATAGCGTAAAGAAGCGTAAAGAAGTGCAGGGAAGCGCGCCGAATTATGCGGCCTTCACCGATGCGTGCGGGCGAAGGCCGCGCGGGCGTGATATCCTTACATTCCGGGTCGTGAGTGTAAGGAGGCAAGAGTGCACACGTCTTTGCTCATTTCCTCGGGCGAGTTCGCCCGCATGCGCAACGTCAGCCGCGAGCTGCTCATCCATTACGACAAAATAGGCTTGCTCAAGCCCAAGGAAGTAAGGGAGAACGGCTACCGGTACTATTCCTTGCGCCAGCTGTACCTTTTCGACGCCATCCGCTTCTTCTCGGATGCCGGCATGACCATGCGGGAAATCAAGCAGTATCTGGAAAACAGGACGACGGAGCTGTTCCTGCAAACCGCCCAGGAAAGCATCGAGCAGATGCAGCGCCAGCGCGACATCATAGAGGCGCGTATCGGCATGATGGAGAAGATGCGCTACATTACGCAGCGTGCCCTTTCGTTTCCCAAAGGCAAGCCGCGCCTCTCGTTTTGGGATGAGACCTGGTTCGTCGCCACCGACGTGCCGGACGAGCGCACACAGCGCGCCTATGCCGAAGCCTTCAGCGCCCATTCCGATTTCTGCCGTTCCACCATCGGGGTGACGGGCTTTCCGCTCGGTCGCATCGTCGACATTCCCGACCCGGCGCATCCGGAAGATTTCCGCTACACCAAGTTGCTCACTTGGATAAGCAAGCCCGAAAGCACGGTTCCGTGGCTTGATCGCATCGTGCGCAAGCCTAAGGGGAACTATGCCGTGGTTCTTCATCAGGGGGGAACGAGCAAGGCGGCGAAGTCTTACAAGTTGCTGCTCGACTTCTTGAAGAAAGAGAAGCTTTCCATGCGCGGCCCTATCTGCGAACTGGACATAAGCTCGTATTTGATGTCGGATTCCTCCGACGACTATCTGCTTCACATATCGGTGCACGTGGACGACTAGAGCGCGGGCGAACAAGCGCCGCCCGCGACGGCGCTCAGCTCGCCGCGGGCGGGTATGGAAGTCACGAGCGGCTTAAGCAACCAGTCGCTCGTTTTCCCTGATGAGCTCGTCTACCACTGAAGGCTCGGAAAGCGTGGAGACGTCGCACAGATCCTCGGTCTGCTGGGCGGCTATCTTGCGCAGGATACGCCGCATGATCTTTCCGCTGCGCGTCTTCGGCAGCGCGCGGGCGAAGTGGATCACGTCGGGGGTCGCTATGGGCCCGATGTGGGTGCGCACGCCGCGCACCAGCTCCGTGCGCAGATCGTCGTCGACCGCAGCGCCTTCCTTCACGGTGACGTAGGCATAGATGCCCTCGCCCTTCACCGGATGCGGGTATCCCACCACCGCCGCTTCCGCCACGAGCGGATGGGCCACCAGCGCGCTTTCCACCTCGGCCGTTCCTATGCGGTGGCCGGAAACGTTCATCACGTCGTCAATGCGCCCGGTAATCCAGAAGTACCCGTCCTTGTCGCGATAGGCGCCGTCGCCGGTAAGGTAGTAGCCGGGAGTGGGGAAGTACACGTCCTTAAACGCCTTCGGATTGCCGTACACTCCAAGCGTCATCCCCGGCCAAGGGCGCTCGATAACAAGGCTGCCAGCCTCTCCAACAGGTGCTTCGTCTCCGTTTGCACCCACAACCTTCGGGCCGACCCCGAAAAACGGCAGCGCGGCCGAACCGGGCTTCATGTCCACGGCGCCCGGCACGGTGGTTATCATGACGCCGCCGGTCTCGGTCTGCCACCACGTGTCGGCAACAGGGCAGCGACCCTGCCCGATAGTGGAGTAGTACCACAGCCACGCCTTCGACGTGATGGGTTCGCCCACCGATCCGAGCAGGCGCAAAGAGGAAAGGTCGTGCTTGGTCGCCCAGCTCTCGCTTTCCTTCATGAGCGAGCGGACGGCGGTCGGCGCGGTGTAGAACACGTTGACGCCGAACTTTTCCACCACTTCCCAGTAACGGTCGGGGTTGGGGTAGGTGGGCACCCCTTCGAACATGAGCGAGGTGGCGCCGTTCGCAAGCGATCCGTACACCAAATACGAGTGCCCCGTTATCCAGCCCACGTCGGCCGTGCACCAGAACACGTCGTTTTCCTTGAGGTCGAACACATAGCGTGCCGTGACGGTAGCGTAGAGCAGATACCCGCCGGTGCCGTGCACGATGCCTTTCGGCTTTGCGGTGCTGCCGCTTGTGTAAAGTATGAACAGCGGGTCGTTGGATTCCATGGGCTCGGGCTCGCAAATGGGGGGCGCTGCGGCAAGCTGGTCATCCCACCACAAATCGCGCATGGGCTCCATAGGCGTGCGCTGGTCGATACGCCTCACCACGACGCAGTTTGCAACCTGCGGGCATTCCTCTACGGCGCGGTCGCTTATATCCTTCAGATTGAGTATCTTTCCGCTGCGGTAGCCGTAGTTCGCCGTGATGACGACGGAGGCACCCGAATCGATGATGCGGTCGCGCAGGGCTTCGGCGGAAAGCCCGCTGAACACCACGCAGTGGATGGCGCCGATGCGCGCACATGCCAGCATGCTGATGACCAGCTGCGGAATCATGGGAAGGTAGATGACCACGCGATCGCCGCGTGCCACACCCAGGCGTTTGAGCATGTTCGCGGCCTTGCATACCTCGCGATGCAGCCTTTGGTAGGTGTAGATGTCAACTTCTTCAGACGGCTCGCCCTGCCAGATGAGCGCTGCCTTATTGCGCCTCGACCCGCTGAGGTGCCGGTCGATGCAGTTGTGAGAGACGTTCAGCGTGGCGCCGTTGAAGTAGCGGGCGTACGGTGTTTCGGAAAAAAAGTCGTATTCTTCAACGGTGTCCCACAGCTTGAACCAGTCCAAGTGCTCAAGCGCCATCTGGTTCCAGAACTTTTCGGGGTCGTCGATGGAGCGCTTGTACATGGCATCGTAGTCCTGTCGGCTTTTGACCAGAGCCTTGTAGCTGAAATCGGGGGATGGCTCAATGGCTCGTTCGTTTTTCAGAAGATGCCTGATGAAGGCGACTCGAGTATTCTGTGTCATGGGACGCTCCTCTCGGTGTGTCGTTTGTCGTCACTTGTGTTTTCGCTGTTTGCGGCTTTGGCGCTTGTGCCGTCGTGGCGCGCCATCGCCCAGTACGAGGTTTGCGGCTTTGGCGCTAGGCTACGTTGTCGAAGGCCTTGCTTTGCGGGCTTGCGGGAATGCGCAAGCTGTTCATCAGATACGAAGCGGGATTGCAGGCGGAAAGCCCAGCTTGCAAGTCGGGACGGCTGTGCACAAGCTGCGCATAGGCGTCTTCCAGGATAACGGACTCGTGGATGCTGTCGGTTTCGTACATCGCCGCGCAAAGGGCGCTTACGGTTGATGCGTCGCAGTACGCGCACCAGTCGAAGTCGCAGGCGTCCATGAGCACGACGGTGAAGGCGATAAGATCTTTGTCGTTCAAACAGGGGGTGAGGCGCTTGGTTTGGGCAGGGGTGAGAGGGCATCCCTTGTGCTCGCACATTTCGTCGAGCCGCCGAAGCGCGTTGCTCTTGATAAAGGTGGGGGCTGCTCCTTCGGCGATTGCGACGAGCAGGCCGGCGTCTTCGAGCATGGAGATCACGGCGATTCTCACGGCTCTGTTAACGCCGTCGTTCGCAACGAACGCGAGAAGCTCGGAGGGGCGCATGCGGCGCACCAGTTTCCTACGCTCTTCTCCGCGCGTTCCAACGATGCGCGCGGTGAGCAGCGAGCGCTGCGCTCTTAGGTTGGCCACGTCAAGCACATTGGTCGGAGTCTGGTTTCTTTGCCGATTCTGACTGGCGTTCTTCGTCTCCATGGTCTACCTCCTCTGATCTTTTTTGCTATGGCATGTTTTCGTCCTTCGTCCGTCTTGTTGGTTTTCCGGAAAAGCGCCTTCGAAGCGTCTCTATCGTGAGGGTTGTAATACTTACAAGGTCAACCTCTCTCGGTTGTTTTACACGCGATCGGTTGAAAGAACCCCGCGAACGGAGCCGCGAACGGAGCTGCTCGTGGCGCGCGCTTCGTCGCTAGCGGGCCGAAGGGGCCTCCGTAACGCGGCGGTGTCGGCACGCGCCAACGTTTTCGACCGCATGACCGTCGGAACCCTTTATACCCGCAAACCTTTTACGAGCCGTCGCGCCGCGTGTACCTTTACGGGTGTTCGCGCATACCTTTATAATGTTGCGGAATTGCGTTTGCGAAACGATGGTAATGTGGTCGAATTGCGCTGACGGAATAATGGTGGCCTGCGCAGGCGAAGGAGTTTCCTGCGCGGGTGGAATAATGGTGGCCTGCGCAGGCGAAGGAAGTTTCAGCACGGTTCCTGCACGGTTTGTTCGCATAGGGAAAAGGAAGGCTTATGCTATCACGGGGAAGCAAGGTGCTGCTCATTGCCAATCCTGTCGCGCAGAATGGCGCAGGCGCCAAGGCGGCAAAGCGTGCCGCGGCTCTTTTGCGCGCGTCGCTTTCGGAAGGCTCGCTTGACGTGATGCTCACGCAGGCGCCCGGTCATGCCGAAGCGCAGGCGTCGGGCGCGGGCGACTACGGCGCGGTGATCGCTCTTGGCGGCGACGGCATCATCCACGAGACGGCGAACGGTCTTTTGCGGCTGCCCGCCGAGGATCGTCCTGTTTTCGGCATCGTTCCCGTCGGATCGGGGAACGACTACGCTCGCACGCTCGGCATGTCGGCGCGCTCGGTCGATGCGGCGGTGTCCCAGCTGCTTTCCGCCCGCCCGCAATGGTTCGACGTGGGGCTTGCCAACGGGCGCTACTTCGTGGAAACGCTTTCGTTCGGCTTGGACGCCGCCATTGCGCTCGACACGGTGGATCGTCGCGCTCGTACGGGCAAAACCGGCACGATGCTCTACTTGGAAAGCGGTATCGAGCAGCTGCTCCATCATCTCGACCTGCATCATTACCGAGCGAAGCTTTCCGGCGAAGGCATGCGTTCCGCCGCCTCTGCAATGCGGATGCTTGAGGGCGACTCCTATCTTTTCGCGGTGCAGATAGGCCAAACCTATGGCGGCGGCTTCCGCATCTGCCCCGAGGCGCGCACCGACGACGGCATGCTCGATTTGTGCATAGCGCACCCGCCGCTTGGGCCTCTTTACGCCACGTTTATTTTCCTTTTGGCGAAAAACGCGCACCACACGCGCTTCAGGCAGATAGAGTTTCTGCGAGCGCGCTCCCTCAAGCTCGCTTTCGACGCTCCGCTTGCCGTGCAGATAGACGGCGAGCGCTTCGAAGCCGAAGAATACGACATAGCCTGCGTTCCCCATGCGCTTCAGGTGCTGGTGCCGTAAAGGTTTCCGTGTGCATGCAACTCGCAGCCCGCTCGTCTGACCGCAGCCCGCAGCCTGCGCACCGCAGGCGGTTCGCCTGCGAGTCCGTCCGCCCGTTCGCAGCCCCCAGCCCCCAGCTTGCCCCTCTCCCTCATGTGTTCAGGTTGTGGGGTCTTCTTTTCGAGAAAATCGTTGCTTGCCACTATGAGCTTGGGCGTATATAATTTTCGTTTGCGTCTGTGGATGTATGGATACACCCGGACGCGTGGAACTACGGCGTCGTGCTGACAAGCCTCCCTTGGCAGTTTCGGCAATCGCAGTTCCGCGACATGGAAGAGGGAGCCTTTGGTGTGCGGAGAGGCGTGCGAGCAAAGGTTCCGAAGAGAGAAAAGAGAGTCATGGGAGTCAAACAGTACAAGCCTACCAGCCCGGGTCGGCGCTTCCAGACGGTTTCTGATTTCGCGGAAATAACCGCCCAGAAGCCGGAGAAGTCGCTTCTTGCGCCGAAGCCGAAGAAGGCCGGTCGCAACTGCTACGGTCGCATCACGACGCGCCATAAGGGCGGCGGCACGAAGCGGCGCTATCGTATCATCGATTTCAAGCGCAACAAAGACGGCGTGCCCGCCAAGGTTGCCACCATCGAATACGATCCGAACCGCAGTGCACGCATCGCCCTTCTGCATTACGTCGATGGCGAAAAGCGCTACATTCTGCATCCGAAGGGCTTAAGCGTAGGCGATATGGTCGTAAGCGGTCCTGAGGCCGACATCAAGCCCGGCAATGCGCTTCCGCTCGAGAACATTCCCGTCGGCACGCTGGTCCACGCCGTCGAGATGCAGCCGGGCAAAGGAGCCGCAATTGCCCGTTCCGCCGGTACGTCCATCCAGCTCATGGGCAAGGAAGGCAAGTACGCTATTCTGCGCATGCCTTCTTCGGAAATGCGCCGCGTGCTGCTCACCTGCCGCGCCACCGTCGGCGAGGTCGGCAATGCGGAACACGCCAACATCAAAATAGGCAAGGCCGGCCGCAATCGCTGGAAGGGCATTCGCCCCACCGTTCGCGGCACCGTCATGAACCCGGTCGACCACCCGCACGGTGGCGGCGAGGGCAAGAATAAGTCTGCTGGCCGTCATCCGGTTACTCCGTGGGGCGTTCCCACGAAGGGTCATCGCACCCGCAATCCGAAGAAGGCGTCGAGCCGCCTCATTATCCGCCGTCGCAAGAAGTAGCGCGAGCACGTTAAGGAGTAATAGTGAGCAGAAGTTTGAAGAAGGGTCCTTTCGTCGAGCCGCGCCTTTTGAGCCGCATCGCAAAGATGAACGAGGCGGGCGAGAAGAACGTCATCAAAACATGGTCTCGTGCCAGCACCATCTTCCCGGATATGGTGGGTCACACCATTGCCGTGCACGACGGTCGCAAGCACGTGCCGGTTTACATTACGGAATCCATGGTCGGCCACAAGCTCGGCGAATTTGCGCCCACGCGCACGTTCAAGGGTCATTCCGCCGACAAGGGCAAGCGATAAGGTAAGGGGTGAGAAATATGGAAGTTAGAGCCGTCGCCCGTTACGTTCGCGTGTCGCCCCGCAAAGCGCGCATCGTCGTCGATCTCGTTCGCGGCAAGTCCGTCGATCAGGCGCGCGAGATTCTGCGCTACACCAACCGCGGCATCGCCGAAACCGTCGAGAAGACGCTGAACTCGGCTGTGGCAAACGCGGAGCACAACAACCACCTGCGCGCTGAGACGCTGTTCGTGAAGAAGGCCTTTGTTGACGAAGGCCCCACTTTGAAGCGCATCCGCCCGCGCGCCAAGGGTTCTGCATCGCGCATCCGCAAGCGCACCAGCCACATCACGATCATCGTCGCACCGCGAGAGGAGGCATAAAGCACATGGGTCAGAAAGTAAGCCCTACCGGGTTCCGTCTTGGCATCGTTGAGGACTGGCGCAGCCGCTGGTACGCCGATAAAGACTATGCCAAGAACCTGGAGAACGACTTGGCTATCAGGAAGTTTCTCGATAAGTATCTTGCCCGTGCGGCTGTCTCCAAGGTGGAGATCGAGCGCGCCGGCGACAAGATCAAAGTCATCATCACCACGGCGCGCCCCGGTGTGGTGATAGGCAAGAAGGGCGCCGAAATAGACACGCTTCGCAAGAAGCTCGAAAAGATAGCCAACGGCAACGTCGCTGTCGAGGTCATAGAAATCAAGCGTCCCGAGCTCGACGCCGTTCTCATTGCTCAGTCGGTCGCCGAGCAGCTTGAGGGTCGTGTGGCTTTCCGTCGCGCCATGCGCAAGGCTGTTCAATCTGCTTGCAAATCGGGCGCAAAAGGCATTCGCATCCAGTGCTCCGGTCGCTTGGGCGGCGCGGAGATGAGCCGTCGCGAATGGTATCGCGAAGGTCGCGTGCCGCTGCATACGCTGCGCGCGAAGATCGACTACGGTTTCTCCACCGCCGCTACCACCATGGGCTCCATCGGCGTGCAGGTGTGGGTATACCACGGCGAAGTGCTCCCAGGGCAAAAGGCGCCGAATCCGGCGCTTGAGGGCAGCACTCGTCCGAACCGTTCCCGTCGCAGTGATCGCAACGAAAGGGGGGCGAAGTAAATGCTCGTACCTAAGCGCGTGAAGCACCGCAAGGTGCAACGTGGCTCCATGAAGGGCAAGGCGAAAGGCGGCACCCGTCTGAACCACGGCTCGTGGGGCGTTCAGGCCCAAGAGGCCGCATGGATCACGAACCGCCAGATAGAGGCCGCTCGTATCGCCATGACCCGCCAGATGAAGCGTGGCGGCAAGGTGTGGATCACCATCTTCCCCGACAAGCCCATCACAAAGAAGCCGGCAGAGACCCGCATGGGTTCCGGCAAGGGCAACCCCGAAGCGTGGGTAGCGGTCGTAAAACCGGGCCGTATCATGTTCGAAATCGACGGCGTAGACGAAGCCACCGCCAAAGAGGCTCTTCGTCTGGCCATCAACAAGTTGCCCATCAAGTGCAAGATTGTTTCTCGCGAAACGGAAGGGCAGGCATAAATGAAACCAGCAGAGATTCGTGAACTTTCTGCCGACGATCTGCAGGCGAAGCTGAAGGAAGCGCGCGCCGAGCTCTTCAATCTGCGTTTCCAGATGGCAACAAGCCAGCTCGACAACACGGCCCGCGTGGGTCAGGTGAAAAAGGACATCGCACGCATCCAGACCGAGATGCGCGCCCGCGAGCTGAGCGCGTAAGCGCCAAGAAGGTAAGGTAGACGTATGAGTGAGAACAGAAACTCCCGCAAGGTCCGTCAGGGCGTCGTGGTAAGCGACGTCAACGACAAGACCATCGTGGTGCAAATCAAAGAGCGCAAGCCGCATCCTGTGTACGGCAAGATGATTACCAAGACGAAAAAGTTTCATGCCCATGATGAGAACAACGAGGCCGGCATCGGCGACACCGTTCGCATCATGGAAACGCGCCCGCTGTCGAAAATGAAGCGCTGGCGCCTCGTCGAGATTGTGGAAAAGGCCAAATAGCCTGTGTGCTTTGTCATGCTAGCTATACGAGAAAGTTAGGTTCAAGCAATGATTCAGATGCAAACCATGCTCGCGGTGGCCGACAACTCCGGCGCTCGCAAGGTGCAGTGCATCAAGGTTCTGGGCGGCTCGAAGCGCCGCTATGCGGGCCTCGGTGACGTGATCATCTGCAGCGTTAAAGAAGCGATGCCGAACGGCAACGTGAAAAAGGGCGAAGTCGTGCGCTGCGTTGTCGTGCGCGTGAAAAAGGAAGTTCGTCGGACTGACGGCAGCTACATCAAGTTCGACCAGAACGCATGCGTGCTCATCGACAACAACGGTGCGCCGCGCGGTACGCGTATCTTCGGGCCGGTAGCTCGTGAGCTGCGCGAGAAGAAATACATGAAGATCGTGTCTTTGGCACCGGAAACGCTGTAGGGAGGTGCGAAAGATGACCAAGATGCAAGAGAAGACCAAGATGCATGTCAAGAAGGGCGACCGCGTGAAGGTTCTGTGCGGCAAGGATAAGGGCAAGGAAGGCGTTATCCTGCGCTCCATTCCGAGCAAGCAGCGCGTCGTGGTGGAAAAGGTCAACATGATCAAGAAGGCTATGCGCCCCACGCAGCAGAACCCGCAAGGCGGCATCTCCACCATGGAGGCTCCCATTCACGTGTCCAACGTCATGGTGGTGTGCCCCAACTGCAAGCAGGCCACGCGCGTGAGCCATAAGCGCGTGGAAGGACGAAACGGCGCCATCCGCGTTTGCAAGAAGTGCGGCAAGGATATCGACTAGTTCCGCCGTTTTGCCGCAACAACATATGGCCCCGGCATTGTCGGGGACGCAGGGTCGGAAATTCTGCGTTTAATTCATCGGAAGGAAGGTAGAACATGGCTATCCCTCGCTTGAAGGAAAAGTACAAAAACGAGATCGTGGCCAAATTGGAGAAGGAGCTGGACGTAAGCAATATCAACCAGGTTCCTCGTCTCGAGAAGATCGTGATCAACATGGGCGTAGGCGAAGCTGCGTCCGATCACAAGCTGCTTGACGCCGCCATGAACGACATGCGCGTCATCACCGGACAGCAGCCCTGCATCACGCGCGCCAAGAAGTCCATCGCGGGCTTCCATATTCGCGAGGGCCAGGCTATTGGCTGCAAGGTTACGCTGCGCGGTGATCGCATGTGGGAATTCCTCGATCGTCTGCTGGCTACGGCGCTGCCCCGCGTGCGCGACTTCCGCGGTATCTCGCCCAAGAGCTTCGACGGACGCGGCAACTACACGCTCGGCATTACCGAGCAGCTTATCTTCCCTGAGATCGATTACGACAAGATCGACCGTACGCGCGGTATGGACATCACGTTCGTAACCACGGCGGAGACGAACGAGGATGCGTTCGCGCTGCTCTCCGATCTCGGATTCCCGTTCAAGGAAAAGTAGGGCTTTTACCGGCGGCAATAAGACCCGCACGGAAACCGGGTCTTTAAGCTCAAGAAAGAAGGAATTGCATGGCTAAGAAATCGATGATCGCCAAGGCCAAGCGCGAGCCGAAGTTCTCGACGCGCCAGCACAATCGCTGCACGCGTTGCGGTCGTCCGCGCGGCTACTACCGCAAGTTCGGCCTGTGCCGCGTCTGCGTGCGCGAGCTGGCGAACAAAGGCGAACTGCCCGGCGTGACAAAGTCTTCGTGGTAGGCGCCGCAAGGCTTCACGCTCTCGGGTGTGCCGGCGTTGCAGGCGGAGGCGTTAAGGGCGCCAACGAACCGAACGCGGGCTCATCACGGATCAAAGGAGAAAAACAACTATGAGCATGACCGATCCCATCGCAGATATGCTTACGCGCGTGCGTAACGCTCATTCTGCCGGAAAAGCGACGGTGTCCATGCCGTCGAGCAAGAAACTCGTCGAAATAGCCCGCATCATGCAGGAAGAGGGTTATGTTCGGAGTTACGAGATCATAGACGGGAAACCCCGTGCCACGCTTGAGATCACGCTGAAGTACGGCCCGAAGAAGGCCAAGACCATTCGCGGTATCAAGCGTATTTCCAAACCGGGTCTGCGCATCTACGCGGGTAAGGACGAACTTCCCCGCGTGCTGGGCGGTTTGGGCACGGCAATCATATCGACAAGCCAGGGCGTCATGACCGACCGCGACGCGCGTTTGCGCGGCATAGGCGGCGAAGTGATCGCCTATATCTGGTAGGAAGGGAGGACGGATATGTCTCGTATCGGCAAGCAGCCCATCGCCGTTCCCGCCGGGGTCGATGTGGCCATCGACGGCAATACGGTGACGGTGAAAGGACCGAAGGGCACGCTTACGCGCAGCTTCCCTGCAATCATGTCCATCAAGCGCGAGGGCGATGAGATCATAGTGACGCGCCCCGACGATTCCCGCGAGGCTAGAAGCTATCACGGGCTTACACGCACGCTCGTCCACAACATGGTGGAAGGTTGCGCGAACGGTTTTTCGAAGAAGCTGCAACTGGTCGGCGTCGGCTACCGCGCCGCGCTTAAGGGACGCGATCTGGAAATGCAGCTGGGCTTCTCTCATCCCGTATCCGTGAAGGCTCCCGAGGGCATTACGTTCGAGGTTCCCAGCCAGACCGAGATCATCGTGTCCGGCGCGAGCAAGGAGCAAGTCGGCCAGATTGCCGCCGACATTCGCAAGTGGCGCAAGCCGGAGCCCTACAAGGGCAAGGGCATCCGCTACGAAGGCGAAAAGGTCCGCCGCAAGCTGGGCAAGGCTGCTAAGGGCGACTAGTTCGGTATCTGATCGAAGGGATTATCATGAAGAAGCTTCAGAAAAAGCAGGCCGCGCTGGCTCGTCGCCACCGCCGCGTTCGCGGTAAGATCTCGGGCACGGCTGCGCGTCCTCGGCTGTGCGTCACGCGCAGCAACTCCAACATGTACGTTCAGGTCATTGACGATGTGACCC
Organism: Actinomycetes bacterium; assembly: GCA_023403475.1. GTDB lineage: Bacteria > Actinomycetota > Coriobacteriia > Coriobacteriales > Eggerthellaceae > CAJFUR01. Next base: position 25,056 of record JAEYEL010000049.1, read on the forward strand.
ACACGACCATCTGCGGCGTTTCCACGCTTGGCCCTGAGTTCAAGGCTACCGGCGCGAAGAGCGCTACGGTGGAGGGAGCCGGCGTGCTCGGCGGCATCGTTGGCAAGAAGGCTCAGGAAGCCGGTGTGACGGAAGTCGTGTTCGACCGTGGCGGCCATTTGTATCACGGGCGCGTGAAGGCTTTGGCCGAAGCAGCCCGCGAAGCCGGCCTGAAATTCTAGAAGGGGTTAAGCTTATGGCTCGTAACAAGCAACAGGACGCCGGGATTCCCGAGCTTCAGGAGCGCGTCGTCTACATTAACCGCGTGTCCAAGGTCGTCAAGGGCGGCCGCCGCTTCGCGCTTACCGCGCTTGTCGTGGTGGGCGACGGCAACGGTCGCGTTGGCGTGGGCATGGGCAAGTCCCAAGAAGTGCCCATTGCCATCAAGAAAGGCGTCGAAGACGCTAAAAAGAACATGTTCACGGTGCCGTTGACCGCCGAAAAGACGCTGCCCCATGAAATTGTGGGTGAATACGGCGCAGGTCGCGTGCTCATTAAGCCGGCTACTCCCGGTACGGGCGTTATCGCCGGCGGTCCGGTGCGCGCCATCATGGAGCTTGCGGGCGTCAAAGACGTGTTCGCGAAGTCTTTGGGCACCAACAACGCCATGAACATCGTGAAGGCCGCTGCCGAGGGTTTGAAGAACATGCAAAGCCCGCAGGAAGTGGCCGAGCGCCGCAATATGTCGGTAGCTCAGATCTTCGGAACGAAGGAGAGCGCATAATGGCAGACGCAAAAAGAACCCTGCGCCTTACGCAGGTGAAAAGCTCCATCGGTCGTCCGGCCAATCAGGAAAAGACGCTTCGCGCGCTCGGTCTTGGAAAGATCGGTCGCACGACCGATCAGGTTGACAACGAAAGCGTTCGCGGAATGATCACTAAGGTGCAGCATCTCATAAAAGTGGAGGAGCTGTAGGGTTCAGCCGACCTGACGGCGGGCTGAACGGCTCGTGCGCCGCGAAGCGTCGGTGCGCGTCGCCTGCGAGCGTTTTCGAATCGGCGAGATTCTTGCCGCGTTTGTATTCTGTTTAAGGTATAATGCTTGCTTGTCGCGCTTCGGTGCGCCAAGCAAGCATTTTGGAAGTTGGCTGGCGGCGAGCTGCCAGCGCCGAGCGGGAGCTCGGAAGCGATTGCAAGGAGTTTTATCATGGAATTGAAAGATCTGAAACCCGCTGCAGGGTCTCGTAAGAACCGCAAGCGCGTGGGTCGCGGCCCCGGGTCGGGTACGGGCAAGACTGCCGGTCGCGGCATGAACGGCCAGAAGTCTCGTGCCGGTGGCGGAAAAGGCCCCGGGTTCGAAGGCGGCCAGACCCCGCTTGCCCGCCGTCTGCCGAAGTTGCCGGGCTTCAGGAACATCAACCGTGTCGAGTATCTTCCCGTCAACGTGAGCCGTCTTGAGGAAAAGTTCGAGGCGGGTGATGTGGTCGATGGCGATAGTCTTAAAGCCAAGGGCATTATCAAGCATGCCGATGCGCTTGTTAAAGTGCTTGGCGACGGTGAGATCACCAAAGCCCTCACCGTCAAGGTAGATAAAGTTTCTGCTTCGGCCAAAGTCAAGATCGAAGCAGCCGGAGGAAAGGTTGAAGAGCCTTGCTAAGCTCGATTATCGATGCCTTCAAGGTTCCGGAGCTGCGCAAGAAGATCCTCTTCACGCTGGCCATTCTTGCGCTCTATCGCTTTGGGGCCTACGTACCGGTTCCCGGCATCCCCTTTAACGAGTTCGCGAGCCAGTTCACGGCGAGCGGCGGCGTGTCCATGACTATGCTCGACCTGTTCACAGGCGGCGCCCTATCGAACTTCTCGGTGTTCTCGCTGGGCATTATGCCCTACATTACGGCGAGCATCATCATGCAGCTCATGCAGGGCGTTATTCCGGCAGTTGGCCGTTGGGCGAAGGAAGGCGAGACGGGGCGCCGCAAGATCACGCAGGTCACGCGTTATCTGACGCTGGGTCTTGGCCTCATCAACGCCATCGGCTATCTGCTGCTGTTCAAATCGCCCGCATACGGCGTTGTGTTCAGCTCCGATGTGCCTGAGGTGCTCACCGATATCATGGTGGTGTTCACGCTTGTGGCCGGCACCGCGTTCATCATGTGGATGGGCGAGCTCATCACGCAGCGTGGCGTTGGCAACGGCATGTCGCTCATCATCTTCGTGAGCATCGTGTCGCGCGTGCCTTCCGCCATCTTCTCGTCTGTCAATCTGACGGCCGACATGGGCATGGGCATCGCCATCACCGTTCTTATCTTGGTGGTCGTGCTCGTGTGCATTCCGCTGATCATCTTCATTGAGCGTGCGCAGCGTCGCATTCCGGTGAATTACGCGAAGCGCGTGCAGGGACGCAAGATGATGGGCGG
>JAEYEL010000146.1 GCA_023403475.1 Actinomycetes bacterium
CCTACACGCCGGTCTCTTTGAGCAAAGATACGACACCTGAAGTATTCGAGGAGTATCCGTACTATTTCATCAACGGTAATCGTTCCTATGAATTTTTCCATACTGAGCATCGCATGGCAGAAACTATGCGCGAGTTCCATCCCGATCCCATTTTGAAGATGTCGCCGCATACTGCGGAGAAGAATGGGATCAAAGAGGGCGACTGGGTCTGGATTGAGAATCAAGATGGTCGGTGTATGCAAAAAGCCCATATAACTAACGAAGTTGATGATCGCAGCGTCGTTGGCGAGCACGGCTGGTGGAAACCCGAAGAGGAGATAGCAGCCCCTCATTTCTGCGGCGCGTTTGACTTCAATCCGAACAACCTTACCCATGCATACGAAACAGGACCCGGCGGCATCGGGTGCCCAATCAAGTGCCTCCCTGCTCGTATTTACAAAGTGACGGAAGGGGATGTCCTTCCCGGAACGCAGGTTGTGGAGCTTGGCGGTTTCCGCGAGTACGAACCCCTGAAGCCATAATTGATTTCAAGACAACCATGAATTTCACTTATCGAGCAAAGTAGAAGGAGCTGGATCATGAAGGGAATTCTCATTAATTATGATTATTGCACGGGTTGCCATAGCTGCGAAGTTGCATGCAAGAAGCACCTGAAGTTGTCTAAGGGCGAATTCGGCATTAAGCTTTCTGAGATCGGGCCTTATGAGTATAGCGGTGCCCCCAAAGGGGAAGGCCGTTGGGAGTGGACATGGCTTCCCGGAATCACGAAGGCATGCACACTTTGCGAGGATCGGACGGCGAAGGGCAAGATGCCTATGTGCGTCCAGCATTGTCAGGCCTGGTGCATGCACTACGGCGATCTTGAAGATCTCATTAATAAGGTTGAGGCAAGCAGCCGCTTTGTTGTCTACTCGCCGAAGCAAGTTTGCTAATTCCGCACCATAGACATCGATGCTATTAAGAAAAGAGCGTCTTGGTTTCGGGGCGCTCTCTCTTTTGCCCCAACATGGAAGCATTGGGGTTTCAGTGACGCTTTAGGCGTGAGGGGCATTCTTAGTGCATAGCATGAGGGTAGTGTACATCTTTTTGAGGGCGGCTTCCCGTTTCCCAATCTCTTTTCGTCGCTACTAGAGTGTGCGGAGCATGGCTTTCTGCTATCATGCATTACCGTGTCAGCATGGTCCGCAGCGGGCGGCGCTTCTTGCGAAAGAGGTGTTTGCCTGATGATTTTTGAAATCCTGCACTTGGCTGCATCAGCGGCTACGGTAGCCAGCTTCTTCTACGAGGTTTGGTTGGAACATAAGCATGCGGATGACGTGGGGAGGTGGAAGCGAAGTACGGAAGCCTCGGATAAGGTGAAAGCCGAATCTAAATAAATAAGGGCCAGCGCCAACTGACCCTTTCCTATAACCCGCGCCGCCCGCTCCTGTAAGCTACCCGGGCTTTGCTGGCACACCCACATTATAACATTTTTTCGACCAGAGCGCGCCGTGGTTTTATGGTGGGGATGTCGGCGGCCGGGTGCTGTGGCGAGGCGGGGGATTAGGCGTGTCCCCCTGCCCCCCCGTCCGCAACAGCTTTTTGATGGGGACGATTCGGGAGTTCTCTTTCTTTCCCTCAAACGTGGAAGTATCGGGGTTTCATGCGGCACTTTGAGCGCGCAGGGCTTGTGTTGGCTTACGATATGCAATGGTGTACGCTAACATTTTGAGGAGGATCGCTCACCACCATGCCCGTTGCGCTCAGTTTGTTTCTGGTTCTACTGTTCTTGTTGATGAACGCCTTTTTCGTTGTCGCCGAGTTCTCGCTCGTTCGCGTGAGGAAATCGCAGGTTGAAATTGCCCTTGAGGAAGGGAAGCCGGGTGCGAAGGCGGCGAAGCTCATCGCCGATAATGTGAACGCCTACCTTTCCGCCTGCCAACTGGGCATCACGTTGGCGTCGCTGGCTTTAGGCTGGTTGGGAGAGCCGGCGTTCGCCGAGCTCATCCGCCCGCTCTTCTCGCTTTTCGGCATGCCCGAGGCGGTCATTTCCGCTGTGGCGGTGGCAATAGGATATTTGCTCATGACCACGCTTCATGTGGTGGTAGGCGAGCTCATCCCCAAGTCGTTCGCCATATTCTCCACCGAAAAGTATGCGCTTGCCACGGCCGGCCCGCTCGTGTGGTTCTACCGCATTACCTATCCTATCATGTGGCTGTTCAATTCCATCACGAACGGCGTGGTGCGCCTTGCGGGGCATGACCCCGCAAATGAACACGAGGTCTATGCGGCCGAGGAAATACAGATGCTCATCGACGAAAGCTCGGAAAGCGGGCTTATCGACCCTGAACAGCACGAATTCGTGGACAATATCTTCGAGCTTGACGACAAGGATGCCGAGGCCATTATGACTCCGCGAACCGATGTGGTGTTTCTCGACCTCGAGGACTCGCTCGAAGACAACTTGGAAGCCGTTGTGCGCTACAAGTACACGCGCTATCCCGTATGCCGTGACGGCAAGGACCACGTGGTCGGGTTCGTTCATGTGAAGGACCTTTACGGCATGCCGAAGGAAAGCACGAACGACGATTTGCCCATCCGCCCGCTTCAGGCGGTTCCCGAAAGCGTGCCCATCGCGAAGCTTCTGCAAACGCTGCAGCAGAAGCACACCGAAATAGCGCTGGTGGTTGACGAACACGGCGGTACGACGGGCATCGTTACCATGAGCGACATCATGGAGCAGATTGTGGGGCGTATAGACGACGAGTATTCGCACGGAGATTCCGACGAGGTAGTTACCCTGAAGGATGGCAGCTATCTTGTGGACGGGTCGCTGCCCATCGACGATCTTGAGGAGCTTATGGGCTTTAAGCCGGAAGAGGCTTCCGAATGCGAAACCGCCGGCGGCCTTCTGCTCACGCTGTTCGACCGCATTCCAAAAGAAGGCGATACGGTGAGCGTAAGCGAAGGGCAGGCAACGGCCACGTTCACCGTCGTGGACATGGACAGGCACCGCATCGACAAGATAAGCCTTATGCTCGAGCATGCTCCCGAGGAAGAAGATCGCTAGGAAACCTTCATTCCCAAGAAGCGCTCGGCGTTGTGCCAGGTCATGTCGGCCAGCTCTTCCTCGGTGAAGTCGAGGGCGGCGAAATCGGCGTATTCCTTGGCGGGATCCCACATGGGAAAGTCGGAGCCGAACATAATGCGCTCGGTGCCGTAGATGCGCACGAGTTCCTGCGTGCGGCGGGCACCGAGGAACGCGCGCGAGCTTGACACGTCCAGAAAGCAGTTCTCGTTTTCCAGATACTCCACCGCCAAGTCGAAGATGGACCAGCCGCCGAAGTGGGCGGCATCCACCACGAGGTTGGGAAAGGCATGCAGGAT
>JAEYEL010000005.1 GCA_023403475.1 Actinomycetes bacterium
GGTAAACTTTTTAGAAATCACTTGACGCGCCGCTAAAGTTAACCTAAGATAACAAATGTCAGCGGGGCACAAGGAAATCGAAAGCCCGGTCGGCAAGGTTGGAAGCGGAGCCCAAGCGCTTCCAAAGCAGGCGAAACGGAGCGCAGGACGCGATCCGAATCGACTCGAACCGCAGCGCGACACGGTTTCCGATGACAACTGCTCCGTAGCAGCAACCTCCTCTTATTTGCTGACTCGGTGGTGGAGACTCCTCTCGTCTGGGCGTCCATCACACCCCTTGCCGGCGGAGGCTTCACCCCCCCCCTCTGCCTCCGCCGGCCTCCTCTCCATGTTTTCGCGTCGCTCCACAGAACATGTGTCCGACCTCTTCGTTCGCCAGCTGTATACCAGTGGAAACAAGCGGATCTGCAACCTCTGCAACCTCTGTAGCCTCTGCAACCTCTGCAGCCTCTGCAGCCTGCACCGATTCTCAACGCAGGCACACAGCGTTTTCCTGCACGTGTATATATGTGGAACGGGGCGCAAGCCGCGATGTGCGACGTGCTCGGTGCGATATGTGATACTATGGGCACGCAAGCCGAAGGAGGATTTTCATGGAAAAGATGTCCATGTCGCACGAAGACTACCTTGAAGCCATAGTCATGCTTGGCGGTACGACCGAAAACTCGGTGCGCTCGGTTGATGTTGCCACCAAGCTGGGCGTTTCGAAGGCGTCGGTTAACAAGGCCATGACGGCGCTCAAGGAAAAGGGTTATGCCGATCAGCCCTATTACGGTGACATCACGCTCACACCTGAGGGTTACGAGTACGGTTCGTCCGTTCTGAACAGGCATCACATGCTGTTCAAGTTCCTCTCGAAGGCGCTCGGCATTCCCGATGAGCAAGCCGAAAAAGAAGCGTGTCTTATGGAGCATGCCATTAGCGACGAATCTTTCGAAAAATGGATTTCGTATATTAAGAAACTCGACCTTTAAGGCCTTCCCGCATGCATGCCGAATGCGGGAAACACATGCTTCAACGGGGAAAACGCACAAGATAACGAAAGGGGAACCGCTCGGTGAAGGGTGGTTTTCCTTTTCGACGCCGGTGGCGCGCTGCCGGCGTTTGTGCTATCCTGAATGACGCTTCAAGCATTAAACACACTACAAACGAAGCAGAATGCATCAAAGGAGCAATTTCGTTGACCAAACAAACGAAGATACTTTCGTTTGACGAGGCGAAGCGCGCAGCCTCTGTGCCACGCCGTTCCTCGAACACGGTCAAAGCCGCCCAAGGGCGGGTCTGTTCCTACAATCGATTCGCTCAGTCTTTAAGTCCTTCCCGCTCGGCGCGATACGCGGAGCGATCTGATGCGGCGCGCATAAGGTCTTCCGATGCGGCGCGCATGGGGTTTTCTGTAACGGGACGCATAAGGTCTTCCGATGCGGCGCGCACGGGATCTTCCGCAGACGGCGCGTCGGGATATCGGTCATCTTCCGCTCGCAGCCGTTCGATGGCGAAGAGCTACGGGAACACTATGGTTTGCGAGCCTGAGCCTATTGTCGAGAAGGCACAGGAGCGGAAGCAACGGCAAGGGCAGGTGCAAAAGCGAGAGCGAGAGCGAGAGCGTCCGTCATGGCTCGCCCAGTTCAAGAAGAATCGTGCTAAGCACAAGGCCGAGCGCGCGTTCAACAAGCGCTATGGGGGCAACGGAGAAAACGGCGCGGGCGCATATCAAGGCGGCTCTGCGGCACAATCGGAACCGCGTGCGGCGGTATACAGAGGCGAGATGGGGGCAACCCATCGAAGAGCCTCGCGCATGCAAGCAACGGCGAGCGCCAACCCCTCGAAAAAGCGCACTGCGTTTTCCGAATCGCCGCTTCTCAAGTCGCCGAAACTGACCGCAAGCATTGCGGTTGTCGCGTGCTTGGTCTTGGCTTGCGTGTACCTGTACCCTACAGCGCGGCAGTATTATCTTTCGGTGCGCGAGTGCGACCGCTTGCAGGCCGAATACGCCGCTGTTGAGCAGCGGAACGAAGCGATACAGTCGGAGGTCGATGCACTGGGAACGAGCGAGGGCGTGGAGGATCGCGCGCGCAAGGAGCTCGGCTGGGCGAAAGTCGGCGAGCACGCAGCTACCGTTCGCGGCCTTGATGGCGTTGAAGACGAATCGACGTTCACGGCAAGCATCGTGGCCGGCAGCACGCAGGTTCCCGAAACGTGGTATTCCGTATGGCTCGATCCGTTTTTCGGAGTGGAGTAGGCGAATGCTGTTCGAGCGCTATGCGGGCGTTTCCGCTCACCCGATGATGCAAGTATTGTTCGCAGGGCGCGGCGTAGGTGTTTCCGCTTACCTAACGGTGAAGCGCGCGTCGTCCGAGGGGAAACGAATGTCGTCCGAGGGAAAGCGCGTTCCGTCCGAAGGGAAGCGCATGTCTTCCGAAGGGGGCGATGCGCGTGCCTTCTGAACGCTTCGCCGCCATCGACATAGGCACCGTCACGTGTCGTATGCTCGTGGCCGATGTGGATGAAAAGGGCATATGCGAACTTGATCGTGAGTACGCCATCACGAACCTTGGCGAAGGCGTTGACGCAACGGGCGTGCTGAAGCCGCAGGCCATGGAGCGTGTTGCGAGCGCGATAGACGGGTATCTGCACGTGCTCGAAACCTTTCGCACGTCTGAACATTCTCGCATCCGCGTCATCACGATGGCCACCTCGGCTGCACGCGATGCGAAGAACGCGGAGGAGTTCGCAGATCTGCTGGCGCAGCGCGGCGTTCGTCTTTCGGTTATTCCCGGCGCGCGCGAGGCTGCCCTCTCGTTTCTGGGTGCGTCAAACGATTTCGTTGGGGAAAGCATCGTCGTGGTGGACATCGGCGGCGGTTCGACCGAAGTGGTGGCGGGTCGTGCGGGGCAAAACCCGCAGCGCTCCCATTCGTTCAACATAGGCTGCCGCCGTGTGACGGAGCGTTTCTTTTCGGCAGACCCGCCAACGAGCGAGGAAATGGCCTGCGCTCGCGCGTGGATTCGCAAGGAGATGGAGCCGTTCTTCCTTTCGTTGCGCGCCGGCTGCAAAAACGACGGCGCTGCGGACGGCGTTGCGAGTGGTGGTGCGGGTAGCGCGAATCTGCGCGGCAGGGGTGGCGCTGCGGGCGGCAAGACTAGCGCTGCGGGCGACGACGTAGGCGGTTGCGTTGCCCCTGGTCGTCTTGTGGCGGTTGCGGGTACGGCCACTAGTGTGGTGAGCATCCACGAGCATATGGAAACATACGATTCTGCGCGCGTCCACAAAACCGTGGTAAGCCGCAAGGCGCTCGATGCCGTATGCGGGCGTCTGAGCGCTCTTCCGCTTGCCGAGCGCAAGCAGGTGGTGGGTCTTGACCCTGGGCGTGCGCCGGTTATCGTTGCGGGCCTGATTATCTTGCAGGAGATATGCGACCTTGCGGGTGCGAATGCGTTTACGGTGAGCGAATCCGATATTTTGCACGGCATCATCCTCGATGCAGCGGTCGGTCGGTTGTGGGGATTATCGTGCATCGGCAGCTGCCTAAATGATCGCCGGCATTTTGCCGAAAACTCCGAAGGCTCGTCTATGCTATCGCGCATTGGCGGCCACCTGAGCGATCGTCAATGCGGATCGTAGCGATTACAGCTTGCTGTGCGCCGAAAAACCCTACAATATGGCGCATTGTTTTGCTACTATATACAGGTGCTCGAAACGGGGGCGTGGCGGAATTGGCAGACGCAGCGGACTTAAAATCCGCCGCCGAAAGGCTTGTGGGTTCGAGTCCCACCGCCCCTACCAGTAAGTTTGCATGTGTCCCATCCCCCATGATTTCATCAGAAAATAGTCTCCAAGAGACAGAGGCAGTGAGGCTGGAAGCGCGAGCAAAACCATAGGCATCGAAATAGTTTTATTCAAACGGTATATTGTATATTCATTTTATATAATATATCATATACCTATATGAAAGAAGGCGTACGGATGGAGTTCGAGTACGATCTCAGTAAAAGCACGTCGAACAAGGTTAAACATGGCATCGACTTTGAAGAGACGCAGGCGCTGTGGAACGGGCCGGTGGCGATAGCTCCGCTTGGCAGCGGCCATGGAGAGGAGCGACAGGCTGTGTTCGGAATGATAGACGGCAAGCACTGGACGGCTATCGTGACCATGCGCGGAGATGCCGTGCGGCTCATATCTGTGCGAAGGTCGAGGGAAAAGGAGGAGGCGTTCTATGACGGCGAAGAAACAGATTAGCGTCGAGGAGTTCGACCAGGTCTTTGATGCGGGTGAGGACATAACTGACTACCTCGATTTGGAGAAGGCCGTTCGTATCGACAGCCCCAAGTCGGAGGTGAGGCGCGTCAACGTCGATTTCCCGAATTGGATGCTCGACGGTCTCGACAAGGCGGCCGGGAGGCTGGCCATCAACCGGCAAGCGGTCATCAAGACGTGGATAGCCGACAGGCTGCGGCAGGAGCGCATAGCGTAGACGTGGCGCTTCGCAGTTCATGGAACAGCTGGTACGCTATGGGCGAAACGTGTAGAATGCAAGGTTATGAACGATAGCGGAGTGAAAATAGAGGGCATCGTGTTCGAAGCTGCGGAAAACGGTTGCAGCGCGGGCGACGTGCGCGCTGGGAGCGTCGGGCGCGACGGTCATGCTGGGCACGGCGGTCGCGCGGGCGACGTGCGCGATCGTGCGCTTGCGCCCGAACTGCAGGAAGACGACCTTGCTCTCGACAGAAGCCTGCGCCCCAAGTATCTTGGCGACTATCTTGGGCAAACCAAGATAAAGGAATCACTCGCCATTCTTCTCGAGGCTGCTCAGGCACGCGGGGAGGCGCCCGACCACATTCTGTTTTCCGGCCCTCCGGGGTTGGGCAAGACCACGCTGGCAAGCGTGGTTGCCAACGAGCTGGGGGCGAACATCCGCACGACAAGCGGCCCTGCCATCGAGCGCACGGGCGACTTGGCGGCCATTCTCACCAATCTCGAAGAGGGCGACGTGCTGTTCATCGACGAGATCCACCGCATGAATCGCATGGTGGAAGAGGTGCTGTATCCCGCGCTTGAAGACTTTGCGCTCGACATCGTGGTGGGCAAAGGACCTGCCGCGCGTTCCATCAGGCTCGATCTGCCGCGATTCACGCTCATCGGGGCCACGACGCGCACCGGTTTGCTCACAGGCCCTTTGCGCGACCGATTCGGCATAGCCTTCCGCCTGCAATATTACACGCCCGACGAGCTTGCCAGCATCGTGCGCCGCTCGGCTTCCATTCTCGGCGTGGACGTGGGCGAAGAGGGTGCTTTGGAAATAGCCCGTCGCAGCAGGGGAACTCCTCGTCTTGCGAATCGGCTGCTCAAACGTGTGCGGGACTGGGCTCAGGTGCGCGGCGACGGCACCATCACCGAAGACGTGGCCGCGCAAGCGCTGAGCTTCTTCGAGGTTGACGCGCTCGGTCTTGATGCTATGGACAACCGCATTCTGGAGTTGCTCTGCGTGCAGTTCGGGGGCAGACCGGTAGGTCTTACTACGTTGGCCTCGGCGCTTTCGGAAGACACGGGCACGCTGGAAGACGTGTACGAGCCTTATCTCATGCAGCAGGGTCTTATCGTGCGCACGCCGAAGGGCAGGCAAGCAACCTCCAACGCGTTTCATCATTTGGGCTTGAAGGCTTTGGGGAAGGAGTAGCCATGTTCGAGCAAGACTACCTCATGCGCATCTTTCTGCAGTTTGCCGAGATCATTCGCCGCAGCTGGACAAAGGCCGGCAAGGAGCGCGACCCGAAATCCGCTGCGAACATGCTGGAGGACGCCGTTGGCGAGGCGACGGAAATCGATGGCGCGACGCTGCTTTCGCTTTCTCCCGAATCGATGGCGGGAATCATGCAGGTTTCGGGCATCGACCCGCGCGTGACCGAATACATTGCCCGCAGCCTGCTTCTGGCATCGGGATATCTGCGCGATGCGGGGGAGTTCGATCTGGCCGACCTGCGCGAGTCGCAGGCGCGCGCGGTTGCCCAAGCCTACGGTATCGAACTGCCGGAATCGCTGGAGGAGCTGGTAGCGCTGCTCGATGCCGCCGATGAGGAGTTCTCGTTTAAGGGCGAGGCTGAAAGCGGCATGCTGGGGCTTGACTTCGAAGAGGTGTTCGGTCGGCGGGAAACCCCCGTAGAAGTTATAAGATGATGCCATCGTTCGCGAAGGGAGATTTTTATGCTGGAAACCGTCGATTTTTCGCTGGAAGACGTGCCCAAAGACGAGTACAAACAGCGCTACAAAGACCTCATCGAAAAGCTCGTAGTGTTGCAGCAGCAGGCCAGGCAGCAAGGCGTGGGGCTGGTGGTGCTGTTCGAAGGCTGGAACGGTGCGGGCAAGGGCAGCCGAATCTCCGATCTCATGTACAATCTGGATGCGCGCGCCACGAGCGTCCACGTGACCCCGAACCTCGATGTCGAAGAAGCGCGCTCGTTCGCGGGTAGAGACCAGGGCGTGACCGACTTCTTCCCGCTCATGCAGGAGTTTTGGCGTGCGCTCGGCGAACGCGGCACTATTACGTTTTACGACCGCGGATGGTACACCGCCGCCATGCAGCAGGTGCTCTACAACCTGTTCGGGTCACCTTCTTTACCAAAAAATCTTGAGAAGAAGCTAATTGCGGCGGGCATCGGCGCGAAGAAGGGCAAAAGCGGCAAGGGAAAGAAGGACGCGGACAGCAAAGGCAACAAAGGCGACAAAGTGCGGGGCGATAGAGTGCGGGGTGCCGAAGCGCTTTCCGCCGTTTTGGCGCAGCGCCGCATGGTGGCCGAGCAAGCGTACGTCGATTCCATAGCCGATTTCGAGCGTCAGCTGGCCGACGACGGCTACATTGTGGTGAAGTTCTTCGTGCATATGACGAAGCAAGGACAGAAAAAGCGCCTCACCCGTTTGCACGACGACCCCGCCACCTCGTGGCGCGTGAGCGAAGACAAGCTTGCGCGCATCGGCAACTACGAGGAAGCCTACGTCATCTACGACAAGCTGCTCGAGGGAAGCGACTTTTCCTATGCGCCTTGGAAGCTGCTCAACGGCGAAAGCAAGCGCCGCACGAACATCGATGTGGCCGAAACGCTGGTGAGCACCCTTGAGGCGGCGCTTTTCGCCCAGCCTTCGCCAGAGGAGCGCGAAGCAGCCGAACGCGCCCGGAAAAACTCTGCGACGGCAAGCGGCGACGGCGACGATGCCTCGGTTGCGGATTCCGCGCCATCCGTTGAAACAGACTTCGTTCCATCCGTTGAAGCAGACTTCGTTCCATCCGTCGAAGCAGATTCCGCTCCATCAGCCAAAACAGATTTCGAGCGTCAGGCTGCAAGGCAGTCCCTTTGCGCTCCGCGCACTTCGCGCTTCGACATTGTTGCCCAACACCCTTGCCTTGACAAGATAGACCACACGCTTGCACTCGATGAGGAAGCGTACCGCCTTTGCCTCAAAAGCCTGCAGAAAAAGCTGAACACGCTGGAAAACGAGATGTTTCAACGACGTGTTCCTTTGGTGGTCATGTACGAAGGGTGGGACGCTGCCGGCAAGGGCGGCAACATCAAGCGCGTCGCGCAAGCGCTCGACGCCCGCGCTTACACCATCTTTCCCAGCCCGGCGCCCACGCGCCCCGAGCTTATGCACCCGCACCTATGGCGCTATTGGACGCGGCTGCCCAAAGCGGGGCACGTGGGAATTTACGACCGCAGTTGGTACGGGCGCGTGCTGGTGGAGCGCGTGGAGGGCTTTGCCACGACCGAGCAGTGGGCGCGTGCCTACGACGAGATAAACGCGTTTGAGCGCGATTTGGTGGAATGGGGCGCCATTCTGCTGAAGTTCTGGGTTGACATCAGCCCTGACGAGCAGCTGCGTCGTTTTCAGGCGCGGCAAGAAGACCCAGCGAAGCAATGGAAGATAACCGATGAAGACTGGCGCAACCGTGAGAAGTATCCGCTGTACAAGGCGGCTGCCGAAGACATGTTCCGCCTTACGTCCACCGTGTTCGCTCCGTGGACGATACTCGAAAGCGACGACAAGCGCTATGCGCGCGTAAAGGCGCTTGAGATCATCGTGTCGGCGCTCGAAGCGCGTCTGAAATAACACGTTACCTAAACCGTGCTTGCGCGAAACCTCGGTTAGCGCTACTATGTGCGGAGCAAATATAGCAGACCTTGCGCGTGCGCACGCTGAAGTAAAGGGGTAGAGGAAAAATGACGTTGTTCGGACTGAGCGTTCCTTTAGAGGTTATCTGGATCATTGTGGCGGTTATCGTCCTGATCATTGTGGCGTTCATCGCTAAGGGCTTCATCGACGAGATGAAGAAGAAATAGGCAAAGGCGTATTGCCGAGCGGTCTTTCGACCGCTGAATTTGCGTAATCGCCGTACAAGCGCCCTCCTTCGGGGGGCGTTTGTTTATTATGGTTAGTGAAAAGGGCGTGCGATTCGGGAATGCTCGCGGCAGATAGGGAGCAAATGAGCAAAGTGCAAGCGATGAGGCTGTCAAAGGGTTTTGGGAGGTAACGCATGGCCGACGATTTTCACAGCGATGGCTGCGGGGCGCACGGTTGCTATGAGCAGCCGCAAGACCGGCGGCGCCCGCAGCAACCTCGTGCATCCCATGCGGCAAGACCGCCGCAGGCTCGACGTCCACAGGTTCGCCCGCAACAGCAGGCCCGCTTGCAACAGCAGGCCTGCCCGCAACAACATGCTCGACGTCCGCAGGCTCGCCCGCAGCAGCAGGCTCGCCCGCAGCAGCAGGCTCGCCCGCAGTCCCGCCAGGAAGCCGCGAGCTACATGCGGCCCGTGGATTCTCGCTCCCGTGCCGGAAAGAACGGCACCGGCGTGAGCCCTCGCGCCCGAGGGAACGGCGCCGGCATGAGCCCCCGTATCCGAAGAGGTGGCGGCGATACGAACTCCCAAGCCAGCAGGAACGGTTCCGCCAAGAAGAAGGGCGGGCTGTGGCGCATCGTGTTCTGGGCGGCGCTCGCGGTGTTCGCGCTTTCTCTGGCGGTTCTGGGCTTCATCGGCTTTTCGTATTGGCAGGGGCAGCACAACTACGATAAAGTGGCCGAACAGGCATTCGGCACATCCGGCGACATCGAGGGCACCACGCTTTCCGACATTACGGTCGATTGGGAAGCGCTGTGGGCTATCAACCCCGACGTCGTGGGCTGGGTGTACGTGCCGGGAACCATCGTGAACTATCCCGTTCTTTATTCCGGCGACGACAAGACCTATCTTACGCGCGACATCTACGGCAACGAGGGCGGCTGGTGGATGGCCGATTACGGTGCCGTGTTCCTTTCCGGCATGAACAAGTCCGACTTCTCCGACAAGAACAACATCATATACGGTCACAACTTGCTCAACGGCTCGATGTTTGCCGACCTGGCCAAGCTGACGAACCAGAGCGAATTCGACGCGCATCGCACGGTGTATCTGCTCACACCGAAAGGGAACTACCGGCTTACCACGTTCGCCGATGTGAACGTAAGCTCAACCGACCCGTTGGCTCAGGTGAGTTTTTCCGACGATGGTGCTTACACGGCTTACGTGCAGGATAAGATCGATCGCAGCACCGTGGTGCCGCAAGAGGGCATGCCGTCTGCGGAAGGCATTACGCAGACGTTCGCATTTTCCACCTGCGATCATGACCATGCAGGCGATATGCGCTATGTGCTTTTCTGCACGGTTGCCGAATACGCGCCCGTCGGTGCGGGCGGTGCGGCGAACACGGGCGGAGCCGATGTGGTCGACCCTGATGCCGCCGCTGCAATAGAAGACGCGTCGAAGGAGATAGCATGAGCTGTGCTCTACCCGGCCTGCGGCCAGACCGCTTAGAGGAAGCGTGCGCTGTTTTCGGCGTGTATGCGCCCGGCGAAGATGTGGCGCGCATGACGTGCTTCGGCTTGCAGGCGCTACAGCATCGCGGGCAGGAAAGCGCGGGCATTGCCGTGGGCGACGGCGAGACCATCTTGGTCGAGAAAGATCTGGGCTTGGTCACGCAGGTGTTCAGCGAGGCAAGCCTTTCTGCGCTCGAAGGGTTTGTTGCCGTGGGCCATGCGCGCTACTCCACAAGCGGGGCCGCGGCTTCGTGGGAAGCTGCCCAGCCCCACATTTCCGCCATCGACGAGACGCTCATCGCCCTTGCCCATAACGGCACGCTCATCAATACCAACGAGATCCGCGCGCGCCTTATCGGTGAGGGCGCGCAATTCCGCTCGAACACCGATAGCGAGGTGGCGGCGAAGGTTATAGGCGCGGAAACCAAGCGAACCCATCATTTGCGCGCGGGCATTCGCAAAGCGATGGAGAACCTGCAAGGCGCCTACGCCATGGTTCTGGCCAGTCCCGATTCTCTGTACGCGTTCCGTGACCCGCACGGTATTCGCCCCTTGTGCATTGGCGAGCTGCCCGAAGGGCGCGGCTGGGTGGTGTCTTCGGAAACGTGCGGGCTCGACATTGTGGGCGCCCGCTACGTGCGCGACGTGGCGCCGGGCGAGATCGTCCGCATGAACGCCCAAGGCATGTATGCGGAACAGGGTGTGCCGCCGCGCAAGCCCGCTGCCTGCATTTTCGAGTACGTGTACTTCGCGCGTCCCGACAGCGTGATAGACGGGCAGAGCGTGTACCAAGCGCGCCGCAATATGGGGCGCATTCTGGCGCAGGAGGCTTTGGCACAGGCCGATTTGGTTCTGGGCGTTCCCGACTCGGGCGTGCCTTCGGCCATGGGCTACGCGTTCGAAAGCGGCATTCCCTATGCAGACGGAATCGTGAAGAACCGCTATGTGGGGCGCACGTTCATTCAGCCCACGCAGGCTATGCGCCAACTGGGCATACGCTTGAAGCTGAACCCTCTGCCCTCGGTTATTGCGGGAAAGCGACTTGTGGTCATAGACGACAGCATTGTGCGCGGCAACACGTCGCGAAAGCTTGTGCAGATGCTGCGCGAGGCTGGCGCCACCGAAGTGCACCTGCGCATTGTAAGCCCCGAAGTGCTTTGGCCGTGCTTTTACGGCATCGACACCGACACGCGCGACCAGCTTATTGCGGCGAACATGGAAAACGGCGCGATGAACGAGTGGATAGGGTCTGATTCGCTGGCGTTCATTTCGCTTGACGGTTTGCGTGCGTCGCTGCCCGACGTGCGCCATCCGGGCTTCTGCGAGGCATGTTTTTCGGGTGAGTATCCCGTTCGCATTCCGCAGCAGACGGCGCAGAAGAGCTTTTTGACCAAAAGGGAGAAAGAGTGCGGTAAGGAGGGCAAATGACCGAAAGAATTACCGTGAGCGCGGCCTGCGCGGCCTGCGCTCCAGCTATGCCAAGCTGGATGGAGGACGAGAAGCTTACCTACGCTCAGGCAGGCGTCGATATCGAAGAAGGCGCGCGGGCGGTTGATGCCATAAAGGACGTGGTGCACAGCACGTACCGACCCGAAGTCGTGGGGGATATCGGCGGCTTCGGCGGGCTGTTTTCCCTTGCTGCAGCCAAGGACATGGAAGAACCGCTGCTGGTGAGCGGAACCGACGGCGTGGGCACCAAGCTCAAGGTGGCCCAGATGGCGGGCAAGCACGATACGGTGGGCATCGATTTGGTGGCCATGTGCGTAAACGACATTCTGGCCACAGGGGCGGAGCCTTTGTTCTTTTTGGACTACATTGCCCTCGGCAAGCTGCGCGCCGAAGCGGTGGCCGAAGTGGTTGCGGGTATTGGCGAGGGCTGCAGGCAGGCCGGATGCGCGCTCATCGGCGGAGAGATGGCGGAACACCCCGGCGTGATGGAGCCTGACGACTACGACCTTTCCGGCTTCTGCGTGGGGCTCGTCGACCGCGCGCGCATGCTCTCGCCTGAAGCGGTGCTCGAGGGAGATGTGCTCTTGGGCCTTGCGTCGAGCGGCCTTCATTCCAACGGCTATTCTTTGGCACGCAAGGTGTGCGTCGAGGGAAAAACCCACTATGAACTGCGCATAGCCCGCGACGAACTGGGCGGCGCAAGCTTGCAGGATGCTCTTTTGGAACCGACGCGCATATACGTTGGCTCGGTGCGTGCGGTGCTGGCGGCGTGTCCGGGCGCGGTGCGCTCCCTTGCCCATATAACGGGCGGCGGCATTACCGAAAACCTGAACCGCGCGTTGCCGCAGACGTGCAGTGCGGAGGTCGAACTGGGCGCATGGCCGGTTCCCGCCATTGCGAAGTACGTGTGCGAAGGCGCTCACCTAGACGAGGCGGAAGCGCTCAAAACGTTCAACATGGGCATTGGCATGGTGCTTATCGTAGACCCTGCGCATGCCAAGGAAGTGGAAGCCGTTTTGAACGAAGCCGGCGAGAAGACGTATCGCATCGGTCGCATCGTTGCCGGAGACAGCAGCGTGAGCTATGCGAACGAAGGCGGCCTGTACGCGTTCGGAGGGCAGGCTTCATGACTGATACGTTGAAGATAGGCGTTCTGCTTTCCGGCAGCGGGACCAATTTGCAAGCTATTATCGACGCAATCGAGAACGACGGGCTGCCGGTGGAAATCGTGCTCGTAGTGGCCTCGCGTCCCGACGCGTACGGCATCAAGCGAGCCGAGATCGCGCATATTCCCGTACTTGTTCTCAATCGCGAAGCATACGCCGATCCGCTTGCCGCTGACGCGCGCATCGTGGAAGCTCTTCTGCGCGCGGGCGCACGCTATGCGGTCATGGCGGGATACATGCGCAAGGTGACCCCCGTTATGCTCGATGCGTTTCCCAATCGCGTGCTCAACCTGCACCCGGCGCTGCTGCCGGCGTTCAAGGGCGCTCACGCCATTGCCGATGCGTTCAATGCGGGCGTGAAGGTGACGGGCGTGACCGTGCATTTTGCGAACGAAGACTATGACAAAGGCCCCATCGTGGCGCAGACCGCCGTGCCCGTGCATGAAGACGATACGCTTGATACGCTCGAGGCGCGCATTCACGAGGCGGAACATGAACTGTA
This sequence comes from Actinomycetes bacterium, assembly GCA_023403475.1. Taxonomy (GTDB): domain Bacteria; phylum Actinomycetota; class Coriobacteriia; order Coriobacteriales; family Eggerthellaceae; genus CAJFUR01. The sequence continues at coordinate 12,961 of JAEYEL010000005.1, forward strand.
CCCTCGCGTGCTGCGCCTTATAGCCGAAGGGCGCGTGCAGGTGGGAGAAGACGGCAAAGTGAAGGTGGCCGTTGCATAGAAGCTGATCGGCTGGGCGCCGGCGGGCAAGACGGCGGCTGACTGTGCGTCGCTTGCCGGTCGCTCGCCTGGTCAACGGCTGCCTAAGGGAGAAAACGAGGGGTCTTCGCCGACTCCGACGACGAGCATGTGCGCACCGTGGTCGGGCACGTCGATCCGCAAAGCGATGTGGACTTTGCCGACCCTGACCGATGGCGAACGAGCACATATGACCGATAGGACAACGATGAAAGAGCTTCCTAAAAACCAGTTGAATCCGAAAATCAGAAGCGTTTGGCGCATCGGCGACGCTGTTTGCGCGACGCTTCTGTTTTTGTGCTGCGCTGTGCCCTTCGCTATAGGGGCGGCGCTTGACTCAGCTGCCTGGGTATACGTGGTTTTAGGCGTTCTTCTGGCATTGTACGCTGTGGCGCTTGTGCTGTTTCTCGCTGTTTTGCCTCCTATTCGCTATGCACGTTGGCGCTACGAGCTTTCCGACGATTATCTGGACATTGCACGGGGCATCATCTGGCGCAAACGCTTCATCGTTCCGTTTATTCGCGTGCAGAACACCGATACGCGGCAAGGGCCCATTCTGCGCGCCTTCGGCCTTTCCGACGTAACGGTGGCAACGGCGGCAGGCGAGCACGTTATTCCCGGTTTGGTGCAGGAAGAGGCCGAACAGCTGCGCGACCGAGCGGCCGAACTGGCTCGTCTTGCCCGGGAGGATGTATGATGGCGGCGTGCGAAGAATCAGGCGAACGCTCGCCTCAGCTCCAGTCCCGGCTTTCGTTGCAGCCCCAATCCCCGTTGCGGTCCCGGCCCCAATCGCAGCCGCAACCGAAACCCCAATCCCCGTTGCAGGGGGGCGCGAGCGAGATGGATTCCGTACCCGCGCGCTACCAAGTGCACCACAGCTACATTTGGCTGGGAGGCATGCGCGTGGCATTCCTCGTTCTTTTCGCGGCCGCATGCTCGTCGGTGTCTGCCGTTCCCAGTCTTCTGGCTGCCGACAGCATGCCGCTTTTGGCCGGGATGTCAGTGCTCGCGTTCGTGGTTCTTTGCACGGTCGTTGCCTTTCTGGCGGTTTTGGGCGCAACGATGCTCGTTCGGAGCGTGGCGTACAGACATCTTTGGTACGAACTGGGCGAAGAGGAATTCAGTCTGTATTCGGGCATTTTCAACAAGAAGTGCGTTCACGTGCCGTATCGGCGCGTGCAGTCGGTCGATCAGCGCTCATCGCTGCTTCAGCGTGTTTTCGGCGTATGCACGGTGTCTATAGGCACGGCGGGCGGCGCATCCAACAAGGCCACGTTTGTTCCGTATGTGCGCAGGTCGCAAGCAGAAGAGTTGCGCCGAGAGCTGTTCTTGCGCAAACAGCTTCAGGAATCTGCGCAAAGCGGCGTGGATGCGCGTAAGGTAGCCCCTGCTCCCGCTTCTGCTTCTGCTCCGTCCCTTGTTCGCGGCGCTTTCCTCGCGCAGCGGTCGGGCGGCAACGTTTTTGATGCCCCTGCCGAGATATGGGATGACGTGCGCGGCGTGTTCGCCGGCGAGTACGTGGATACCGGCGCGATAAGTTACTCGTACGGTCTTTCGAACAAGGAGCTGCTGCTCACGGGCCTCTCGAACAACACCGCCTTCGTTTTGGTGGTGTTGGGCGAATTGGCCGCCATCGTGCAGTTCGTGGGGGATATTGCCCCGCTTGTCGCAGGCGTTGCCCGACCCGTGGTCGGCAATGCGATCTATTCGGGCTCGCGGCTGTTCGGAGAAAGCTTGGTGGCGTTGGGCGTGGCTGCGATTGTGGGAACGGCGCTTGTGGTGTGGTTGTTCTCCATCGTAGGGAACTGCCTTTTCTACGGCGGTTTTCAAGCGCGCCGTCGCAACAACCGCATCGAAGTCGAGCACGGGCTTTTGCAGCATAGCTTTCAGGGCATCGACGTTGACCGCGTGCAGTCGGTGACGGTGAGGCAAAGCTTCGTCCGTCGCCTCATGGGATACTGCGAGATATCGGTGGGAAAGATAGATGCTGCTTCTCAGAACGCTGGCGACCAGCAGAAAAGCGGCTTGGGAACCCAGGGGGTGGTTATTCATCCTTTCGTGAAGATGGCGCGTGTTCCCGAAATTCTGGCGGGCGTTATACCCGAGTTCACCGATGTTCCGACCGAGGTGCACCCGCTGCCGCGCGTTGGGCTGCGCCGCGCCCTTGTGCGCCGTGCCGTTTTACAAGGGCCGGGCTTCTGGCTGGCTGTGTGCGCAACGGTCGTCTTCGTCGTTTTTGGGGCGCTGCTTAGCCCCTCTCGCTCTGCAGATCCTTTCAGTGCCGCGCTTCTCGATTCTTTCCCCGCAGCGGCTGCAACCGCGTATACGGTGAGCGCTATGCTGTTCGCTTTGAACTGCGTGGGAGCCGTTCTATGGTTTCGCGAGTCGAGCTTTGCGTTCAACAAGCGGTTCATGCAGGTGAGTAACGGCGGCTTTTCCCGCGAGACCACCAGCTTTCCCCGGGGGAAGATTCAATACGGATGGACGCGCACAAACCCGTTCCAACGCAGAGCCCATACTGCTACCGTCTGCGTGCGCACGGCGGCGGGCGTTGGCGGAACCACTCTTCGTCTGATCGATGCTTGTGAAAAAGATGCTTGCATGTGGCTCAATTGGCTCAAGCCGCATAGATTGCCGCACGGAAATGTGGTAGAGTAGCATCATGAATTCGAAACCAACATCCAACAAAGGTGCCGATGCCAAAGAGACACCCCTCATGGCATCGCAGCAAAAAGGCGTCCGCTCCCGTGGCGTTTCCCATGACGTTTCCCATGGCATTGGAAACTCCCCTCTGCCATCAGACGATGCCATGAGGGGTGTCCCTTTAACACCTTTGGCACCTGAAGATACGGTCGTGTACTGGACTCCCTCTCAGTTTAAGCCGCGCGATTACGCGCGCGTCCACGAGCTGCGCAACGCACCGTCGAATTCTTCTGCAAGCGTTGATCGCAAAGTGCGCAACGTGCGCGAATATACGCTTGGCGAAGAGGTGGCCAACGCCATCACGCACGGCATCGGCGCGCTTCTTGCCATTGCCGCCATTCCCATTCTCGTGGTGCATGCGGTGCACGACGGCGGGGGCTTCTATTTGCTTGCAGCTCTGGTGTACACCATAACGATGCTTGTGGAATACCTCATGTCAACGCTGTATCATGCCATTGCGCACGATAAGGCCAAACGAGTGTTCAAAGTGCTCGATCATAGTTGCATCTACTTGTTCATTGCGGGTTCCTACACGCCGTTCTGCCTTATTGCACTTATGGGTGACGGGGGCGCGTGGCTTTGCGTGTTCGTGTGGGCTGTGGCGCTTCTGGGCGTGGCGTGCGAGGCATTCTGGGTGTTTCGCCCTCGCTGGGTTTCCGCAGTGCTCTATCTGCTTTTGGGGTGGAGCGTTGTATGGTTTCTGCCGGCGCTTATTGCGAACCTGCCCGCAACGGGCTTGTGGCTGCTTCTTGCCGGCGGCATATGCTATTCAGTAGGATGCATATTCTACGTTCTCAAGAAAATTCCCTACATGCACTCCGTTTTCCATCTTTGGGTGCTTGCGGGAAGCATCCTGCAGTTTCTGGCTATTGCCAACTACATCATTTGATCTGGGGTGCGAGGAACATGCCTTACGAAGGAGTGATCGTCTAACCGATGTCTCGCAAATCTTCCACACCCCTCGCGGCGCTTGCCTCTGGCTTCTCTCGCGGATTGGCGAAGCTTTCGCGTTCCAAAGGAGCTGGCGAGAACCAAGGTTCTTCCGAAGAGGAAATCAAGCTCATGGTGGCCGACAACGACGAGCTGCTTGATGATGAGAAGCGCATGATTCACGAGATCATCGATTTAGGCGACACGACGGTTCACGAGATCATGCAGCCTCGCGTAGACATGATACTGGCTGAAGATACCGACACGGTGCGGGCGACGGTGGAGCGTATGCACGGAACGGGCTATTCGCGCTTGCCGGTTTTTCATGGGGATATCGACAGCATTGTGGGAATCGTGCATTATAAAGACCTGATCGCCCCGCTCATGGACGGGCGCGACGACGACCCTGTGAGCAAGTACGCCTACGAGCCCATGTTCGTTCCCGAAACGAAGGATATATTCCCCCTGCTTTCTGAAATGCAAACGAATCGGCAACAAATGGCCATCGTGGTTGACGAGTACGGGGGCACCGATGGTTTAATAACCGTCGAGGATATCGTCGAGGAAATCGTTGGGGAGATCATCGACGAGTCGGATGCGGAAAGCAGGTACATCACGCCGCTCGGCGAAGACGCATGGCGCGTTGACGGGCGCTTTCCGGTTGAGGACGCGCTGGCTTTGGGCTGGCCCGTTGCGGAATCGGACGACTACGAGACCATAGCCGGCTGGCTTATAGACGCTATCGACTTCGTTCCCCAAACGGGCGATGAGTTCGTTTTGAACGGCTTCGCATTCAAGATAGAGAAGATGCGGCGCAGTCGCATCTCAACCATCAAAGTTTGGCGCGTTCCCGATCCGGCGTGTTCGGCAAGCTCGGAGTGCGAACAGACGGGTGAACAGACGGGCGAGCAGATGAGCGAGCAGATGAGCGAGCGGGCGGAATAGAAAGAAGCGGGTTGTGAACGCGGATAGGCGGCTATATCGTGGCAATGGCGCCGTAGCTGGCGGCGTTTGCGCGGGCATTGCCGCCTATTTCGGCGCCGATTCCATTGTCGTGCGCATTTTGGCGGTTATGTTGGCCATTGTGACGTGCGGGTTCGCTGTTTTGGTATACGTGCTTCTTTGGATAGCGCTTCCGCGCATGCCCAGACGAAGCGAGCCTTACGACATAACGCCCGACGAAGCCCATTCCGATGCTTACGGCTCGTTTAATCCTGCGCGCCTGGCAGACGCCAACGACTCGCGTTTTGCAGCCGCCGCCGTCGCCCGTGCGATGGAGCGCGGCTCCTACAAAGGGGTCGGCCATTTGCCGCCCGAACCGCCCGCCGGGGCTTGTTGCTGCGGCGAGAATGCGAAAACAAGGAACGCGCAACTGCACGTCTGAGCGGGGAATGTGGGCGAATCGTTTCTGTCAAGCGAACAAACCGTGGAGCCGCCTTCACATCTTTTTGCGTTCGAGGGGCCTTATAAGGTAAAATACCACCTTGTAACAACGGCATATCGACTCACTTGGCAGCATACCTCCCATCAACATACCACGCTGTCACTGCTTCGGCGGCTTAGTCGTTTGTTGTTTCGTGAAAGGATTTTGCACTTGGCGGTAAAGCGACACACGAACAGGAAGACGAGCATCGCGGCGTGCGTTGCGGCGGTTGCCTGCTCTTCTCTGGTGGTGGCCGGATGCATTGGCTATGGCATCGCGGCTGCCGGCGGCGGTTCTGCCGAGGGCGATTCGTTCGGCCTCTCGTCGGCTTCGCTTGTTGAGGAGGCTTCTTCTGCAAGCGAGGTTTCCGAGGCTGTTTCTTCCGACGGCATTCGCGAGAAAACGGTTCTCACCAGTGCCGCCAGACGCGACATTTCCCAAGGCGTTCAGGAAATAGCAGATGAGGAAGAGGCTGCTCGTATTGCGGCCGAAGAGGCGAAGCGTGCCGAGGAGCAGGCGCACATTGAAGCTGCCGAGGCCGCTCGTGCGAAACAGCAGGCCAAGTCCGGCCAAGAAGCCATGGCTTCTCTTTCCGATGTGAACTGGGAAGCGGGCGAAGACGCGTTCATCGAAGAGTGGACGGAAAGGATAGATTCCTATCTGGCTGGCTCTCCGCTTGCAGGGCAAGGTGCCGTCTTTGCCGAGGCTGCATGGAAATACGGCGTTGACCCGCGCTGGTCTCCCGCCATTTCCAACACTGAAAGCTCGAAAGGGGCGAACTGTTTTGCCTCTTATAATGCATGGGGCTGGGGTAAATCGGGTTGGTCAAGTTGGGAAGAGGCTATAGATGCCCATGTCGGCGGCCTTTCCCGTAGTTACGGCTACACCATATCTTACGCAAACGCCAAGAAGTACTGCCCTCCGAACTATGACAACTGGTTTAGAGACACTCTGAATGAGATGAAAAAAATCTAAGGACAACGCGCCATGAGCAATGTAATCGTCGTTGGGTGCGGACGCGTTGGATCGCAGTTGGCAAGCATGCTTTCCGATAACGGGGCGAACGTGTGCGTTATCGACCGCAAGGCCGACGCTTTCGGCAATCTGGGTCGCAATTTCAACGGATCGACGGTGCAGGGCGTGGGGTTCGATGAAGAGATTCTTGCGAAGGCAGGTGCCGACGAATGCGACGTTTTGGCCGCCGTCACGCAGTCGGACAACGCGAACCTCATGTGCGCCGAGGTGGGCAGTCATCTGTTCGGCGTTCCCCATGTTATTGCCCGCCTCTATAATCCCGATCACGAACGCGCATATATGCAGCTGGGTATTGACTACGTATGCGGCACGTCGCTTGTTGCCGAAGACATTTTCTCCAAAGCGGTTTCGGGTCATGGCTCTCATATAGACACGTTCGGCGAGTTCGAGGTTCTGCGGTTTTCCCTTGCCCTCGACTGGCGTGACGATGATCGTCGCACCGTTCGCGTTTCCGAAATGGAGCGCGACCACGACATTCGCATTATCGCGTTCGAACGCGGCGACGGGTCGGCTTCGTCCATTCCCACGCGCGACAGTATTCTGTATCACGGGGATTCCGTGCTTGCCTGCGTGCGTCATGAGCTTATCGAGTCGTTTTCGAAGTACATCCAGGAGTAAGAAGGAGCGCACGGCGAAAGCGACGGCGCGGCGTGCGATGCGGAAGGGGCTTGCATGTACATTGTAATCAACGGCGGAGGTAAAATTGGCGCTTACCTTGCTTCCGTTCTTCTGAAAAGCGGGAACGATGTGGCCGTTATAGAGAAAGACGTTGAGGCGGCCGACCATCTGTCAGTGGAGTTAGAGGGGCGCTACCTGATCATTCACGGTGACGGATGTGATTCGAAGTATCAGGAAGACGCTGGAATTCGCCGTGCCGATGTTTTCGTGGCGACAACCGGTCAAGACGACAACAATCTGGTTTCTTGCGAGATAGCCCAGCGCGTGTTCAGCGTGCCGCGCTGCATAGCGCGCGTGAACAACCCGAAGAACCTGCGTATCTTCAAAGAGGTGGGCATCGAATGCGTGTCGTCCACCACCCTTATTGCCAACATGATCGAGGAAGAGGCGTTGCTCGGCTCGGTAAGCGTCGTATCGTCGCTTACGCATGGGAACGTGGTCCTTTCCGAAATGACGGTTCCTCGCATGCGGTACCATTCCAACGAGCAGGGGATTGCGGTTTCCATGATTCCCATGCCCGAGAACAGCCTGGTCGTTGCCGTGTCTACGAGAGACGACGTGCAGGTGGTGAACAACGACACCCTGCTGCTTCCCGGCGACAAGGCTGTTATTGTGGCCGACAGCGAGGTTATTGATGAGGTTCGCCAGCTTTTCCGCTCTCTGTAGGCATCGAGAAGAAGCAATTGGTAAGACCGGCGCGTGTTTTCGTGTTGGTCTTAGCATAGATTGCTGAGAGATGCCGTTGGAGCATACGCAGCGACATTCCCATGTCGTCCGCAATCTGCTGCAGCGTCTTCTCGCTGGTGAGCACGTTTTCGAGCACTTCGGTTTCACGCGGGGTAAGGTCGAAATTGCAAGTGAACGCATCGATGCGCTCACTTTGCGCAGACGCGAAATCGTCAAGGAAGGCGGCTCGCGCTTGCTTGCCGTTCGGCGTAACGGATGCTGCCTTTGCTTGTTCTGCGGCTTGGTGTTCTGCGGCTTGGCCGCTTAGTCTGAGGTTTCCGAATGTTCCCTGCATAAGGCCCAAGGAGGAAAACAATAGGCTCGTTATCGCGAAAAGAACGATGACGGCGGTCATGACGAGCGCGATGCCTTCCGATTGCACAAGTGCAAGCGAGGGTTTCACGAAGGCAAGTGCGCAGGCGTTGTTGACGATGCGTCCCATGCTTGCCCACAGACGCGGGTTTTTGGTGCGCGGCGCAAGCATGAAGAAGCCTGCCGTGAAGAACACGACGAAAAATCCTGCCGTCAGATAAAAGACGACAAGTCCTGCAACAGGGCTTTCTCCCATTTCAATGCACAGGATGGAAAGGGCTGAAAGCAAGGTTGCGCAAAACATGACAGGGCCCATAAGGCGATGTTCCCTCAAGTCGAAAACGAATCCGGCAGCAAGGCCGCTCGCAGCCAGAAAAAGGCGCGGCCACGTTTCCGCATCGAGCTGTCCTTGCGCGTCGGCAAGGGTCACAATGTTGTCGAGCGTGCTGAACAAAAAGACCATGCACGCAACGGTGAGCGCGAATTTTGCTGCGGTGCGGGTGGCGTTGCTGCGCGTGCCGGGCTCGTTGCCGGATGCGAGAGGGCTCGGGTGCTCTTGAACGGCGTGCCGGTTGGTCTCAGGTGTAGGCGTTGCACGCCGGCCGGACTCAAGCTTGCCTTCTTGTTCGTCATGCTGCGTGCAGGGGGTGTCGCTCATGCAGCGAGCTTCGTTGTTCGAATCGGTTCGAGGCCATGCAAGCCAAAGGCAAGCGAGAAGGGCTGTACAGGCACCGCCGAGAACAACGACGCTGGCCACTTCGCTGCCCGGTAGTGCGTTCGCGCCGAACTGCAGAAGCAGTCCCGCCGCATAGGCTGCCCCGATGCAGCGGGTTAGGTGCCTGCTGTGCGCAAGCTCCGTGGCGCAAATCCAGTGAGCCGCGCCCCCCGCAATGCCCAACCAGAAGAACAGCGTGCAACCGGCCGCCTGCATTTCGGCTGCCGAGCCAACAGCAGCTATTGCGCCGAGGCAGCTAACGGCAACAATCGTCCCTGCAATGGCAAGCGTTCTGCCCAGGGTGCGGCCAAGGCGGCGCGCGAAGGCGAAGGTGATGAACCCGGCCACGCTCGCACCGAGGATGAGTCCTTGGGCGGCAATCACCTCGGAGGCTTCGATGAGCGCTCCTATGGAAGCATCGAAGAAGAACTCGCTCCCTAGAAACGCGAAGAAGAAAAGAGCGAGCGCCGCAACGGCAAAAAACGTGTTTCGATTGTTTGCATGCACGATGGCCGGTCTTTCCTTTTTTGACGTTCGAACTAGTACCTATGATACCAGTATTCCACTTCTCTTATGGTGGCAATAAGGCAAACGAACGATACAGGTTGAGACGAGGGTCGGGTGATTCTCGGGACGGGAGACGAGGGTCGGGGAGACGAGGGTCGGGTGATTCGTCTCACTTTTGCCTCACCGCAAACGATATGCTAAGCTAGCGAACAATAGCAACCGGCACCTGTAGAGAGGAGCGCAGCCGATGAGCCGAACCCCGCGACAGCTTTCCGAGCACAACGTTTATCACGTCTTCGCGCGCGGTGTTGGCCGCCTGCAAATTCTGGAGGACGACGAGGACAATGCCTTCTTCCTAGGCCTATTGCGCAGGTTCTCTCTTTCTGACGGCTGCGACATGCTCGCCTACTGCCTTATGGGCAACCATTTCCACCTGCTCGTCAGAATGGAAATGCGGCGCCTGTCCGAGGAGATGAGGCGCCTCGAGGTTTCCTACGCGCAATACTTCAACGAAAAGTACGAGAGAACGGGGACGCTCTTCCAGGGCAGATTCGGCAGCGAGCCTGTGGATTCCGACGAACAGCTCCTCGCGGCCCTCCGATATATCCACCTCAATCCGCAGAAGGCCGGAATCGCTCCATTCGACGCTTACGAATGGAGCAGCTACCGGGAATATACGGGAAGCACCGGCGCCGACCTGGCGAGCACCTCGCTTGCGCTTGAGATGGTCGGCGGCGCGGATTGCTTCGAAAGGTTCCATCGCATCGAGTGCGACGACCAGGTATTCATGGACGAGAACACGTCTGCAGGCCGGCGAGCCCGCAAGCGCCTGACAGACCAGAATGTGCGCGAGATGGCTAGGGGGGTTTTAGGGGTCGACCGTCTTTCCGACTTGGGCGGGATGTCTCGAGAGGGCAGGAACGCGGCCCTCGTCGCTTTGAAGGACATGGGGGCTACCGTGAGGCAAATAGAGCGCCTGACGGGAATCAGTCGAGGCGTTATCGGAAGAGCGGGGCGAGAAGCGCAAGGTGCAGATGGGGAGCCGAGGAGCCCTCGTCCACCTGCTAGATGAGACGAATCACCCGACCCCCGACCCCGTCCCCGGGGAGCCGAGGAGCCCTCGTCCACCTGCTAGATGAGACAAATCACCCGACCCTCGTCTCCCCACACCCGACCCCCGTCCACGTCCACGACTGTCTCCGACCGACCCCCGTCCACGACCCCCGTCCACGTCCACGACCAGCTCCCTAGTGATGTCTCTCACGCTTATTCTCCGGTCGCTGTCGAAGGTGGACGCATCCGGTTTCTCTGGCGCAAACGCGACCGCAGCAAACGCTTGCTACCGGATGCGAGCAACGGCGTCAAACAAGGCCTAAAGGCCTAGTATTTGTTGTAGCCCAGTGCATGCTGGACGGCCATAAGACCTTGAAAAATGCCCGCTCCAACCGTAGCCCCAGATCCAGGGTATGCCGAGCCGAAAATAGAAGCAGCACAGTTTCCCATAGCGTAGAGGCCGCCTATGGGCTGCCCTGTTACCGCGCTAATGGCTTGGGCGTTCTTGTTGACAAGAACGCCGCCGCTCGTCCCGCAGCAACCCGGCCCCATTTTCAGGCAGTAGAAAGGTGCATGCTCGACAGGCCCCATGCACGAGTTGGCTAGACCCTCTTGCTTATGCGCCGAATCGCCGTTTGCCTTCGTGTCGAACTCCCACCTACCGCGATGCCAGTCAGGGTCGTTCCCGCTTTTTGCGAAATCGTTGAATCGAGAGACTTCGTCGAGAAGGTTATCTTCGTCTATGGAAAAGGCTACTGCAAGATCGGAAAGAGAATCGAACGAGGAGACGTAGGAGGGCATGGACGGTTTTTCCCCTTCCTTCGTCTTCACACCGGGAAAGCCGTAATAGTCCACGTACGTCTGATCGAAAACGAGGAATGCCGGTATATTCATATAGCTGCACGTCGAGGTATCGTAAGCATAGAACGAGGGATTGCATGTCGAATACGAGGACGCTTCGTTGGTGAAGCGCCGTCCCTTCTGGTTAACCAGTAGCGAATTGGGCTTGGACCGATAGGTTCCCCAGTCGCTGACCTTCGAGTAGCCCTCCGCATCGTCAACGATAATGGCCTGCACTCCCCAGCAGTTCTGCATATTGCCGAGCGCAGCCCCTATCTCGAGCGCGGCTCTGTGACCATCCCCCGTATTGGAATCGACGCCGACTGAGGAAAACAGCGGTCCTCTCAGATAGGCGTTCACCATGCTCTCGTTCCAATCGAAGCCGCCGCTCGCCAAGATAACGGCCTTTTTTCCTTTTAAGCGTATTGTCTTATTGCCTTTCCCCTTTGCCGTCAGTCCGATAACCGTCCCGTCTTCATCGATGATAAGAGAGCGCAAGGTTGTTTCGGTTTTAGTCACCACTCCTTTTTCTTGAATTTTGGGCAGGATAAGCTTTTCAATAGTCTTGTTGCCCGCAGGTTTCCCCTCAGAATCCAAAAAGTCCATTGAGCGTCCTTGCGGTAAAGCACCGGGAAGATCGTAGTAGTCTCCCCTCAAAGGCAACGACATGCGTATCCCCATTGGTAATTGGATGTCATCCTCGAGATAGGAGAAGGTATCCCGCGCATGGGCAACAAAATGTTCGAGAATCTCAGGCCGTGCATCGCAATATGCATCGGCAGCCACGAGATACGAGAGGATTTGGGAGGGACTTGCCTCCTCGATTCCCTCTTCTTCCATATGTCGATTGTTGGGAACCCAGCACATGTTGCCCGATAGGGCCGTTGTGCCGCCCAGCAAAGAGGCTTTCTCGATGACGCACACGCTCGCACCCTCCTGTGCGGCCACGAGGGCAGCATACAGCCCGCAGCCCGATCCGACAACAAGCACGTCGTATTCTTCATCCCAGCCGGCGTCTTCTCCCGAAGCGCCCTCTTTCTCGCCGCCTGATTTCTCAAGAGGGCCGCAGCTGGCTAATCCGGCGATCGCGAGCACTCCGGCTCCACTCGCAAGAGCGCCTTGTTTGACGATGTCGCGCCGTGAAAAGAGAGTTCTTTCTTCCGTTTCTTTCGTAAACATAACATGCCTTTCTGACGGTTCGGATTATCTAGAATTTAGAGAGGCCCAAGGCGTGGTCGGCGGCCATCATCGCTTGGAAGATGCCCGGGCCGACAGTGCCGCCAGCTCCCGGATACCCTGAGCCGAAGATGGAGGCCGCAGTATTGCCGCCTGCATAGAGGCCTTCGATTGCGCTTCCGTCGGCGCGTAGAACCTGAGAATTCTCATTGACAAGCAGACCGCCGTTTGTTCCGCAGGTTCCCGGGCCAATTTCCGCAACGTAGAAGGGCGGCTCTTCCACAGGCCCAAGACAGGGATTTGAAAGGCCTTTCTCCTTGTATCCAAGATCTCCGTTCGTTCGACTTTCGTGGAAATACTCACCACGTGCCCAATCGAGATCCTTCCCCGCGTATGCAAAAGAATTGAATCTTTCGATCTCGTTCTCTAGAGATTCCTTGTCTATGCCAAGATCGGCCGCGATTTGCCCGATCGACTCGTACATCTTCACATATTCTGGCAAACTCGGCTGCTCTCCCTCCTTCGTTTTCTGGCCAGGGAACCCGTAATTGGCGACATAACGCGAATCGCAGATGAAATATGCAGGGAGGTTGAGATAGGCGCAGTTCCCGGAATCGTAAGAGTAAAAAGCGAGGTTGATAATGGAGTAGGCAGAGGATTCGCTTGCGAAACGACGACCTTTTGAATTAACTATCAAGGAGTATGGCTTCGTCCTCCACGTCGACCAGTCGTATGCCGTGCTGTACTCGTCGCCAACAGCGTTCTTGAAAAACGGGAGGCCCCAGCATGAGGCCATGTTCCCAAACGCGGCTCCCGCTACCTGCCCCATGGCGTGAGCGTCGCCCGTGTTTTCTTGAACGGCATTGCTTCCGTAAACCGGGCCTCTCAAATACTGCCTGACCATTTCCTTGTTGTGGTCGAACCCTCCAGCGGAAAGCAAGACGCCTTTGGAGGCTTTGATTCTCAAGGTTTCACTCTTGTTTTTACTGGCCTCTATGCCGACGACGGAGCCCCTCTCGTCAAGCACAAGAGATGTCGCCGGAGTGCCTGTAAGCATTTCTATTCCTAAAGATTCCGCATAGGGAATGACCGATTCAGTGTAGCTCTTCGTATACAAAGGCACCCCTTTATCATTGAGGAAAAACAGGGAGCGGCCGAGTTCGATGTTTCCAGGAAGAGGGTAGTAGTCACCACGCACCGGCTTCCCCTCGAATTTCGGGTCATTGTAATCAGTGTCTAGGCGGAATCCTAAAACGTCTTCAATATAGTCGAACACGCGGGAAGCTTTGCTGACGTAGTTTTCTTTGAGAATCATAGATCCTGTTTTATACACGTCGCACGCATCGATGTAGCGAACTATTTCCTCTTCAGGAAGCTCCATTATTCCGTGTTCTTTCATATGTCGGTTGTTGGGCACCCAGCAACCATTACCCGAAAGAGCCGTCGTTCCTCCAACACGGTCGGACTTTTCGACGACAATAGCAGTAGCGCCCTCCTTCGCCGCCATAAGAGCCCCGAAAAGCCCTGTACCTGAACCGACGACGACAAAGTCGGCTTCCTTGTCCCAATTGCCTTCGCTTGCGGGTTCGCTTTTCCGGGTGCTGGACGAACAGCCTGCGAGCGCCCCTACGGCCGCCGCCGTCGCGGCCCCTATCCCAACTGCAAAAGTACGTCGATCTATCGAATGACCCATCGTATCTCCTTTTCGCCGATCCTAAAACTGCGGGCAAAATCGTAAGGAGGCGCTTGGCAAAGCGCATCGACAGAAACCGGTGAGATTGGTCGATTCGGGTTCTTTGCAGGGTTTTTCTCCTCGGCATTGCTATTTTTCCCGATATTCTGTAAACGTTGGTAATCCAATTTGCGTACCGAAAGGAATTGGGAGATGTTGCGATGTTCCGACTATTTCTCGCTCCGCATCACGACTATCGTCGGTTTCGGGCTGGATCGCACTGTGTCAATGGTGGCGTACAGCATGTATCTGGAGCGGATCTCAAAGCAAAGCGATTCGCTTTTTTTGGGCATCGCCGCAGGGTCGGTCTTGTGCGCGATCGTTTTTCTCGTCCTGACTGGCAACCTAACCAGCCTTCGCAACGCAGCTCATCAGGATAAGTATATGACGATCTGTGCTTCTTCGGCGGCAGTGGGACTGATATTGATGTACGTATTCGATCATGTGGCCTATTATTCTTTGTTGGGGCCTATGGTCTTTGGAGCCAGCGCTCTGCTTGTCAGCACAGGTTCCGCAGGCTTGTTCTTTCGGTGGGGGTGTCTGCTCTCATCCGACGGCGGCAGGAACGTCCTTTTTCAGATGGGAGCGGGGTTTGCTACGGCGCTCGTCGCGATAGTTCCTTTGAACCTGGTTTCTTTCGACTGGCAGATCGTCGTACTGCTCATCTTGTGCGGTGCGAATGCTTGCTGTTTGCGCCACCTTGCAAAGGAACAGAGCGAATGCTCTTTCAGCACGGACATGCCTCGCGACAAGGCTTCTTTCTGTCGGAAAAAGATGCTCGTAGGAATGGCCTTCTACGGGCTGGCCATGGGTCTGTCTTCCAGCCTGTTGCAACATACTGGACAAGCCGTATTTCTTAATCAGAGCATCCTGCGCGTCGCTTTCGGGCTATTGACTTCCGGGATCATCGTCGCCGTTTTTATCCGCAGAGGAGCATCCACGGTTTCCGTCTATCGATTCGCGTACGTTGTGATTGCCTTAAACACTGCAGCTCTCTTCCTGTTTCCGTTTGCGACGGAGCTTCTCCGGGCGTTCCTTTTCATTGGCCATCTCTTGCTTATTATCGTCTGCATGTCACTGCTATTCTGCGTTGCTCACGGACTGCCCGACGGGAGAGAATCGTTCGTCGCGCTCGGGATAGCCGCTTTCCTAGGAGGCGACCTTGTGACAAGGGGGTCGCATGACCTTGTTTCTTTTACCGGTACCGTAACCGCACAGGATTTTTCCCTTTCGCTCGCATTCGCCCTTGTTGCGCTCGTCGTTATAGGGTACTCTCTGGTTTTCACCGAACATGACATAAAGAAAATCGAATCGGCGTTGACAGGAGGGTCCGAGAGGCAGGAAGGAGAGGAAATCTCGCGCTCGGATTCCGGGTTCCTCTCCTACTCGGAAGAGGCTGCGACTCGATTCGGGCTGACGCCCCGGGAAACAGAGATTCTGAGACTGTTGCTTCTAGGAAGATCATCTCCTCGTATTCAAGCCGAATTGTTTATCTCGGAATCAACGGTTCACACGCACATGAGACACATCTACGCAAAGATGGGGATCCACTCGCGCCAAGAGCTTATAGACCTTGCGGTAAATAATGCCCAAATCTTTCCGAATTCTACGGAAAAAGGCGCATTGGGAAGACGGCTATCGTTGGGCACTGCGGCCAAGAAATGATTCCCAAGCCCCTGCCCCTCTGTCAACAGGTCTTGTCCAGCAATTCCGCCTCGAATAAGTCAAGGAGCTTCTGTCTGCTATGGACTCCGCATTTTCTACAAATGCTCTTGAAGTGACTCTTTGCCGTATTCTTGGATATAACCAGCTTTTCGCTAATGAACGGAAGGTTTCGGCCCTTCAGCATCAAAAGAAGGACCTCCTCTTCCCGCTCGGTCAAACCATATTCCCCAGCTTTGACCCGATAGAGGTCGCCTGATTCGGGAGGCCTGGAGACACCAGTATCATTCGGCTCCTTCCGAGAGGCATCACTCTTTCTGAAGCGAAGGGCAAAACCAACCAGCGCCAGTGC
>JAEYEL010000031.1 GCA_023403475.1 Actinomycetes bacterium
CGAGAAGAAGGGGTGGAGCGAGACGAAGGTGGTCGTGCGCTTCTGGATAGTCTCGGGCGTTCTTGCTGCCTGCGGCTTTTCCCTGTACTTCGCGGAGTCTTTGATGGCGGTGGCCTAGCATGGGAAACACGGCGAAAAACATCGAGTTTCTGGAAGGGCGCAAACGTGCGCCAAAGCAGTTGGGTCGGGTGCTCGTTTTAGGTTTGGGGAAAAGCGGGCGGGCTGCCGTCGCCTACCTCGAACCGCTTCTGGGCGGGCGCGTCTGCGCGCTTTCCGTAGCGGCCGGCGCATCGAGCGCTGCGGACAAGGAGACGCTTTCGTATGCAGAAGAGATGCGCGAACGCGGCGTGCGCGTGGAGTTCGACCACGAAACCATAGAGGAAACCTACGATGTGTGCGTGGCAAGCCCCGGCATCTCCCAGTTCTCGCCGTTCTACGAAAGCGCGGCCCAGGCGTGCGCGGAAGTGATAAGCGAAATCGAGTTCGCTTGGCGTGAGAGCGCGGCGGACGCTCGCTGGGTCGCCGTTACCGGCACGAACGGCAAGACCACCACGGCGTCTCTTGCGGCGCACCTTTTGCGGGCGGCGGGCGTGAACGCACGTGCGGTGGGCAACATAGGCGATACGTGCATAGAGGCCGTTGCGGCCGGAAACACCGACGTCTACGTTGCGGAAACCTCGTCGTACCAGCTTGCCTCTACGCGCAACTTCGCGCCCGATGTGGCCGTGCTCTTGAACATTACGCCCGATCATCTGGCTTGGCACAAAAGCCACGAGGCCTACGTTGCCGCCAAGCTCAAGGTTCTTGCGAACCTTGGGAACACGCAAGGCTCGCTGGCCGTGCTCGACGCCACGAACGATACGGTGCGAAAAACCGTGCGGAAGCTACGGGCGCTTTCGCCCGAAGAGCGCGGCTTTTCCTATGTGCCCCTGGGAACTGCGGCGGGCTTGGGCGAAAGCATGAGGGAGCGTTGTGGCGCCGAGGCGGCCGCCTACGTGCGCGAGGGTTTTTTGCATGTGGAGCTTGCCGGGAAAGACCACAACGCAGGCGCCGTCTCGACGCTTCAGATAAAAGGCCCCCACAACGTGGCGAACGCCCTTGCCGCCGCAACGTGCGCGGTGGCGCTCGGCGCAGCCGATGAGGCCGTGCGCAAAGGCCTTGCGAGCTTTAAGCCCCTTGAGCACCGCATCGAACCGTGCGGCAGCGTAGGCGGCGTTGCCTGCTACAACGATTCGAAGGCCACGAACGTGGATGCCGCGCTCGTGGCGCTCGCGTCGTTTTCGCCTGGAAGCATCGTCGCTCTTTTCGGCGGTCGCGACAAGGGCACCGACCTTGCGCCCTTGGCGAAGCGCGCGAAGGAGACCTGCAGGGCCGTCGTCCTTTTCGGCGAATCCCGCCCTCGCTTCGCCGAGGCGTTTTCAGGCATTGCCGAGTTGGCGGATTCCCAGGTCGGGGAAGAGCTTGACGAGGGCGGCTTTGCGAGTGCTTTGCGGTTGGAATCGGGGAACTTCCAGACGGGGGAAGGCTTTGGCGGTGCCCACAAAGCGAGTTCCGCACGAGCCGAAAGCGCCAGTGGCGCTTTCGTGCGAGCAGGACTGTCTGAGCGACTGGGCATTGCCAAAGCCTTCCCCGGCAACAACGACTTCCAAGTCGTTCTTGCGGATCGCTTGGAAGATGCCCTCGATGCCGCCCTTGCCATAGCCTGCCCGAAAGACGCGATTCTGCTTTCCCCCGCATGCGCCTCGTTCGACGAGTTCACCTGCTTCGAAGAGCGCGGTCGCGTTTTCAAAGACCTTGTGGCGAAGCGCGCCGCCCGCGCCGACTGCGCCGAGAAGACCGCTTCTGCCGAGCAGCCCGCTGCGGCGAAGCCCGCCGGAAACTAGGCGCCGCCCATGAACCGCGCGAGCGCGAATGGAAAACGACAGATGCCGGCAAGCATAGCGGCGCCAAGGCTCGTGCTTTTGCTCTGCGTGCTCGCGCTTCTACTCATAGGCTTCGTCATGGTGTATTCCGCATCGTCCATCAAGGCCATCAGCGAAGGCAAAAGCGCCGCTCATTTCCTTGCCAACCAGATTCTGTATTCGGGTGCGGGCGTTCTTGCGGCGCTCGTCTTGTGGAAGCTCATACCCCTTAAGGTGTGGAAAGGGCCGCTGCTCTGGGTTGTTTTGGCTTTTGCAGTGCTTCTGCTGGGCGCAACCGCGCTCGTGGGCGACGAGCTTAACGGTGCGAAGCGCTGGCTTCCCATCACTACGTCCATCGGGATACAGCCTTCCGAGTTCGCGAAAGTCGCCTTCATCCTGGCCGCTGCGCGCATCGTGTCGGATATGCGCGAGGGCAGATCGGACTGGAAGGCTCTTTCGGTGGAAATCGCTCTTGTGGTGGTACCGCTTCTGGGTTTGGTGTTCAAGGCCCAGTCCGACTTGGGAACGACGCTTATCTGCGTGGTCGGCATCTTGGCGGTCATGTGGTTTGGCGAGGTTCCCTTGCGCGTCATACTGGGCATCATAGCTGTGGGGGCGCTCTTCGCCTTCTTAGCCATCGTGTTTTCCGATTACCGGTCCGGTCGCTTCGTGTTCCTCGACCCGTGGAACGACGGCCAAGGCGGTTACGGCGACGGATACCAGATAATCCGCTCGTACTACGCCTTCGCCGAAGGGGGCCTGTTCGGCGTGGGGCTGGGCAATTCCCATGAGAAGTATTTGTACCTTTTCGCGTCGGAAAGCGACTTCATCTTCGCCATCATCGGCGAGGAGCTTGGTCTTCTGGGTGCCCTTGCCATCATCGCCCTGTTCCTCGTGTTCCTTTACGCCGGGGTGCGCATCGCACGCGTTGCGGCGGGGGATTTCGGCGCCATGGTGGCGGGCGGCTTCACGGTAGCCATCGTGTTTCAGGCGTTCCTCAACATAGGAAGTACCATAGGGGCTTTGCCCACCACGGGAAAGCCGTTGCCGTTCGTGTCTTCGGGCGGCTCTTCCATGATAGCCACGTTCATGATGGTGGGCCTTATCTTGGCGGTCGCGCAGGAGGCGGCCCGAACGGACGTGTACCGTGAGCGCAGGGAAAACCTGCGGGTCGTGCATGCCGATGCGGGTGCGAGAAACAGGAGGTAGGCATATGCTGGTAGTGCTATCGGGCGGAGGCACGGCGGGTCACGTCAATCCCGCGCTGGCTTGTGCGGAAGTTCTTGAAAAACGCGGTTGCGATGTGCGCTTTGCAGGATGCCCGAACGGTGTCGAGGCGCGTTTGGCGCCGCAGGCAGGGCTTTCGTTCCAGCCGTTTTCGGCGGCGGGCTTCAACAGATCCCACCCGCTTTCCCTTGTCAAGGCCCTCGTCAAGATACAGAAGAGCACCAAGGCGGCGAAAAGATGGTTTCGCGAAGTGAAGCCCGACGTCGTGGTGGGTTTCGGCGGATACGTTTCCATTCCCGTGGCGCGCGCTGCCGAAGCGTGCGACATTCCGGTGGTGGTGCATGAGCAGAACTCGGTCATGGGCATGGCGAACAAATATCTGGCGAAGCGGGCGCGTGCCGTATGCCTCACCTATCCGCACACCGCAGACGGCATGCCCTTTGCCGACCGCGCGCGGTGCACAGGCAACCCGGTGCGCGCGTCGGTGCTGGCCGCCACGCGCGCCGAGGGGCGCGCTATGCTGGGCATTCCCGAAGACGCCGTCGTGCTGCTCGTGTTCGGCGGAAGCTTGGGTGCGCGGCGCATCAACGAGGGCGTCGCCGCGCTCAAAGAAAGGCTTCTGGCCGTTCCCTGTCTGTACGTGGTGCACATCACCGGCCCAAAAGAGCTTGAAAGCGTGCAGCGCTCGCTCGCGCTGACGCCGGAAGAGGAGAAGCGATGGCTTGTCATGGGATACCAGGACCGCATGGGCGAGACCATGGCCGCCGCCGACGCGGTGGTTTCCCGCGCGGGCGCCACCTCGCTTGCCGAAATATCGGCCCTGGCCCTTCCGGCGCTGCTCGTTCCGTTTCCCTTCGCCACCGAAGACCACCAGACGAAAAACGCGCAAGCGTACGTGCAGGCGGGTTGCGCGTCCATGATTCCCGACGATCAGGTGGGCACGCCGGAATTCCAAAGGCTCGTGCTTTCCCTTGTTGAAGACGCCGGCATGCGCGAGCGCATGAGCGCTGCCGCAAAGGCGCAGAAGACGGCAAGCGCGGCGCGCATATTGGCAGATGTTGTGATGGAGGCGGCTCGCTAGCATGCGCATGCACTACAATGGACGGATGCCCTTGCAAGAGGGTGTTGCGAGGGAGATATCTTGACATCTTGATATCTTGATATCTTGAGGCAGGGTCGCGCACGGCTCTGCGATGCGAGAGGCTTTGACGAAATGACTGCAAACGACACCGGAAACATACAACTGCATTTCATCGGCGCAGGTGGCGTCGGCATGAGCGGCATAGCGCGCGTCGCTGCAGATCAGGGCATGACCGTAACCGGATCCGACATTCGCGACAGCCGCTATACCCAGCAGCTGAGGGAATCGGGCATCCCGGTTTTCATCGGCCATGATCCGAAAAACATTCCTGCGGGAAACCCCATCGTGGTCGTTTCCACCGCCATTCTTCCGAACAATCCCGAGCTTGCGGCGGCTTACGAGCGCGGGCTTGCCGTGTGGCACCGCGCGAAGATGCTCGCGCGTTTGGGGCAAGGGCTTGACACGCTGGCCGTTGCGGGCACGCATGGCAAGACCACCACGTCGGCCATGCTGGCCAGCACGCTCGACGCCATGGGGAAAGACCCCACGTTCCTCATAGGCGGCATCGTTCGGGCTTACGGCACGAACGCCCATTCGGGCACGGGAAACGCCTATGTGGTGGAAGCCGACGAAAGCGACAAGTCGTTCACCTACCTTTCCCCGAAGGCGGTGCTTGTAACCAACATAGAGGCCGACCATCTTGACCATTACCACGACTTGGACGAGATATACGGCAAGTTCAAAGAGTTCATAGGGTCGGTTCCCGCAGACGGAGCCGTCGTGGTGTGCGCCGACGACGAGGCGCTTGTGCGCTTGGCGCGCTCTTGCGGCCGCGCGGTGCGCACCTATGGGTTTTCGCCCGAAGCCGACGTGCGCGTGGAATCGTGGGAGCCGCGCGGCGTGGGCAGCGCGTTTACGCTTTCCATGCCCGACGGAAGCGTGGTCGAAGGCTCCATCAAGCAGAATCCGGGCGCCCACAACGCGTTGAACGGGGCGGGCGTCATCGCCTTGCTGGACCTGCTCGGCTACGACGCGCAGGCCGCCGCGCGCGCCCTTGCCAGGTTCGCGGGCGTGCGCAGGCGCTTCGACTTGGTGGGCGAGGCCTTCGGCGTCACCGTGGTGGACGACTACGCGCATCATCCCACCGAGATAGCGGCCACTATCGCTGCGGCGAGAAAACTCGATTTCAAGCGTGTGCGTGTGCTGTTCCAGCCGCATCGCTACTCGCGTGCCCCGTTGTTCACCGAGGTGCTGAAAGACGAATTCGGAAGCGCCTTTGACCAGGCGGACGCGGTGGCGTTCATGGACGTGTACCCTGCGGGCGAGACGCCGGTTCCAGGCGTTTCGGGCAAGACGTTCCTCGCTCCGGTGCTCGAACACGCCGGGCATCCTCCTGCGGAATACATTGCGCGCCGCGCCGACGTGGTTTCGCGCCTTGCGGACGCGTCGTGTCCCGGCGACTTGATTCTCACCATGGGTGCAGGCGATGTGACGGCCATAGGGCCTCAGCTCATCGATGCCCTTCGCGTGCGCGAAGCGGAACCCGGCGACGGGGAAGCGGGTGTGAGCGCCTCATGACGGCACGCCACGCATCCCCCCTCGAAGCGCTGCTCGTGGACGGCTCCTTTGACGGCGACGTCTATCCGAACGAGCCTTTGTCTCGCCATACGACTTACCGCATAGGCGGGCCTGCGCGTTTCTACGTGCAGGTGAATTCCATGCGCGCGCTCGTGCGCCTTACAGATGCATGCGAATCCGCCGATACCCCCTGGATCGTTGTGGGCAGGGGAAGCAACCTGCTTGTTTCCGACGAAGGATATGCGGGCGTGGTCGTGAAGCTGGGCCGCGATTTCCGCACGTGCCGCTTCGACGAGGCGGTAAGCCGCTTCTGCGCAGGGGCGGGCGTGGCTCTTTCCTCGGTGGTGCAGGAGGCGTTCCATCGCTCTCTTGCCGGTTTGGAGTTCGCTGTGGGCACGCCGGGCACGCTCGGCGGCGCCCTGCGTATGAACGCGGGCTCGCGCACCGAATGGCTCGGCTCGCGCGTGGCGAGCGTCACCACGTTCTCCCCTCGCGAGGGTTTGCGGCGCCGCTTGGGGTCGGAAGTGGAATGGGGGTATCGAACCACGTCGTTGCGACCCGATGAGGTGGTGCTCGAATGCGAGCTTGCGGTGGAGGCGGCAGATCCGTTCTTCATCCGCGGAAAAATGGAGGCGTCGCTTGCCCGCCGCAAGAAGACGCAGCCGCTCAACGAGCCGTCGTGCGGCAGCGTGTTCAGAAACCCCGAAGGCGCATCGGCCGGCGAGCTTATCGAGCGCGTCGGCCTGAAGGGAAAGCGTGTGGGCGGCGCTCAGATTTCTACAGTGCACGCTAACTTTATAGTGAACAAGGGCAAAGCCACAGCGCGCGACGTTCGTGCGCTTATCGAGCTTGCCCAAAGCAAGGTGTTTGAGGAATATGGCATCGAGCTATCGCCAGAAGTCAAGTTCATCGGGTTCGCGTAGGCCGTCCGTCCCGCGCACAGGCCGCGTTCCCGCCCGCACGCCTGTGCGCGGGCGCGGGCGGGTTGCGGGAGGGGCTTTTCGCGGGCAGGTTCCCATGCGGGTACCTCGCGGGCAGACTCCCAGGCAGGCACCTCGCGGTCAGGCTCCCATGCGGGCTTCCTCTCAGCGCGGTGTGCCCGGCATGCGCGCATCCGGCTTGCCTGCCATGCCGCTCACATCCGTGCGCGTGGGAGATCTCGAGCGCGCCGCCCGCGCCGAGCGCGCCCGCAAAACCTACCGCCGCCATGCCGTTCGCGTCATCGCCGTCGTCGCCCTTATCGCATGCCTTGCGCTCGCGGGTGTCGTCGTGTACTTTTCTGACGCGTTTTCCATCGAAGACGTGCAGGTGGAGGGCGTAGAGCATCTGACGGCCGCCGAAATGGAGGCGCTTGCCAACGTTCCTTCGAACACCACGCTTCTGCGGGTCGATACCGGCGCCATCGAAAAGAACCTCCTGCGCGACGCGTGGGTCAAAAGCGTTTCGGTGAACCGCGTGTTCCCGAGCACGCTGCAGATCGTCATAACCGAGCGCACCGTCGCCGCCGTGGTGGAAGTTCCCACGCAAAACGCCACGTCCACACAGCCTTGGGCCATCGCGTCGGACGGTATGTGGCTTATGGCCATTCCCAACCAAGACTCCGAGCTCGGCCAATCTATCAGCCAGCGAATCTACGAAGACGCCGCTTCCGCGCTGCATATAACCGACGTGCCCT
Organism: Actinomycetes bacterium; assembly: GCA_023403475.1. Lineage (GTDB taxonomy): Bacteria > Actinomycetota > Coriobacteriia > Coriobacteriales > Eggerthellaceae > CAJFUR01. The sequence continues at coordinate 7,463 of JAEYEL010000031.1, forward strand.
TTGGCACCGCGCCCGATGTGGGGACCTACTGCGCCGACGGCAACGTGAACAACGCGCTTGCCATCGTGGCCGGCATGACCACAGAACTTGCCGGGCAAGTGGTGCAGGTGAAAGCTACCGATGCGGAATCGACCCTGCTCACGCTTGAAAACGGTGTGGAAATAGCTTTCGGTGCGGCCGAGAACATCCGCGATAAGGAACGCGTGTGCCTAAAGATTCTCGAAGAAAACCCCGGCACCGTCGCCTACATCAACGTTCGCGTGGTGGACCGGCCCACGTGGAGGGCGCTCTAGTTCAGCACCCGCGTGACGAACCGACTCGTGCGGCGAACCGACTCGTGCGGCGAATCAACTTGTACGGCGAACCGACTCGTGCGGCAGGTGCTCTCGTTCGCTCTTGGCGCCGCTCATCCGTTACGGCGTGTTCCGGCGTATTCTGGCGTATTCGTGGACATAGAACATCCATTGTCGCAGCGTAATTTGCAAAAGTCGTTTCATCGTGTACAATGTCAGTTTATGAATTGCACTTTGTCATGAACGTAGCTTTCAAACGCAGCAGGTGTGGAGGACACGATGCCAAACAACATAGGTTCCGAGCATTTGGCGGTCATCAAGGTCGTCGGAGTAGGCGGCGGTGGCACGAATGCCGTGAACCGCATGGTAGAAGCCGGCGTGAAGGGCGTCGAGTTCATTGCGGTCAACACCGATCGTCAGGCGCTGCTCATGTCGGACGCCGATAAGACGATCCATATTGGCGAAGAGCTCACGCGCGGGCTGGGTGCCGGGGCGAACCCCGAGGTGGGGTGCCAGGCTGCCGAGGAAAGCCGAGCGGAGATACGCGAAGCCTTGGCCGAGGCGGACATGGTGTTTGTCACGGCGGGCGAGGGAGGCGGTACGGGAACGGGTGCCGCGCCCATCATCGCTGAGATTGCGCGCGAGGAAATAGGCGCGCTCACGGTGGGAATCGTCACCAAGCCCTTCTCGTTCGAGGGTCGCTTGCGCCGCAACCAGGCCGAGCAGGGTGTCGACCTTCTTTCCCAAAAGGTCGACACGCTCATCGTCATCCCGAACGACCGTCTGCTTGAAATCGTCGACAAGAAGACGAGTATGCTCGACGCCTTCCGCATTGCCGACGACACGTTGCGCCAGGGCATTCAGGGCGTCACCGACCTTATCACCATTCCCGGCCTCATCAACTTGGACTTCGCCGATATCCGCACCGTCATGAAGGATGCGGGTACGGCCATGATGGGCATCGGCATCGCTTCCGGCGAAAACCGCGCGCTCGATGCGGCTCAGCAGGCCACGAACTCGAACCTGCTTGAAGCGTCCATTGCCGGCGCCTCGCGCGTGCTTTTCTCCATTGCCGGCGGTCCCGACCTCACGCTTACGGAAGTGGACGAGGCTGCTCGCACGGTGGAGGCGTGTGCCGACGAGAACGCCAACATCATCTACGGCCAGATCATCGACGAGGGCATGGGCGACCAAGTGCGCATCACGGTTATAGCCACCGGTTTCAAGATAAACACGCCCAAGCAGTCGGCCATCGACTTCTCGCGCAAGGATCTGTTCTCCTCAACCGAACCTGCGGCTCCGGCGGCACCTGCGGCGCAGACCTCCACCTACGCTACGACTACGTATTCGAGTTCCACGAGCGGTCGGTTCGCCGACGAAGACTACATCCCCGATTTCCTGAAGCGCCAGCGCTAGCGCGAAAGCCGCGCCGTGCCGACGATGGATTCATTGCCCACGCCTCTGCTCGCATTGCGGGAAGAGGCGGGCTTGCTTTTGCTCACCGACGATGCGCTTGCCCGTGCATGCGGCGTGCGCGTGGCGTTCTCGTCCCGTTTGGGAGGTGTGAGCGAGGGCTGCTTTTCGAGTTTGAACCTTGGCGGGCATGTGGGAGATGATCCCGAATGCGTGCGCGAGAACCGCACAAAGCTCGCGCGCGCCCTCGGCGCGGACGGCATGCCGCTCATCGTGTTGAACCAGGTGCACGGAACCGATATCGTTTCGGTGCTCGATGCCGAAGAAGCCTCGCTTGAGCGCGTGCGCGATGAGGCCGTGCGCGGCGCGGACGGCGTGACGGTCGCCGTTTCCGGCGTGGCGGCGCTTCTGTGCTTCGCCGACTGCGCGCCCCTTGCGGTCGTTTCGCCCACAGGACGGTTCGCGGTGGCACATGCCGGCTGGCGCGGGGCATATGCCCGCATCGCCTCGAAGGCTGTTTCGACGCTTGCGCAGCTTGACGGGGAAGAAGCCGCGCCAAGCGACTACAACGCCTACATAGGCCCTTGTATCCGTGTGGAATGTTTCGAATGCGGCGAAGACGTTTGCCGCGCTTTCGCCGACCGCTTCGGTGAAGCGTGCGTTCCGTCTGCGCGGCACGTCGATCTTGCATCAGCGCTAGCCTGCGATCTTGCAAGCGCGGGTATCGAGCCTTTTCGCATATGCGATGCCGGCATCTGCACGGTATGTCGGTCCGACGAATGGTTCTCGTATCGCGCAAGCAAAGGCTCGTGCGGTCGCCATGGCGCGATCGCCTTTTCGGAAAGGGAGGTGGTTTCCCATGGGAACTAAAGAGCGCTACGAGCGCGTCGCCCGCGAAGTGGAGCGCGTCTGCGTCGAAGCGGGTCGCGATCCGCGCGAGGTGCGCTTGGTGGCGGTTTCGAAAACGGTGGGCGAGGCACAGGTTGCGTGTGCCATGGAGGGGGGCGCGCTCGATTTCGGCGAGAACCGTCCCGACGAGATTTTGAGAAAGTCTGCCGCGTTCCCGCAGGCTCGCTGGCATTTCATAGGCAACGTGCAGTCGCGGCGCATTCCCGACATCGTAGGCGCGGCCGCGCTCGTTCATTCCCTGTACCAAGAGCACCATGTGGCCAGGTTCGAAGAGGCGGCCGCACGGCTTGGCAAAGTGCAGGATGTGCTGCTCGAAGTGAACGTCTCCAAAGAGAAGAGCAAAAGCGGCGTTGCGCCCGAAGACGCGCACTCGCTGCTTGAGGCATGCGCGCAGGTAAAGCACCTGCGCGTGCGCGGGCTCATGACCATGGCCCCTCAAGGCGACGCTGCGGTTGCGCGGGAATGCTTCGAGGGTCTTGCGCGCTTGCGCGACGAGCTGCGAGCTGGCCTTGCCCCGTGCCAGGCGGCGGTTTTCAATGAGCTTTCTATGGGTATGAGTGAAGACTGGCGGGAAGCCGTGTGCGCGGGCGCTACCATAGTGCGCATCGGGCGCGCGGTGTTCGATAGCTCGTTTGAGAACAGAGAGCGAACGGCAGGGTAGGCGCGCGGGAAAACGAAACGGAAACGCAGCGGCGGCAATCGCCGAATGAAACGAAGCAGGTGGTACTATGGAGTTGTCGGGAAGAGGGAAATCGGAGCGAAGCATGCTTGACGGCATAAAATCCAAACTCGGTTTTGCCGGATCGAACGATCGGGGTGCAGGCCAAGGGCGCTATGACGATGCCTACGACGACTACGGGGACTACGGCGAATACGGCGAGTACGGAGAAGGCTACGAAGACTACGGGGACTACGGCGCAGGCTACGACGCCGGCTCGCAGGGAGGGTACGGAACCTATGCGCCGGTGACCACGCGCGCGGCGAACGACCGCACGGCGCGTTCCCGCTCCCGCGAGACTTCCGCTCCCAAACTCGTTTCGTACGACGACGTGCGCTCGCACACCCAGCTGCCCGATAACCTCACCCGCGACCCGCTTCCGCCTCGCCGCGTCACTTCCGCTTCGCGCAGCTATCGCGGGGAGCGCACCATGGTCGATTCGTCGTTGCCTCGCTCGCTCACGCCCGAAGGGGCTGCCGCCACGGCTGCGGCTGCTTCGGGGAAGGCGCGCTCGGAGGGTCTGAACTCCCTTTTCGAACCGAGTGAGGGCGGCGAGGAACACGACCGCCGCCCATCGCGGTTCGCGTCGGGCGGCGATACGGTCGCTCCTTCGTCTTATCGCGCATCTGCGCCTGCTGCTGACGTGCGCGCTTCTTCGGCATCGGGTGCGGCTGCCCGCTCCGGATTCGATCCCTACGAGGCGTATGCGGGAACAGGCTCCACCTCGTTTTCGTCGTCCCGCGCATGCTCGGTGCTCAAGCCGGCAAGCTATGCCGAAGTCGAGCGTATTGCGAAGATACTCAAGGCGGGCGACGCGGTCGTTTTGGCGTTGCGCAACACTCCCGATCCGCTTGCGAAGCGTATTCTCGATTTTTCCTTCGGCGTGTCGAGTGCGCTCGAGGCGAACGTGGAATGCGTGGCCGACAAGGTGTTCGCCATCACGCGCGGCAATGCGCTCACCGATGCCGAACGCGTAAGCCTGCGAAGTCAAGGGGTGCTGTAAATGCCCGAAAACGCGAACATCTCCGTGCGAGACGGCGATTCCCGTGCGCTTGAGGGTTTTCTTTCCTCGGCCCGCATCGCCGTTATTGGCGGCGGCAAAATGGGCGAGGCGGTCATAGCCGGCTGGATTGCGGCCGAGCGCGGCTCTGCGCGCTACCTGGCCCCTTCGAACTTCATCGTGGCGAATCCGGGCGAGCAGCGTCGCGCGTACCTTGAGGGCGCCTACGGCGTTTCCTGCGTTGCCGACGCGCGCGAGATAGATCGGGCAGACGTGGTGATTCTTGCGGTGAAACCGCAGGTTATGATAGATGTTTTGGAAAGCATCGCTCTGCTTGGCGCTTATTCGGGAGGAAGGTGCGGCCCTCTGTTCGTTTCGGTTGCCGCCGGTCTTTCCGCCGCGCGCCTCGAAAGCGCTTTGGCATCCGGGTCGCGCGTGGTGCGAACCATGCCGAACACCCCGCTTCTGGCGGGTTGCGGTGTCACCGCAGTGGCGGGGGGCGCGTGCGCCACTGCTGAAGACGTGGCGCTCGTGCACGATCTTTTCGCCTGCCTTGGCATGGCGTGCGTGGTGGACGAAGACACCATCGATGTGATCGGCGCGATCAGCGGATCGGGCCCTGCCTACGTGGCGGCTCTTATCGAGGCGCTGCGCGATGCAGGCGCACGGCTTGGGCTCGCATCGCAGCTTGCCGAAAAGCTGGCGTTCGAGACCGTGCGGGGAACGGCCGAGCTTATGGTTCGAACAGGCGAGGGTGCCGAGTCCACGCGCATCGCCGTGTGCAGTCCTAAAGGAACGACCCTAGCGGCGCTTTCGGCCATGGAGGAAGCGGGCTTTTCTGCCTCTATCGACGCGGGTGTGGCGGCGGCAGTCCGTCGATCGAAGGAGCTGGCTGCATGCTGAAGCACGTCCACCGTATCGCCGCCGTTTCCGATGTTTGCCGACAAAAGGAGCTTGCCCCATGTTGAAATACCTCATCGTTTCGCTTGCCGATGCGTACAGCATGGTGATATTCGTGTACGTGCTCATGTCATGGATACCCTCAAGTCGGGGTATCGTTGCCGACGTCTACCGGGTGCTCGGCAAAGTGTGCGACCCTTATCTCAATCTCTTCAAGAAAATCATCCCCCCTATTGGAATGGTGGACATAACTCCCATAATTGCGCTGCTTGTGCTGCAATTTGGGTCGCGTTTGCTGATAAGATTGTTCTAAACTGGTATGATATGGAAGAACGTGAACGCTAGACGAAGGGAAGAAGAATGGCTATTACGGCGGCTGAGATTCACAACATGAGTTTTTCCATCGACAGGAAAGGCTACGACGTCGATGAAGTCGATGTGTTCTTGGAACATGTGGCCGACGAGATCGACGCTATGAACAATCAGATCGCCCAGCTTGAAGCTCAGTTGGACGATTCCCGGTTCGACGGGTTCGATACGCCGGCTCATATGGAAACCGCGCCTGCTGTCGCGGCTTCTTCCGTCGACGATGCCGTGCTTGCCGAAAAAGACGCGCGTATCGCCGAGCTTGAGAGGAAGGCTGACGACCTTGCCCGCCAGCTCGAGGCGAAGAAGGCCGACGACAACGCCATATCGCAGGTGCTCATCAACGCCCAGCGTCTCGCCGACGAGACGGTGGTGAACGCCAAGGCGCAGTCGTCTTCCATCATCCAAGACGCCCAGAACGAGGCGCAGCGCATTCTCGACCAAGCCGAAGACGAGAAGCAGGAAGTGATAAGCGCCATCCAGAAGCTCGAAGACGACCGCGAGGACGTGCGCGAGGAATACCGGGATATACTCAAAGATTTCATCAGCGACGCAACGCGCAAGCTCGCCGAAATAGGCGGCGATGCGCCCGCTTTGCGCCTTTCTGCCCATGCTCGTCCGCAATCGTCCGCTTCCACCGAAGCGACAGGCCATCTCGCCATGCCCGTCCAAGCTCCCATCAACGCGAGCGCCGTGCCAGCTTACACTACGCCCCAGGCCACAGGCCCTGTGGTCACCCCTGCAACGCCCGTTCCCTCCGCCGTAGACAAGGATTTCTCCGGTTTCGGCGACACTGACGACGGCTTCGAGTTCGAGGAAATCGACTAAACGAGTTCCGTTGGCCTTGCCGGTCGCCACAGCCGCCCTCGTCGGCTTGTCGGCGAACCGGGTCGCAAAAACCAACAGGTGAGAGGGAGCATGTCGGAAAACATATTCATAGCCGTCCACGTCACGCCTCGGTCGGGGCGTGACGTGGTTTCGGGAGTGAAGGCGCTCGAACAGGGCGGTGGCGGTGCGGCTTGCGTGGGCGGTGTTCATGAGGCTCGCAACGCCCTCGAGGTTCACGTGCGCGTTACCGCGCCGCCCGACGGAGGCAAGGCGAACAAAGCCGTCTGCAAACTGGTTGCCACCGAGCTGGGCGTTCCTAAAAGTGCCGTCGAGGTGGCTTTGGGCCACACCTCGCGCCATAAACGTCTCTCCGTCGCATGCGATCTTGCGAAGGCGGAATCTTGGCTGTCGTCGCTTCCGTCTCTCTAACGAACGAGTCTGTTCCGCCGTTCGGCCCAATAGCGAAGCGAAGCGGCTCCGGCGACCGACAAGTCGGCGGAACCTGCTGCGAGCGGACCTGTAAGCCGGGTTCTGTCGTGGACGATCATTTATCTCGAACGCACGTCGCCGTGCGTCTCTAGCACGCAACCCGAACGCACGGAAGGGCGGCCGTATCGCGTTCCTATTTGCGCTTGCTCCAGATAGGGTTTTCCAAGCCGCGCCGTTGCCGACGCGCTGGTGCGCTCTTACCGCACCGTTTCAGCTTTTCTCCCACAGCCCGCGCGGGCGGCGGGGGAGTTTTCTTTTCTGTGGCACTGATCCGTCGGGTCGCCCCGCCCAGCCGTTAGCTGGCATCTTGCCCTTTGGAGCCCGGACTTTCCTCACGCCTCGCGGCGCGCGATCGCCCGGCCCGCTCGCACTGTGGTATTATAGCGTTTCGCCGGCCTGACGGCTAGCGAAACTATTCCGACTTCGCTCATTGTCGCGCAAGCGTCCGTTTGCGCGACGGGGAAAGGAACGCATACGCTATGGGAACATGCGCATTGGTCGGCGCGGTCGATTTCAACGCAGAGGATTTCTCCGCGCGGCAGGCGGCGGGGGAGTTCGACTTCGTCATCGCCGTCGATGCGGGCTTTACGCACCTGGAGGCTTTAGGCGTGCTGCCCGATATGGCGGTGGGCGACTTCGATTCCCTAGGGTACGTGCCGCAGTGCCGACGCGTATCGCGACACCCCGTCAAAAAGGACAAAAGCGACATGGAGCTTGCCATGGAGAAAGCCCTTTTCTGGGATAACGACAACCTCATCGTGTACGGTGCGCTTTCGGGCAGGCTCGACCACACGGTCGCGAACCTGCAGCTGTTCGCGCGCTATTCCGAACAAGGCGCCACGGTCACGGGCGTAGGCGACGCGTTCGCCGTGCGCTTCGTGACCGGTCCGGATGTGTTCTTGCTGCCGGAGGGTCTTGGCGCGGGCACGGTCTCGGTGTTTTCCGCAAGCGACGTTGCGCGCGGCGTCATAGAGAGCGGCTTGGAATATCCCGTGAACGACGAGACCCTCACCAACCGCACGACGCGCGGTCTGTCCAACGAGCTTATGGGTGAGCGCGCAACCGTCGCCGTGGAAGAGGGAACGCTTATGGTGTTCTACCCGCTTTTCTAGGCGCATGCTGCTATACTGCTTCTTCGCACGTTCACATACCGGGGAGCCTGCTTCGCATCACGTGCGCGGATAGGCTGAGAGGAAGCGCCGATACGCTTCGACCCGCTGAACCTGACATGGGTAATGCCAACGAAGGGAGATTCTATGACGCATGTCGATGCGGCGCATGCCCAAGCGCCGTCTGAAAACCAGTTAAGCGGAAAAGATTCGGGCGAGCGGTTCGGTACCGTCCAAGCGCCAGAGAGCCAAGGGCAAGCCGGGCAAAACCTCGTCACGCAGATCGACTATGCGCGGGCCGGTATCGTGACGCCTCAGATGGAAACCGTGGCACGCAAGGAGAATCTTGATCCGGAGGATGTTCGGGCGGGTGTGGCCTGCGGAAGAATAGCGATCCCCGCAAACGTCCATCACGCAAGCCTTGACCCCGAGGGCGTGGGAAGTTGCGTAAACGGCGTGCCGCTGCGCACGAAGGTGAACGTCAACTTGGGAATTTCGGGCGACATTGCCAACGAGGACGAGGAATGGCGCAAGGTCGATGTGGCGCTTGCGCTGGGAGCCGAGTCCATTATGGACCTTTCGAACAGCGGAAAGACCCGCGCGTTCCGCACGCGCCTCATAGAGAAATCGCCCGCCATGATAGGCACCGTGCCGCTCTACGACGCCATAGGGTATCTGGAAAAACCCCTTATGGGCATAACGGCCGAAGATTTCTTAAGCGTCGTCGCCCGCCATGCGGAAGACGGCGTGGACTTCCTCACCATCCATGCGGGCATGAACCGCCGGGTCATCGAGTCGTTTCGCGAGACAGGGCGCCTTACCAACATCGTAAGCCGCGGCGGGTCGCTCATCTTCGCGTGGATGGAGGCCACCGGCAACGAGAACCCTTTCTTTGAGCACTACGACGATATGCTCGCCATTCTGCACGAGCACGACGTGACCATCAGCCTAGGTGACGCCATGCGCCCCGGCTCAACCTACGACGCCACCGATGCGGGGCAGGTGGCCGAGCTCATCGAGATAGGAAAGCTCGTGCAGCGCGCGTGGGATGCCGGCGTGCAGGTTATGGTGGAAGGGCCTGGGCACATGGCGCTTGATGAGATAGCCGCGAACATGAAGCTGGAAAAGCGCCTTGCCCATAACGCGCCCTTCTACGTGCTCGGGCCTCTCGTTACCGACATCGCGCCGGGCTACGATCACATCACGGCCGCCATCGGCGGTGCGGTGGCGGCATCGAGCGGCGCCGATTTCCTCTGCTACGTCACGCCCGCCGAGCATCTGCGCCTGCCCGACGCGCACGACGTGCGCGAGGGCCTGGTGGCCACCAAGATTGCCGCGCACGCCGCCGACATCGCCAAAGGCGTGCCCGGCGCGCGCAACCGCGACAACCGTATGAGCGACGCCCGCCGTCGCCTCGACTGGGAAGGCATGTTCGCCCAAGCGCTCGACCCGGCGCGCGCCCGCGAATATTACGCAAGCGCCCCGCCTTCCACGGAAGGCACCTGCACCATGTGCGGCAAAATGTGCGCCATGCGCACCGTGAATCAGATCATGGAAGGGCTGACGATTACGCTGGACTGATGCCGGCACAACCGCCCGCCACCGCTGGTTGGATTTCGTTTCGTATCGTTGGAAGGAATAGGACATGGAACCGTTTGCCTTAAAAAACGCGCTGGAAAACGTGCGCGCCACCGTGCCGCTCGTGCATTGCATCACGAACTACGTGACGGTGAACGACTGCGCGAACGCGCTTCTGGCCGCAGGAGGAAGCCCCATCATGAGCGACGAGCCGCAAGATGTGGAAGACATCACCTCCATCTGCGGCGGACTTGCGCTCAACATCGGCACGCTGAATAAGCGCACCGTCGAGGCCATGCACATAGCCGGCGCCCGCGCCGCACAGTTAGGCCATGCCATCGTGCTCGACCCGGTGGGGGCGGGGGCGTCTGCCTTGCGCACGCAGACGGCGGGCAGGCTTCTCGATGAGCTTCCCGTGCGCGTCGTGCGCGGAAACATGTCGGAAGTGCGCGCGCTTGCGGGCGCGGCGGCATCCACGCGCGGGGTCGATGCGAACCCTGATGACGCCGTGACCGAGGAAAACCTTGCAAAAACCGCGCTTTACGTGCAAAATCTTGCCGAGAAGTGGGGCGCCGTCGTGGCGGTGACCGGCGCCATCGACATCATTGCGAACGCGACGTGTACCTTCGCCGTGCGCAACGGCGTGTCCCTTATGGGCAAGATCACCGGCGCGGGCTGCATGCTCACCTGCCTTGTGGCGGCCTCTGTGACGGCGAACCCGGAAAGCCCGCTCGATGCGACGGTGGCTGCGGTGGCGGGCATGGGCCTTGCCGGTCAGATTGCCGCTGCGCGCATGGACGGAGCCGACGGAACGGGCAGCTTCCGCACCTACCTCATCGATGCTTTGTCGCGCATGGACGGCGAAACCCTTGAACAAGGTGCGCTGGTCGAAAAGCTGCCCGCCGCGTAGGGCGAGCGTGCGGGAAACCTTCGTTGCCCCCAAGCAGCCCTCCGTTTCCCTCCTCTGCGAAAGGAAGGTTCCTCATGTATTCTCGCGAACAACTGCGCCGCGCGATGCGCCTGTACGCGGTGACCGACCGCACGTGGCTTCACGGTCGCACGCTGCCCGCATGCGTGGCCTGTGCCATAGCCGGCGGCGCCTCTTTCGTGCAGCTGCGCGAGAAGAGCGCCTCTTCCGGCGAGAAGGCCGCGCTTGCCCGCGCCATTTCCCCGCTATGCCGGGCGGCGGGCGCACCGTTCGTTATCGACGACGACGTGGACGTGGCGCTTGCCGTGTCTGCCGACGGCGTGCATGTGGGGCAAAGCGACGTCGCCTGCGCCGAAGCGCGTGCCGCGCTCGGCCCGGGCAAAATAGTGGGCGTTTCCGCGCAAACCGTCGCTCAGGCGCTCGCGGCCCAGCAGGCGGGCGCCGACTATCTGGGGGTAGGCGCCGTGTTCGGAACGCCCACCAAGCCCGATGCCGAGCTTGTTTCCCTTGCGACGCTGGCCGATATCTGCGCGGCGGTGGATATCCCCGTCGTCGCCATAGGCGGCCTCAACGAGCGCACGCTCGATTCACTTGCGAAAACGGGGGTTGCCGGCGCCGCCGTTGTCTCGGCGCTTTTCTCCGCGCCGGATATCGAACAGGCCGCCCGCCGTTTGCGAGCGCAGATAGACGCCGTGCTAGAATAGACGCGAAGCGCGCTGCGGCGGCTGTTTGCACTTGCAACCCGCAATTGCGGTTCGGAGCCGATCGCAGCCTGTTTTTGAGAATACCCGCCCGGTACCGAAAGGACTTTTCATGTTGGGAGACGAGAAACGCGGTGTGACCGTAGACCTTCACGCTATCGACCTTAACGCGTGCGCGCTCGTCGTCATCGACGAGCTGGGAGACCCGACGGGCACGCCGCTTGAGCAGGCGCTTCTGCCCGCTATTAAGAACACGGCGCGCCTCGCCCGCGCTGCCCGCAAGCGCGGCGTTCCCGTCATCTTCGCCAACGACGCGCACATTCCCGGTCTCGATCGCGAGCTTGCGCTGTGGGGCGAGCACGGCATCGCCGGCACGCCCGAAGCGCAGACATGCCCGCTGCTCGAGCCGCAGGAAGGCGATTTCACGGTGGAAAAGCGGCGCTACAGCGCGTTTTTCCAGACGGGTCTGCGCCTTTTGCTTGACGAGCTGGGTGTGCGCACGCTCATCTGTGTTGGCATGGACACCAACATCTGCGTGCGTCACACCGCAGCCGACGCCTACTTCAACAACTACGACGTGGTGGTCGTCTCCGATGCGACGGCTACGTTCCTCGTGGGCGATCAGAAGGAAGGCCTCGAATATATGAAGACCTGCTATGCGGCTGCCGTTGTCTCGACCGACGAGGTTTTGCTGCTGCTGGAAGGAAAGTAGCGTCATTGCGGCGGGTGCGGCACGGTGCGCAGGGCGTGCTTGCGGTGCGCCGCGAAGAAAGAAGGAGCATGGAAGCGGTACTGAGCATCGCCGGATCAGATTCGAGCGGCGGCGCCGGCATTCAGGCCGACATCAAGACCATCATGGCGCACGGCTTGTTCGCCGAAACCGCCGTAACGGCCTTGACGGCGCAGAACACCACCGGCGTCTACGGTGTGGCAGACGTCGACCCTGAGTTCGTCGAGCGCCAGATAGACGTGGTGTTTAGCGACATTCGCCCGGCGGCGGTGAAAGTAGGCATGGTGTCGTCGCCTGAGATAGTGCATGCCATCGCGCGTGCGCTTTCGCGCAACGGCGCGCAAAACGTCGTGGTCGATCCGGTCATGGTGGCCACGAGCGGGGCCGCCCTCATCGTAGGCGATGCCGCACAGGCGCTCGTGCGCGAGTTGTTTCCGCTGGCAGACGTCGTAACGCCCAATCTTTCGGAAGCGGAGGCCCTTTGCGGCTTTCCCGTCGCGAGCGAGGCCGAAGCCGAGCGCGCCGCGTGCGCTATTGCCGAGGCAGGTGCTGCCGGCGCCGTCCTGGTGAAGGGAGGGCATTTCGGGGAACGCGCGGACGACCTTCTACGTCTTGCGGACGGGCGTCTCGTGTGGCTTACCGGCAAACGCATCGCGACTGCGAACACCCATGGCACGGGCTGCACGCTTTCTTCTGCTATAGCTTGCGGCTTGGCGAAAGGCCTTCCCGTCGAAGAGGCGGTGTGTCAGGCGAAATCCTACGTGGCCGGTGCCTTGGCCGCAGGTCTTGACCTCGGACGCGGCTCAGGTCCTCTCAACCATGCCTTCGCTCTCTAAAAATCAGGCCACCGGAAACGCCCGATGGCCTGCGAAAACTCATGGTAGCTCCGACCGGATTCGAACCGGCGACCTCCGCCTTGAGAGCCGCACCAGCTGCGATTACTTTGAAAAAACACATCCGACGATGATGCGAGAATCATCAATCCTCGTACTTCTTTAGACCTCATAGCAGCAGTTTATAGATGTACTTTTGCAAAGTAAAGAGATACCATGCCCCGCATCAAAAAAAAGAGACTTTGTGCCCTGCGGCGTGCCAACTTCGACGTCCGGGCAGAGGAAGGGAGGGGCATATGGCGTATGTCCTTGGGTCGTGCCGAAAGTGCGGTGACGGCGGATGGAGGCTTTACATTCGAGACGACGCAGGTTCAGCGCCAATGCGTAAGAGGGTGGCTGCGCGGGACGCCGCCGAGGCCGAGCGGATGGCCGCCGAGGCCGTGGCGAGGCTCAACGGGTGCGAGACCGTGGGGGAGTCCCTGTGGGCCTACGTCGCCCGCTCGGCCGCGAAGGTCACGCCCTACACGCTGAGGGGGTACAGGGAGCTCGCGAGCAGCCTGTCATGCTTCGACGACGCCTTGATCGACCTGCTGGATGCCGCACAGGTTCAGGCGTACTTCGACGGCCTTATCGCGGACGGCCTGTCGCGCAGCATGGTGGCGAAGAGGCGCAACCTCGCGGCGGCGGCCGTGCGCGACAGCGTCGCGGGCGGAAGGGCGACGAGAAACCCGTTCGCGGACGTCAGCATCCCGAGACGCCCGCCGTCGAGGCGCAAGTGCTTGGACGAGGTTGAGAGGGCGCGCCTCGAGTACCTTCTGTCTGCCGCCAGCGGAAAGGCTGCGGTGGGCGCCGGCCTCGCGTTCGGGTGCGGGCTCGGCCCCGGCGAGGTCTGCGCGCTGAGGGCCGACGACGTGGCCACTCCCCGCCTCGTCACTGTGCATGGGCGCGTCACGAGGTCCGTGCGCGGCGTGCGCACGCTTGTCGCCTACGACGAGCCCAAAAGGTCGGAGGTGCCATTCTGGCTGCAAGGACCGCTCGCCGAGCTGGTCGCCTCGCGCGAGGCGTACGTGGTCGGCAGTGGCGGCAAGCCCGCCGACGTCGAGGTTCTTACAAGGAGCGTGAACGGGCTTTTGGCGTCGTTCGGGTTCGACTGCCAGTTCTCCGACCTGGGTAGGGATGCGAGATCGAGAAAGGGCGGGGCATGAGGCCGCGCGTGGTGCAGGATTCGCTGTCCCAGCGTGGCGGCTCGTGGCGGCTCAGTTACCATCTCGCCTTCGAGGACGGGACGAGGGGCCCGCGCAGGTTCGTGACCCTGCGCGGGTGCAAGGGCGCACGCGAGGCAAGGCGAAGGGCGGCGGCTGCCCTGGACGAGATCCGCGAGCGCGAGGCTGACGAATTCGCCCAGACCCGGCATTCCACCGACGTGCCGACTCTGTTGGAGGCCTACAAGGGACACGTGGACGGCCTCATGCGCACGGGGGCCATAGAGCCACGCACCTACGCCGGGTACCTCCAGCGCGCGAAGAGGCTCGGCTGGATCGGCGACATCAGGGTGTGCGACATTGAGGCCGAGGACGTCAGGCGCTACGTCGAGGAGCTGAACGAGGACGGGTACTGCACGAACTCCGTCAACGACCAGGTGGCCGTCATAAGGCAGACGCTCTCGCGATGCGAGCGGGCGGGTATGGTCAGGAGAAACGTATGCCTCGAGGTCAAGGTCGCGAGAAGGCAGGAGACCAAGCCAAGGTCCCTACAAAGGTCGGAGAAGGCAAGGCTGCTGACCCTGCTTCACGCTTTGGAGGGCTATCTGCCGCTCGCGATAAGGCTGTCGCTCTCCCTCGGGCTCAGGCGCGGCGAGGTATGCGGCCTCAGATGGGACGCGGTGGACTTCGCTGGTGGCACCGTCACCGTTTGCAGGGCGATAAGCAGCGACGAGAAGGGCCGCCTCTACGCGAAGCAGCCAAAGACGCAAAGGTCGACCCGAAGGCTTCCGATGGAACCCGGAATAAGGGACGCCTTGTGGCAGAGGCGCCAGGAGCAGGCGGCGAGATGCGAGTCTTTGGGTGTCGCGTTCACGGATCGCCTCTACGTGCTCGGCGACGTCGACGGCAGCTTCCTGTCCCCGGAGGAGCTCGGAAGGCGGTTCACGCAGTTCGCCAAGTCGATGAGCATCGCCGGCGGCGAGTGCAGGTTCCATTGGCTTAGGCACACGTTCGCAACCAGCCTCATCTCGCAGGGGGTTGACGTGCGGACCGTGGCCGCCTGGCTCGGCCATGCCGACCCTGGTTTCACCCTCCGCGTCTACGTCGACCTGGACGAGAGGTCGATGCTTGAATCGGTGGATGCGGTTGCGAGGTCCCTTGAGGTGCCTGAAGGCGCAGGGGACATGCTCGGCGTCGAGAAGATGAGGAGAAAGAGGGGCGAGACGAGAACCGCCAAGGTGATCAGCTGGGACCAGGCGCGCAGGCGCGCGACCGTAAGCTAGGGACGCACCATCGCAAGCGCACGAATGTGGATCCATGCGTTTGCTCACTCTCGCCTCTTTGCATTTTCTAATTCGCACATGTTCGCATATGCGTATCTGCGCGTATTCGCATCTACGTGTTTGCGAATATCCGCATTCGCGAAAAATCGCACAGATGTTTCTTGCTTTATGCGTTTATGCGTGCGCATAATGGGTACAAGAGAACCAGTTCGACGGCAAGCGAACCAGACACGACGAGAGGAAAAGACATGGCTGTCATCAATGCGATCTTCTACGGGATCTTCGGAATCTATTTCGCCATCGGCGAGTTCATCGGCGACCACGAGGACTTCTTCGAGAGCCCCGCGGGCATGGCAGTCACCACGGTGTGCGCCATCGCCGCGATGGCCCTCGTCGGGACCATCGACTACGAGACGGGTGCCCGCTACTAGGCGCACCGCCCGGCTTCCCGATCGGGAAGCCGGGCGACGGCTTGCGCAGACAGTGGTATTAGTAGGCAGACCAAGGTGAGGTCGAACGATGGGCACGAGGATTACGAGGATTACGAGGGTCTTTCGGGACCAAGACGGCAAGGTTTGCGTCATCCACTGCGGCAGTTGGCCGAACGTCACGGCCTACCGTCGCGTCATCCTGGGCGGCGAGCGGTACTTCATGCTTGCGGCATACGGGAAGAGCAAGCTCTACCGCCCCAACAGGGAGACGCGCTGCATGGACTACGTCGGGCGCGCGTAGGGGCGGGCACGTGCGGAATCGGCGGGCCTTTGGCCTTCGCCAATCATCAGGGAAAGGAAACGGCATGGGCATCAACAAGGTAATTCTCACGGGCAACCTCACCCGCGACCCGGAGCTTCGGGCGACGAGAGAGGGCAACCCGGTGCTGACCCTCGGCATCGCGGTCAACGACCGCAGGCGCAACCCGCAGACGGGAGAGTGGGAGGATTGCCCCAACTTCGTGGACTGCGTCCTGTTTGGCAACCGGGCCGACGCCCTGTCCACGCGCCTCGCGAAGGGCGCGAAGGTCGTCGTCGAGGGGCGCCTGCGATACAGCTCGTGGGAGCGGGACGGGCAGAAGCGATCCAAGATCGAGGTTATCGTGGACGAGATCGAGTTCATGAGCGCCAGGCCCGCAACGGGCCTCGGCGAGACTCCCGGCCAGAGCCCGTCTACGGCCACCGCCTCCGACGTGACCCTCTACCCCGAGGACGTGACCTTCTAGGGCTCCTGCGACCGCAGTGCAGCTCGCATGGCCGCTCTTTTTTCATTCTTGAATGCGAATATTCGCATCTTCGCAGATGCGGATTCGCCCAGACACGTGACTTCACGTTTATGCATGGGCATAATCGGAGACGAGCGCAGACGACACGGCGGGGAGAGCCCCGCCGATGACGAGGGGGACGATGCTATGGCAAGGACGCCCGCATACAGGGTTCACGAGGTTCACATGATCTGCGGAAGGCCCGTCGGCTACATGGACACCTACGACTTCGACGCGATGCTCGCCCAGCACGGCGGCGACATCCTGGGCTCCGACTGGAGGGTCGAGGACTACCCCTTCGACTCGTCCGAGTCGGCGGCGGCCTACCTGTTGGCGCACGGCTACGAAATGCATGGCCTCACGTTCGTGCGGCAGCTGCACCCGACTCCGGGCTACGACGTCATGATCGCCATCATCGAGCCGTGCGGATGGGTCTACGGGGACTGAGGAACCAAGGACGCGGAAAATGCGCGCATGTGCGCGGAAAGGAAGGAAGCAAATGAGAACGGTGGCACTTGTCAACCAGAAGGGCGGCGTCGGCAAGACCGCGACCGCAGTGCAGCTCGCCGCGGCGCTCACGGAGCAGGGCAGGCGCGTCCTGTCGGTCGACATCGACCCGCAGGAAAACCTCTCCAAGACGCTCTTCGGGGCCAGGGACTCAGAGCTGAGCGTCTATGACGTTCTCGTGGGCGGCAAGGACGTTCGCGAGGCGGCGGTCGCCACCTTCGCGGGCGACGCACTACTCTCGGCGCGGTCCCACAAAAAGCTCTCCACCATCGACGCCGTTGTGGGCTCGGACCCGGACAAGCCATACCTGCTCTCGATGGCTCTCGAGGAGGCGGCCGGGGATTACGACTACGTCGTGATCGACACGCCCGGCGTGCGGGACACGCTCGCCTACAACGCCCTCGTGGCCGCTGACGGCCTAGTGGTGCCGGCGATGGGCGACGACTACTCCCTGGACGGCATCGACCAGCTCGCGGACTCCGTCGTCCGCACGCGCCGCCGCGCGAACCCCGATCTCGAGATCTACGGCATCCTGCTCACGATCTTTAGAGAGGGCACCGTCATCGCGCGAGACATGGCGAAGAACATCTCGGCGGCGGCATCCAAGCTCGGCACGACGGTGTTCGAGGCGCGCATCCGACAGAGCTGCGCCATCCCAGAGTCGCTTGCGAGCGGCCAGAGCATCTTCGACTACGACCCAAGGTCCAAGGTGGCCGAGGACTACGGGCGCTTCGTCAGCGAGTTCGTCAAGATCGCAGAGGGGGAATAG
>JAEYEL010000098.1 GCA_023403475.1 Actinomycetes bacterium
CTTCCAAGCCCGAGGCAGACGATTTCCCAATACATTCTGAATGTCTTTCAAACGCCGATTCGGAGCCAAAAAAGAAGCAGGCCAGCCACCTTAAAAAAGCTAGATGACCTGCCATTACTGTTGGCAAATCTACCGCTTGTGGATACAATGCGCCGTGTTTTGCAGGCGCGGTGCATTTTTTGCGGATTTGGGGTTGATATATCGGGACATTGAGGACGGAAAGGACAACACCAAGTCTGTCTATCGAACCGTATAATACTTTTGGTTTCTGCTTTTGGGCTTCTCCGGTATGGTCATTGCCAGTTTTCCGGCAGCGATCAACGGCTGAACATAGTGCTGCATGGCATAAAACACGGTTTTTACGCCTAAAAACGATGCAATTTCCTGCCGTGTTTTCGGCTCACGGCAAAACGTCAGCAAATCTCCGGCTTGCTCGTCCTTGGCCATTTCCTGTCCCACGGCCTGATTATATAGCGTTACCACAAATTCATTTCTACGGTTTTCAAATTTCGGCTCCGGCAGGCCATATTCCTTCATTGCGTTGCGCATGGTGGGGATACCGGAATAGCGATGCTCCGCTGCGGTCAGTGTTTCTGCCATAACAGCCAGCGCAGGATTGCGCAGGTCCGGTTTTGCAATCCCCAGCTGTTCAACACTCATCCGGCCATACAGGCTTCCGGGGCTGTGAATTTCTACCCGGTCCGTAAAAAAGTCAATTTGAATCGGAGTTCCTTCCGTATGAATGCTGTAATCCCGGTGGATCAAGGCGTTGAGGATTGCTTCGCGGAGTGCATCTACAGGATATTCCGTTTTATCCGTGCGGATGCCGGTTTCTTTGCTGATAATGGTTTTGACCTTCATGTTCCGGCGGCAGAAGTTCAATGCTTCCTCTACCATTTCTGAGATGGTTCCGCCGATCCGCTTGTTGTCTATGAACCGTGCGGAATCCTGATCTACATCGCCGATTTCCGTTCCAGGCACAACGATTGCCGTAATACCAAGCTGCGGGAAAAATCCCTGCGGATAAATGCAAAAATTCAGAACTGCGGCCAGAGTGGGGATGCCATTCCTTGTGATATTCAGCATTTCCAGCGTTTGTTCCTGCGTCATTCTGGAAAACCCGGGACGATCAAGGCGCATCTTTTCAATGTATCCCTGGATTTTTTCCGCATCCAGCAGCTGCAGGGTTGCTCGTTCAACCGGATGCTCATCATCATGCAAGTGTTTGCGGAACGCTTCATAGCTGTATAGCTCATAGTCCGTCATTGGCAGATCCGCATCCCCGACACGGACAAAAGCACCCTTGGTACGCCCCGCCCCACGATAGTAGCAGGGGCGTTCCGTGATATCGATGGCAGGGATCTCTGCTGCACAAATCGTCTTTCCGTGGTATTCAGCCAGTGTAAATACGGCTCGAACCGGCGGCTCCATCTGTAAGCACTGTTCCGTGATTTTCTTCTGCAAATCCTGCGGATCGTACACCCCGACGACTTGAAAAGCAGCATTTTCGCCAATACCAAACAGCAGAATGCCACCGCTGTCTTGATTGGAAAAACTGGACAGCGTATCATACAGACGCTTTGGGCAACCCACTTGGGCAGATTTCAGTTCTATTGTTTGTTCTTCTGCTTTCTGTTTGCAAACTTTGTTTGCTAATTCAATGAGTTCTTCGGTTAACAAGCTAACACCGCCTTTCGTTACACTAATTATGGCAAAGAGTCTTTGGTAATTCAAGCAAATTTTGTCGAATAAACAAAGAGCTTTTGAATATTATTTACTTCTTGGGACAAAACTTGTTTATGGTACATCGGACGAACAAACTGCGGCGCTCAGATTCACTGACCTGAGCTTTCCTTTGAATATTTCAACCATACTATCAATCTTTTCCCACAATCATTCACAGTATGCTATCAATTTATATCGCAAGAATCTGTGGGAAACGCAATCGGGCGGCTTTTGCCCGCACAAAACGTTGGCGAAGATGTTAAAGGCAGTGAAAGTGGTCATGCTCAGCTGATTGCAGATGACGCTCATTTGCGCCTTCACCTCAGAATCTATACGAAAAGCCGTGTTTGTATCTATAGTGTTCGTCTCCTTAAAAATGATAGCTTTCTGATAACTCTGCCCGCCGGTCGTTGACGGTCCCGAAACCGGTAATATACTGTCGTTTCTGAAGGAGACCGGCTATGACGCAGGCAGAATATGAAGCTGAGGTGTGCTTCAGACTTTGCAAAAGCATATTCGCCACGCTGTTGGCTCAGAGCATTATTACACAAGAAGATTGCCAACACCTGATCAAAGTGGCGGCAGAGAAATATCGCGCCCCCATTGGCGAACTGAAGGTGAACAGTGTTGCCGCAGAAAAAGGTTACACGGGTCGGGTTTCCGATCCCCCCCCGCTGGTGCCGCGAAGCGTCGAAAATCGTGCAACATCTCGAGAAGACCCCCGAATTCCTCCGCGAGATTATCTGCAGAATAGATAAGAGGGGTCTGGAAGCCGTGATTTCAACGACATCCAGACCCCTTTCCGAGGGCCGAAAAACAGGCTGCGGGGTAAACTTTTCGATCGAGAAATTCCCCCGCAACGAAAAAGCCCCGACCGTTTTCACAGGTCAGGGCTGTAATTTTGGTCGCGGGGGCTGGATTCGAACCAACGACCTTCGGGTTATGAGCCCGACGAGCTACCAGACTGCTCCACCCCGCACTATGTGTTGGACACCGCTTCGCTTTTGCAAGCAATAGTGAAAAGCGGCAAAAACAAATTATATTTAAGATCGATGCAGCGGGCAATAGACGAGTGACAAAAATTCTTCTCATCACGGAATCGGCATAAATAGACATAAATCGCACAAATCGGCATAAATAGGCATAAATACATAAAGGCCGAAACTTTCCATACCCAGCGCACCGTCAGCGCCATGGAGCCAGTTTTACGGAGCCGGCGCCACGGAGCCGGCGCCACGGAGCCGGCGCCACGGAGCCAGTGTCACGAAGCTAGTATAAAAAACAGTGTCGTTCTCGCATGGTGTTCTTGACATCGCGAAACATCGGACTACAATTCACTTTTAGCACTCGAAGGCATAGACTGCTAAATCTGCTGTGCGCCTGCCGTATGAAGGCGGACGGGGCGATGCGGTGGTCTAGAACAGTCTAGGGCGGCTTATGGACAGCCTAAGGTGCCCGGGATTTAGGGCGGCTTGAGGAACTTGGGGCAACCTAAGGCAACCTGAGGCGTCTAGGGCGAAGCCTAGGGCAACCTAGGATAGCCTCTGGACAGCTTGGACAGTCAAGGCGGCTCAAGGCAACCAAAGGAAAAGAGGACGACAGAATATGAGGAAGTTTAAGACCGAAAGCAAGAAGTTGCTCGACTTGATGATCAACTCCATCTACACGAATCGCGAGATATTTCTGCGCGAGCTTATCTCGAACGCGTCGGACGCGGTCGACAAGCTGTATTTCCGCAGCTTGACCGACAAGGATGTGGAGGTGAGCAAAGACGACCTGAACATCTTGATCGCCTTCGACAAAGACGCTCGCACGGTGACCGTTTCCGATAACGGCATCGGCATGACGAAAGACGAGCTCGATAAGAACCTGGGCACCATCGCTCATTCCGATTCGCAGGAGTTCAAGACCGACAACGCCGAGAAGCAAGGCGACGACATCGACATCATCGGCCAGTTCGGCGTGGGCTTCTATTCCTCGTTCATGGTGGCGCAGAAGGTTCGCGTCGTGTCGCGCGCCTACGGAAGCGACGAGGCATGGGCATGGGAAAGCGACGGTGTGGAAGGATACAGCATCGAGGTCGCCGAACGTGCAAGCCACGGCACCGACGTCATCCTCACGCTCAAGGAGAACACGAAGGGCAACGACGAGGGCGACGGTGCCGAAAACTACGACACCTATCTTTCCGAATACGGCCTGAAAGACCTTATCAAGCGCTACAGCAACTACGTGCGCTACCCCATTCAGATGAACGTCACCAAAACGCGCGAGCTGCCCAAGCCCGAGGACGCGGGCGACGACTACAAGCCGGAATACGAGACCTATACCGAGCTTGAAACCATCAACTCTATGATTCCCATCTGGAAGCGCAAGAAGCAGGACGTGACCCAAGAGGAGTACAACGAGTTCTACAAGTCCGACTTCCACGACTACGCCGATCCGGCGCGCACCATTTCTCTGCACGCGGAAGGCGCGCTCACCTACGACGCGTTGCTGTTCATTCCGAGCCGCCCGCCCTACGACCTGTACAGCAAGGACTACAAGAAGGGGCTTGCTCTTTACAGCTCGAACGTGCTCATCATGGAAAAGTGCGAGGAGCTGCTTCCCGACTACTTCAACTTCGTGCACGGCGTGGTGGACAGCCAAGATCTCACGCTCAACATCTCGCGCGAGACGTTGCAGCACAACAGCCAGCTTAAGGCCATCGCCCGCCGCATCGAGAAGAAGGTAAAGTCCGACTTGGAAGACATGCGCGACAACGACCGTGAAGCCTACGAGGAGTTCTTCAAGAACTTCGGACGCGGTTTGAAGTACGGCATCTATTCGCACTACGGCATGAACAAGGACACGCTGGCCGACCTGCTTCTGTTCTATTCGGCCAAACAGCAGAAGATGATCACGCTGGCCGAATACGCCGCCGACGCGCCCGAAGGCCAGGAGGCCGTGTATTATGCGGCGGGCGATTCGGTGGAGCGCCTGGCCAAGATGCCCATCGTGACCACGGTGCTCGGGCGCGGACACGACGTTCTTCTGTGCACGCAGGACGTGGACGAGTTCTGCGTGACCGCCATGGCCGACTACGCCGTGCCCGACGCCGACGACCCCGACTCGCTTACCGCATGGCCGTTCAAGAACGTGGCCGGCGGCGACTTGGGTCTTGAGTCCGAAGAGGAGAAGAAGGAAGCCGAAGCGGCCACCGAAAAGAACAAGAGCCTGTTCGAAGCCATGAAGGAGGCTTTAGGCGACAAGGTGGAAAAGGTGGCCGTGTCCACGCGTTTGACCGATGCGCCCGCATGCATAACGGCGAGCGGCCCGCTCTCGCTTGAGATGGAGAAGATTCTTTCTGCCATGCCCGACGCGAGCGACGAGATGAAGACCCAGCGCGTGCTCGAGGTGAACGCCAAGCACCCCGTCTTCGAAGCGCTTAAGGCCGCGCAGGATGTGGACGATGCCGACAAGGTGAAGCTCTACACGGAAATCCTGTACAACCAAGCGCTCCTTGTCGAGGGCTTGCCCATAGACGATCCGGTGGCCTATGCCCAAGCCGTCACGCAGCTGATGAAGTAGCCGCAGCGTTTTTCTTTGCGTGCGAGGGGCTGCATCGGAGGTAGTGTTTTCCGGTGCAGCCCCTTTTCGTTTCCGGTTGTCTTGGCGAAACTCAAGCTCATCGACGGCTTCTCGAAGGTCTAAGTCGCTAGTTTGTTCGTATGCTCGCAGGCTCGTAGGATCGTAGGCTCGTAGGCCCGTAGTCCGCCAAACTAGAAAGTAAAACATCGCCAAATCCGAAAGTAAAACATCGCCAAATCCGAAAGTGATATAATAGAAGCAGTTGAAAGGCGGTGTGGGAAATGAACTATATCCCCAGACTTGTAGATAGCGAATCAACCACCGGATCCGCCACCCCTCCCAATTTGAAGGCTGTTCGTTGTTGAAGACTTGAAAGCATGGGCCCCATCGCTTCGTTCTCGGACGCCTTTGCGATCGGCTACGGTCTGGCACCTGTGTGATTCTTCCCTTTCGGCTGCGGCTCTTGAAGTCGACCCCGAGGGTCTTCTGTCCGATCTCGTGACTATGGGGTATTTGTTCGAGACCTTGTGCGTAAGGGATTTGCGCATATACGCGCGGACTTTAGGTGGCAGCGTGTACCACTATCGCGATAAGGGCGGTTTGGAAGCGGATGCGATTGTTCGCTTGGCGAACGGCTCGTGGGGAGGCGTAGAGGTAAAACTTGGCGGCGTGGCTCGTATCAACGAGGGAGCGAAGCACCTCAAAGCGCTTGCGGAGAAAGTGGACTGCAAAAGAACTGGCTCCCCGGCATTTCTCATGGTGCTCACCGGTGGCCAGTATGCCTATACGCGTGAAGACGGGGTTCATGTCGTGCCCTTGGCTTGTTTGGCGCACTAACGAATCGTATGGGAAGTGCGGAAAGCCCCATGGGATATGCCATCCTTGGGGATGAACGCCTACTCATAGGAAACGACACCGACATCAAGACCGTCCAGCGCCGTTTGGGGCGCTCGAGTGTGCGCCCCGCAACGACTGCCGGTCTTCTTGTCGAAGGCGAGGTTCTTGACGGTTCGTTGGCGCGAGCGAAGAACTGTTAAAAACTATGCTGCGGAATTATGTGCATCGGGGGTGGAATCACCTCTTCTGGAGCAGGCGCCTCCATTGCTAATTCGTTCCTGAGCAGCAGTTTGTTCAGTTTGCCGACCATTCTTGCGCTGCTTTTGTTCGTTGCGATTGCCGTTGCATGGAGCTATTTCATGGGGGTTCCCTCAAGATGGCAGATGCACGCATGCCAGTATGCAGCCATGATTCTGTCTTTCGGAAGCATTTTTGAAAAGGGTATTCGTTCGCGTATCGTGACTTTTCATGTTTCCTGCGCCGCTTTTATAGTTGTCGACCTTCGGTGAAGGGAGATGCATCTCTTCGCAGGCTATAGTGATTTTGTCCCATCCAGTACCCAGCTCTTCGCAAATGCCGAAACGGCGCATAATCGAGGCTAGGCGCTGGTTTCTTGATCGAGGAGGATTGTCGATTAACCTCAGCGGTTCTACCAGGGAAGTTCCGGGATTCGTGAACTCAATCCTACCTTCGAATATCTCTATGAGGGGGCCGTCGCTTGTTGTGGTTAGATCTTGGTGTACAAGCATGTTGGCCACAAGTTCACGTAGGGCTTCTTTGGGATAGGCTACTTGTTCGCAGTGTAGCGCATCGCCAATAGGCTCTCGCGAGGGGAGGACGGCATGCAGGTATTCGATGGTCTGCTCGAAGCCGTTGGCGTAACCAGCAGGAGAAACGTGGTCTTTCAAGATCGTGCGACGCCCTGAATCTTCATATCGGATGACTCTAATGGCCTTACGCATAAGCGTGGGAAAGTCGGACAGCTTTCGTGCGAGCAGGAGACCTCCGAGATTTGTTATCGAAAATCTGCCATCATTTTGCTTCTTAATCAGGGAGTCTTCGCTTAAGTAACGAGCGATTTCATCCTCGGTTTGAGGAATCGATGTTTTGAGCAATTCGAAGTATGTTGGGTAGTCAAGTAGCTCGAGAATCCTTTGTAGGGATATGTTTTCAAGCGTAATTGAGGCTTCGTAATCAGTTTTGGTTATCTTATTCCATACCTCAGCTTCAATGGCTGGATAGCTTTTAAGCGGCTTGGTATGGGAACCCTCTCTGATGTATGCCACGTGTTCGAAATCGACGGTATGGGAGAATGCTGGGCGAATCGAAAGGACTACTACGCGGTGGCCTTTGCATTTCCCTTCGGTGAACTTAAAGGCAGCATTGTCTGTAAGCTGATGATGCAGCCAATTCTCGACCTTTCCTCATTTTTCTCGATTTCCTCATTTCCGCACTTTAATGAACGGTAATCAAACTTTGTCTCAACGATTTCATGCGTTGCGTCATCTACGCCCCAAATCATATAGGCGCATGAAGCTTCGCGATGTGTGGCCGAATTCGCAAGTGCGCTAATGTCGCGGCCAATCATCCCGGGGTCTTTATTGTTTACTTTGAACTCAATCCACTCAAGTTCGGTAGTTGTTTTGACGAGCTCTTCAACGAGCAACCCGGTGTCATCCATAGCATCTCCTATGCCATGGTAATGCCCGTGTCCATTTCCGATCATCATCATAAACGGAAATTGTGAAAGTTGGCATAGGAAATTCGCATTGAATTGGAAAGTTTGAAAAATTAATCGATGCGCTTTTTGCGATGCTTTGGAGAAGGTGAGTCGAAGTCTCTCTAACGTGAAAGAAAAGGTTGGTGCGGCGGTAGAAGAGCTTCGCGTTCTTCTACCGATTGATGGAAGGAGTTCTAGGGCGCCCACTGCGCTCGAGCTCTTCGCCAATCTGGTATTTAGCTTCGCTATTGGACAACGTGCGTTAGTTGGAATGTGGCCTTTGCGGCGGCGAGAGCTAGGCGGATGCGGTTTTCGCGGTTCAGGGCGGAGGCTTCGGGGTCGTAGTCGATGACGGTCACGGGCATGGCGGGGTGGCGACGGGCAAGTTCGTGCAGTGCGCCGCGTGCTCGTATATGACCCTTCAAACAGCCGAAACTTTGCAGATAGATGACGTGTTGCGCCCCTTGTTCGGCAAAGCGGTCGAGTTGGGGCAGATAGCGCACATCTTCCGTGTAGAGTAGCGCCGGGTCGGGAAGAACTGCCTCGCAGCCTTGGCTTTCTATGAAGGCGACAATGTTGTCGTTCATGAATGCGTCGAAGCATAAAAGCGCGTTTCCTACGATGCCGATGCGCGGCTGATCACCGTGTATGGTCGTGGGCTCGGTGTTCGTCGGCCAAGGTGCGACCCAGCGGATGTTCGGGGCGGTGCCGGTGGCGTGGCGCACGATGGCTGGTAGGGAGTCGAGCAGACATTGTTTGCATACGTAGGGCAGCTCGATGGGTTTGCCGGTGTCGAGTTTGAAATTGACGTTCGGATAGTCTTTGCTTGACCGAGGCTCGCTTGAGAAATCGCCCGTGTAGTCTTCTGCGGCTCGTGTTGCGACCCCTTCTTCCAAAATGCGGATGACGCGGCCAGCTAGGGCTGATGCGACGAAGCATACGTCGCCGGGCACGGTGCGTCCGGCGCAGTCGATGTCGGCTTGTTCTATCATTACTCTGCCTCCAAGGTTTCTGCAAGGGTGCGCAGGCGGATGCGGATATGGGCGGTGTCGGCGATGTCGTCGATTTTGAGCGAAGTGAAGGGGCGCCCAGCCGATTCTAGCAGGTCGCGTGCTTCCATAAGGCTTACCGCGTCGTAGCCGCATCCGAACGACTGCAGGCATACGAGGTCGATTTGCGGGTGCTCGATGGCAATTTGGGCGAGCCTCCTGAAGTGCTTGCCCGGCGTCCAGGGCGCATCGCCTTGGGGCAGGGTGGTGATGCCGGTAGCGGCGGCGGCTCTTTTGAGGGCGGCTCGCTTGATGATGTCGATTTTCTTCTGCTGTTTGAATACCTCGCGCAAGCCCAGTTGAGCGAATACGCCGAAGCCCACATCGACCAGTGTTTCGTCAATGCCGTGGAGCATGGCGGGGTCCATATGGTAGGGCCGTCCGCCCAAAATAGCGGCTCGATTGCCCGTGCGCTCGCTCCATGCAAGCACCTGCTCGTTTCCGCGCTGCACAGCGTGCTTGAACGATGCCTGCTCTTCCATACCGGCGTCTATGGCGTCAAGGAGCTCGTTTTTGCTTACGAGGGGCACGCCTTCGCGTTCGGCGAATCGGTTGAGGCTTGCGAGCAGCGTTTCAATATCCTCTTCGGTTTCGCGCATGATGGCGGGTGCAGGCCAAACGAGCAGGGGAGAAACAAGCGGGCATGCACCTTCTCGCACCAACGGCGCGCTATCTTCGAGTGCCCAGGCATATTCGCTGGTCACAGGACATTTTTCGCCTCGATTGAAGCGCGGCATGAATGCGGCGTGCGCGCCTGCGCGGGCAACGTCGTACAGCCGCATATGCGAAAGCTTCGCGGGGAAGCAGACGCTTTCCGAAGGGATGGACTCAAGGCCCTCGCGCGCTGCCCCGTTTTCGTTTGCCCGTTGATCGTTCGGGGCTACGATGGAGAAGCCGAGCTGCGCGAGCAGCGTGTGCCAGAACGGTTTGTTCTCGTATCCCGAAAGCGCGTCGATGTAGCCTATGCGCGCTTGCCCGCGCTTGTCGTTGCCGTCTACGTTGCCGTAGCGGGCAAGAAGCCGCTGTTCGAGCGCCACGGCGTTCGGCGGCTGCTTGCTATCAGAATGCAGCGCGCGTTTGCCGCCCGCGCCCAATGCGCGCCCAGCGCCTATTTCGCATGGGCTTGCGGAAACGTCTGTGCCTTCCGAATGTTTCACGTGAAACATTTCGGGTGTTGCTTGGGCGCTAGGTTGCGCTTCGGCTTTGTTGTGTTGGGCGACGGCTGCGGTTGTGCCGGGCTGTGCGTTGGGTGTGGGATGGACGGCGTGCGAGACGTTGCGCACTTCGTCCACGTGCTCGTAGGCACGCTCGCAACGGTTTCCGCTGATGAAGCGGTGGCCGCCTTCGAATTCCACTACGGAAAGCGCGCAGGAATTCTCGCAACCTGGGCAGCGAACCGCGATGCGCTTCGGGTTGAGCGCCGCAAGCGCCTTCTCGCCGATGAGCGTGCTGTGGGGCTCGGTGGTTTCGGAAAGCCCGTCGGTGTCTTCCGTGTTCTGCTTTTGCACCCGCATGCGGGCCGTGAGGGCGGCGCCTATGGCTCCCATGAGATGCGCGGTGTCGGGGCGCACGGCTTCCACGCCGCTTACCAGCTCGAATGCGCGCAGCACGGCATCCGACATGAACGCGCCTCCCTGCACCACCACGCACGGCCCCAGCGTTCCTAGCTGGTTTGCTCCGATGATGCGGAAGAGCGCGTTCTTCACAACGGAATAGGAAAGGCCGGCGGCAATGTCGCCCGCCGCGACGCCGATCTTTTGAGCATGGCGCACGCGCGAGGTCATGAACACGGTGCACTTGGTTCCCAGGTCAACCGGTGATTTCGCCCCTATCGCCTCGGCGGCGAACCGATAGGGGGTAAGCCGCAGCGAATAGGCGGTTCCCTCCAGAAACGACCCGCATCCGCTCGAACATGCCTCGTTGAGCACGGCGTTCGTCACGCGCCCATCGCGCACCCAGATGGCTTTCATGTCCTGCCCGCCAATGTCGAGCAAAAATGTGAGGTCGGGGCGGAGCTTTTGCGCTGCCCGCACGTGGGCGAGCGTTTCCACCACGCCGGAATCGATGCCCAGTCCCGCGCGCAGCAGATCTTCTCCGTATCCAGTTACGGTGGCATGCGCTACGTACACGTAAGGCTCCCTGTTCGCTGCGCGGGGGAGGGCGGCGTAAAAATCGACGAGCATTTCCGAGGTCGTTTTGAGCGCGTCGCCTTTGGTGGCGTGGTAATCGGAATAGACGAGCCTTCCCGCTTCGTCGAGTGCAGCCAGTTTGACGGCGGTCGAACCGGCGTCGATGCCCACATAGACTGGTCCTTTGCAGTCGAACAGTCGCGCTCGCTCCATGTGGGTGCTGTCGTGTCGTTCTTTGAACGCGGCATATTCCGCTTCGCTTGCGAACAAAGGCGGCAGGCGCACAAGGTCGTTTTCGGGGTCGGCCACCGTCTGCAACTGCTCTTCGAGCGCAGCGAGCGAGATTATTTCACGTGAAACATTTGTTACTATATCATGCGACAAAGCGACAATTGTTTCACGTGAAACATCTTCGGTTCTGCCGTGCGGTGATGTGGCGGATTCGGGCACAGCCGCTACGTGCTCGCTCGCGATCCATTCTTCCGCGCCTATGATGGCGGCGCCGCGAGCGGTGAACAGGTGGGCGTCGGGCGGCTTGATGCCTTCCTTGTGGGAAATGCCCAGCGCGTTGCGGAAGCGTCGCACCAGTTCGGGAA
>JAEYEL010000105.1 GCA_023403475.1 Actinomycetes bacterium
CCAGCGCGTCGGGCTTTACGCTGAAGCGCAGCTCGTCAAGGCCCGCGCGGGAAAGCTCGGCCAAAAAGGCGCCGTCGAGCAGATCGCCGCTGGTGTAGAGGCGCACGTGGACGCCGGGGTAGAGCTCCTTCGCGCAATGCACGAACTCGAGCACCTCCGGCTTGTGCAGGCACGGCTCGCCCCCGGTGACGGCGAGGTGCCGAAAGTTCGCGCCCGCCGCGTGCGCCTGTCGCAGCTCGACGGCGATGTCGCGTTTGTGGCTCAAGAAATACTCGTAGTCTTCTTGATTGGGGTTGAAGCAGAAGTAGCAGCGCCTCGTGCATTTGAGGGACACGAAGTAAGTGGCCGTCTCCTCGCCGGTCCGGCATGCCATACAGGCGGGCGATATCCAGCCGGACCACAAACTCGCAAGACCGTTCTCCTTGTGCTCGGCAACAGCGGCGGCGCGCAGCGAGCGCGGCTGCGTCTCCTCTTCCTCGAACGGCAGCCCGTAAGAGCGCACCGCGCGCTCGAACTCCTCGCGCACCTTGTCGAACGCCGCAGCATACTCCTCAAAGTTCAACGCAGCCTCCTTCGTTCGCGCACGCTATACCCGCTCGGCGAACTTGTAGCCAACGCGCCACACGGTGAGCAGATATCTCGGCTGGGAGGGATTATCTTCTATCTTCTCGCGGATTTTACGCATAAAGACAGTGATGCTGCTTTCGTCCACTTCGCTGCCCTCTCCCCAAATATGCTCGTAGATTTGCGCGCGCGTAAGCACTTGGCCGGGGTTGGCGGCCAGAAGCGCCAGGATCTCGAACTCCTTGGCGGTGAGATCGACCACCTGCCCGCGCAGGCGCACCTCGTACTGGTTGAACAGTATCTCCAGATCGCCCACCTTGTTGCTGCCGCCGCGCGTGACCGCCTTCGCGAAAGCCAGATCGTCGCGATGGCGACGCAGGTGCGCCTCAATGCGCAGCATAAGTTCGTCGGAACTGAACGGCTTCACCACGTAGTCATCACCGCCCGCCTTAAAACCGATGCTCTTGTCCACAATGTCGCCCTTAGCGGAAAGGAACACCACGGGAATGCGGCGACCGGCTTCGCGCATCTGCCGGCACACGTCGAACCCGTTCATGCCCGGCATCATAACGTCGAGCAAAAGCAGGTCGGGTTTTTCTGCGGCAAGCGCCCGCAAGCCCTCTTCGCCGCCGTACGCCGAGCAGAACGCATACCCCGCATCGTCCATAAGCCGCTTCACCAGCACGTGCAAGCTCTCGTCGTCGTCGATGAGCATGATCTTCGCCGAAGGCTTCATATCTGTTCCCCTTCCACCGGAATGCGCACGGTAAACGTGCTGCCGCAGCCCAAAGCGCTTTCCAAGGCGATGCTTCCGCCATGCATTTCCGCATACTCCCGCGCAAGCGACAAGCCAAGCCCTGTGCCGCTGTATTTGCGCGACGCAGACGAGTCGGCTTGAACGAAGCGCTCGAAGATGCGCTGCTGATCCTTCTTCGCAATGCCGATGCCCGTGTCGGCCACCTTGAACCACACTTCCCCGCATTCGGGATGATAGCTTACCATCAACGCAACGTCGCCGCCCTCGGGCGTGAACTTTACCGCATTTCCCGCCAAGTTTTCCAGCACGTGGCGAATCTTTTCGAAATCGGCCTTGATAAGCGGAACATCGGGGTCGATAGCACAGGTAAACGCAACGCCGTTTTTCTTCGCCAACGGCCGCACCACCGACTGCACCAGCTCAACCACATCTCCCACATCTATGATTTCCCTGTTCACGCTCACCCTACCTGCGTCAAGACGGCTCATTTCCAAAATGTCGTTGATCATGAACAGCAACGCGCGGCTGTTCGCCTCTATCTCGCGCCGCGTTTCCGCCTCCTTTTCGCTTGCGGGCGCGCTTTCCTTGTTGAGCATCTCGGAAAACGCGATGATGGACGTGAGCGGTGTGCGCAGCTCGTGGCTCATCATGGCCAAAAAGTCCGATTTATATTGGTTCTCGTCGCGCAAGCGGTCGTTTGCCTGCGTAAGCTGGGCGCGTTGGCGCTCAAGAATCTCGTTTGCGTGCGCCAGCTGAGCCGTTCTGTCTTCCACCTGCATTTCCAAATTGCCATAGATGGCGGAAAGCTCTTGCGCCATGCGGTTGAAGTCGGCTGTAAGGGCGCACATTTCACGCGAGGATTCGGTGTAGGCAAGCTCCACGTTCAGGTTGCCGGTTTGAATCTGCTCCACGGCCGCCTGTATCTTGTTGAGCGGCCGCGTCACTAAATAGGCCAGCGCCGCATAGACCACGATAAGGCATATTGCCAACATACCCACGAAGAACACCACGTCTTGTCCGATGGAGGCTCGCTCGTTTTCGCGATACACATCAAGCGGCATGATGATGCTGATGGCACCGCCCACATCCCCTATGGTCCAGCCTTCCTTGGGAAAGCCCGTCACGTCGATTTCGCCTTTGGGTTCGCCGTGGCATTCCAAGCAGTTCTGCTCTATGCGCATGGGCGCGGAATAGCGAAACACCTCTTCGCCGTTGTAGTCCGCCACCTCGTAGTATTCGGTGCAGCCGCGCTGTCCGGCAAATGCGTTGAGCGCCGCCGCCTCGAACTCGTCCGGCTCGTCGGCGGCGTTGCGGGGGTTGAAGTTCACGAAGCGCGTGGTGTAGTCTGACTGGGAAGTGAACAAAAGCCCGATGCTGCGACCCACGATTGCGCAGTGAAGCCCTTGGTAGACACCTTCTTTCGTGTAGGATATCTGCTCGAGGCGATCTTGGTTCGAGGCCATGAACTCCCACACGGCGTCCATTTGCTGAGCGAGCACCCGCCCCTTTTCGCTCAGCTCGTCTTCCATCTGCGCCCGCTTGTTCGCAGAGGTCCACGCCAAATTGGCGAACAGCGACACGGCGACAAGCGCCGATATCAACACGACGAACTTCGCCTTCAGCGTGACGGTGCCCATACGCCCTCCCCCTTTTCCGCGTATCGGAATTCGCATCTTGCGCCGCACCTCGCATGTTCTTCCTATATTTCTGCCAGCAGCTCCTGAATCACTTCGGCATCACGCTCGCACACAAGCGCCGCAAGCGCTGCAAACGACGGATAGAAAGCACTTATACCACGAACCGCCCCAAGACGATCCGAGAATTCGCGAATCCAAACAAGAAGGTGTTCGCTGAGAAAATGCGCCTGCGCCTCGAGGGTTGAGCGGCAAAGTTCCGTATCGCCGCTTTCGTAGGCGTCAAGAGCTCGCTTGCACAAAGCCGCCATGAAGTTCAGCTCCGTAGCCACATGGTCGTCCGCCTCGTGCGGATACCCCGCCGCCCGAAACCCCTCCCGCAAGTAAGCCTCCCGCACCGCAAGCGTGCTCTCCTGAAAGAGAAGAGGCTCGCCCGACACGTACACCGATTCCCAAGGAGGCGCCGGAAGCTTCGCCGGGCCAATGAACAGGCGGGTGTATTCCCCTTCTATCTTTTTAAGCGCACCTGAGTCGCCAAGCAGCGAATTTCGCATGCAGGCACACAGAAGTCCCTCCGCTTGGCCGCTTTCATCAAGCAGTAAGAACTCATCTGCAAGATGCCGATCTGCCACCAAACCCACAAGATCCTCATCAGGTTCGACAGCGAAAAGCCTACCTAAAAAGGAGTAGAGGAACAGCCTGTTTTGCAGCACTTCGACTATCGCATCATCGGGCATTCCCATCGCATTCCCTCCGCCTCATATCACGGGTCGCAGCGACTCTCCGAATCGCTGCGACCCGCATCCTTAAGCCAGCACAGCTACACTAGCAGCTACACTAGCATCAACACTGTTACATCAACACCAGCACCGCTTTCTTATCAAGCGCGGCTTTCTTGGCCTCAACCGCAACCGAAGGATTCGTTTGGCTTGCATCGGGAAGAACAGCTATCTGGTTGACGGCATCGGGATGAGCCGCTCTCAGATCG
>JAEYEL010000107.1 GCA_023403475.1 Actinomycetes bacterium
ATCTCAAACTAGCATCCAACAAGGACGACATCATCGTGCCGTTGGCGGCAACAAAGAACAACGGCAAGGAGCGCGAATGCCGCCTACGCCGCCAAGGCAAGCCCTTTTCTTCCTAAATTCCTCGCGCGGTCTTCTTCTCCATAACCCCTCCTTATTACTCCAATACTGCATACACCAGCGTTCGCTCGTTGGCGTATCGGGTATAGGAGCATGTTACGAACGTGAAGAGCTGAGTGCTATCGCGCACGTCCCATCCGTCAAGTCGCACGTCGCAAGCAAGCAGCCGCTCTTGGCAGTACGACTCGAAATCGCCCTTATCTTGGAAGGCAGTGCGTTTCGTGGCGCTATCCCCCGGAGAAACGCACACGCCCACCACGCGCAAGCGAACCTTCTTCTCTGGGGTTTGCACGAGAATCGTCCTATGTGCAGAAGCAAACCCTTCATCGCCGTAACGGGAAAATGCCGTGAACATGCTGCCGTCCATATTGCTCATGTTATGGCCGAAAATCACGGCGTTTTCGCTGTTCAAAAGGCCGTTTTGCGCACACTCCGCATCAAGATAGGGGCATCCGAAGATATTCCTTGCTCCGTACACATCGTGCGAAAGATAATAGTCGGGATCATCTTCTGGCGCCTGCACAACAGGGTAGTCGATGGGAGTGCTGGGAACGGTCAGCCACCCGATAATGCGCGGGTTTTCCCGCTTCCAGTACTCCCAGTCGACATCGGGAAAGCCATCGCTCGACGCGTCAGGAGAAACGTCTGCCTCAAAAGGTTCACGATAAGCGCCCGCAAGCAGCGAAAGCGCTGACGGACTCGGAGCAACCGACGCTCTGCTCTTCATATCCCACACGGTCGCCCCCAATGAAATGGCGGCAACTGCCAAAACGCCCGCGAGCACAAATGCGACAACGGCCTTTCGGCGCTGCTGGGAAAACCGCGTCGAACATTTCCTCCGATCCCGAAGCGTGATATAGGGCATCCCTGCATCCTCTTTTCCCGTGCGCTATTTACGAATGCCGCCTTTACGAACGACCCTCGCGCCTTTTCCCATGCGCACACCGTAAACCGCCAGCACGCAGGAAGCCACGCACAGCGCGGCTATTCCTGCGAACAGCCACTCTAAAGAAACGCCCGTTTTGTCGTACGCCTGACCTTTTCCCAACACTGTGTCCCGCGACGGGGTTTCGGGCTCTTTCAGACTTACCGTCTGACTTTCGCTTTCCCAGTCGGCATGCTCCGCCACAAGCAGGTTCTCTCCTTCGAATTGCCTGTACAGACTTTCGAACACCACCGTTTCATGCCCTTCCAAGCCGCTTCCGTCGAACGTGAACGTCACTTCCACGGTGCCGCTAGGCGCCTCCGGAACGAACTCTATCTCCGCCATGACTTCCTTCCCTTCCACGAAAACCGCTTCGCCCGTTTTCTTGTCCATAAGCGATCCCTGTATCTTGTAATGCTCGCCCGGAACCAAGTTCTCGTACGCAACCTCATCGACAATGGTCACCTGTTCGCTGGCCCACACCTCGTGATCGCCATCGGCCTTGTCGGTCGCCGTCGTGCCGATGCGAATGGGCTTGTTGTCAATCGTCCCCAAATTGACGCAGGAGCCGTTTTTGGAGACGGTCACCTTGATGCCCTTCGCCAACACATGCCCCGCATTCGCCTTACAGGGAAGTTCGTTGACGGTGTAGGTGTCGTACATGAGCGCACCTAGTCCGTCATCCAACGCGTCGATGCCGCCGAACCACACTCCAGCCTGAGCGGAATACCCGTCGGATTTCGCTTGATCGTTCGCATTGGTGTTGCAACTATGCGCAGCCTGCGAACTTGCGGTTGAGGCGTATCCGTTCTCATCGGTCACAACCACGTGGCGCTCTTTGGTCGTGTTCGACACGATTTCGAAGGGAATACCCGCCATGCGAGCCATAGTTTCCTCGTCCACCTTCACCAACTCCAAATCGCCGCGAACGATGCGCTCCGACACTTCCGGAATCTGATAGGCCTGCACCAGTTCGGCAACCCCTTCGCCGGTGACCTGACGAATCGCAATCTCGTCGTTGAGCAGATATCCAACAGGAGCCTTCGTCTCCTGAACAAGGTAGGTTCCCAGCGGAAACGTTGCCTGACCATCCTTGTTGCGGTACAAGTTGTCGCCGCCTATCTTGTTCGTATCGGAAAGAGCCGCAAGACCCTGTTCATCCGCCATAAACGTCCACGTTCTCAGCAAAGAACCAGAAGCCTCTGCGGCGGAGACGCTTTCGTAAAAGCCGCCGTAATGGCGAACGGTGAACTCCGCACCTTGAAGAGATGCCGCCCCCTGCGGGCTGTTGCCTTCTAGAACGCAACCCTTTTCCGCATCGTATTTGGCCAGAACCAATGCCATCGTGTTGTTCTGGGCACCGTCGGAAACCGCACCGCCGTTGACCGAAGAGGTTTCCCCACTTTCCACCGTTACCGGATACGCGGTTTTATCAAGCGCGAATCCTGCCGGGGCGGTTATTTCCTTTACCCAATACGACCCGATTGTGATTTCGTCCGCTTTCGCATATCCCTCCGCATTGGTTGTCATGCGCGTAACTTCGGTCGCGCAGCCCTCGTCGGAATAGACGCCGTAGACGGCGCCTTCAAGCGAGTAGCATGCGTTCCCTCCGCTCAAGGATTCGTCGCCCGACCGCTTCTGCAGTTCCACGGAGCCTTGCTGCCGCTCGACGGAAAACCAGGCAGCAACTGTTTGGGCCTCGGAAGAAACGAACGCCGTTCCCGAACCCTTGTACAAGGGAGCGTTCGCATCAACATAGGAGTTCAGCTCGCTCCAAGCGGACTCCCACTGCGAACCCCATCCGCCTTCGCCGTTCAGAACCTCGGCAGAATAGATGGTGTAATTGGCCATGCCCGTTCCGGGAGCATGCTGCATAACCCACCAAGCGTACGCTTGGACTATCGCGTAGCGTTGCACCCAAGTCGCATCGCCGAAATGAGCGTACGAGCCGCCCTCGGTCGCAAACGCATAGTCGTGGGCAAGCGCCAGCTTCGTCAGACGATCTTGAGGTATGATTTCGGAAGCATCAACGGAACTCGTCGGTTTTCCACTGGGATACAACTGCGTGATATCCACGCACCAAGCATCGCAAGATTGGCCGTCCTCGCTCGTAACCGAAAGAATGCTGTCGGTGAAAATGTTCCATTCGTCGCCGTTCCCGCGCCCTTTGTCAACGTACAAACGATATTCCGTGTCGCTTGAGGATTTGCCGGTTACATACGTAGTAGGGGCTGCCGTCGCGCTGCTCGACTGAACAAAACTCGGCATCACCCCCGCCACAAGAAGCAACGCCAGCAGCATGTGAAGCGACCGCCACCTTGTCATGCTCACCTGCCGCCGTGCGCGGCATGCACCAACCGCGCTTCTTCCGTTCGACTCTTTCGCCATCGCTTGTTCCTTTCTCTTCATCAGCCCCATGCGCACTTGGCATGGTTCTTTCCCCTTCTGATGATAGAGACACCATCCAGCAAACAGATGAAACAGATCCACTACTTTGTGCTGCTTGTTCCAGCCCAGCTTTCATTGGGTTGCTGTTTGGCATTCGCCATAAATTCGCCGCTTTGCCAACCGGAACCCACTGGCTTTCAAGCAGAAATCAATCACTTCGACGGCTAAATTTGCTACTCGACCTTACCCGATTCTGCCAATTTTCAAGCAAAACCCACTACTGTGGGTAGCCACCTCGGCTGGCATCGAAGTCGGCAAAACGTGATACCTCAGGTCAAGTGGGTAGATCTTGCATATTCCAATTCGCGCGCCCTCCATCTACCCCTCCATCTACCTCCCCCTCATCCATCCTTCATCCGCCTCTCGCCTATTCCCCCATCTGACCCCGCCCCGAATGTTGAAATTTTCAACAAAGGCCGCAACTCCTCAGTGGAAAGCACTCGCCAGGAACATTTCAACTTTCGC
Source organism: Actinomycetes bacterium (assembly GCA_023403475.1). Lineage (GTDB taxonomy): Bacteria > Actinomycetota > Coriobacteriia > Coriobacteriales > Eggerthellaceae > CAJFUR01. The sequence continues at coordinate 3,956 of JAEYEL010000107.1, forward strand.
GTCGCTTTCGGGCGCCGCTTCTCGCGCCGCTCCTGACCCTCGCGCTTTCGCAACCCCGCACAGACACCGAAGAGGTTTCACGTGAAACATTGCGAACAGGCGGCTGACTTCTGGTCGCGCAGGCCATGCAAGCTCCCGCGAAATGTAGATTCGGCAACTGCTCAAAGTTTTTCGTTGACAGCGGCTAGGTTTACTGCCAAAATAGCCTGTGCTGTTTGGACGTGCGCCGTTACCTCAGCTGGATAGAGGGACTGACTACGAATCAGTACGTCGGGGGTTCGAATCCCTCACGGCGCACCACGGAAAAACAAGAGGTCGGAAAGTTGATTTCCGACCTCTTTTTCGTTGCCAGTACCTTTGGCGGCACCCGAAACGGTGCCTTTGCGCACGGAAGAAACATACCACCCACCCCCCGCGCATTCACACCCTTAGATGTTTCACGTGAAACAATTGTATTAATGTCGCAATTTATTGAGCAAAGTGTTTCACGTGAAACGTTCGAAGAGATGCGCTAGCATCCTTGCTTGGCGGTGTTTCGCTTGCGAGCGACGCCTCCGAAAGGAAATGGTCTTATAGGCACCCAGACGGTAGTCGCGCTTCGCGCAACGAAAGGGAACCCGCAAGCGACAGGTGTCTCAAGGGAACCCGCAAGCGACAGGAGCCTCACGGGGGCAAGGGCCGCAGGCGACAGGAGCCTCACGGGGGCAAGGGCCGCAGGCGACGAAAAGCGCTAGCCGAATCTTCCGGCTACGTAGTCGGCGGTACGAGAGTCTTTGGGATTGGTGAAAACATCTTCGGTGTCGCCCGCTTCCACCATTTCGCCCAACAGGAAGAACGCCGTTTTGTCGGAAACGCGCAAAGCCTGCAGCATGTTGTGTGTCACCATGATGACCGTGTACTTGCTTTTGAGCTCGGCCACCAGATCTTCTATCTTCGCTGTGGAGATGGGGTCGAGCGCGCTCGTCGATTCGTCCATGAGCAGCACTTCGGGACGCACGGCCAACGCGCGGGCGATGCACAGACGCTGCTGCTGACCACCGGAAAAACCGAGGGCGTTCTTCTTCAAACGATCTTTCAGTTCGTCCCAAATGGCGGCATCGCGCAGCGACTGTTCCACTATCTGATCAAGCTGGTCGCGTTTCTTGATACCGTGCGTGCGCGGACCGAATGCCACGTTGTCGTACACGCTCATGGGGAACGGATTAGGCTGTTGGAACACCATGCCCACACGTCGCCGTAAATTGTTCACGTCTACCGAGCGGTACGCGTCTGCGCCGTCAAGCGTTATCTCACCTTCAATGCGGCACCCTTCCACCAAATCGTTCATGCGGTTCAAGCTTTTGAGCAGGGTCGATTTACCGCAGCCAGAAGGCCCTATGAGCGCCGTTACTTGGTTTTTGGGAAATTCGAGGTTGATGTCTTTGAGCGCATGGAAATCTTTGTAGTACAAATTGAGGCCACGCACGCTCATTTTCACAGGCGCGCTTGCTCTCTTCGCGCTCGCACCAGCAAAAGCCGCCTCGGCTGCCGTCCCTGCCACCCGAGAAGCCTCCGCCGAAGCCGTCACCTCAGCCGTAGGTCTTTCCATTACCGCATTAGTCATCTTCGCTTCCTTTACTCATCTTTTTCGCCGCAAAAGTGGCCAGCAGATTCAGCAGAACCACCACTACAAGCAACACAACCGCCGTAGCATAGGTTTCATTCACGTGCAAGCCTTCGCTTGCCAGCACGTACATGTGCACTGCCAAAGTGCGCGTGGAATCGAACAGGGCGAACACGCCTTCGGTTGCAAAATTAGGAACCTGCGCAATAGAACCCGCCGTGAAAATAAGCGCAGCCACCTCGCCCACGCAACGACCCAACGCCAGAATCACACCGCCCAGAATGCCCGGCACCGCCGTGGGCATAACGCAGCGGAACACCGTGCGCAACCGCCCCGCCCCCAAGCCGAACCCGCCTTCGCGGTAGGCGTCGGGCACGGCGAGCAGTGCCTCTTCGGTGGTGCGCATGATAACCGGCAGCACCATAATGGCCAGCGTGCAGGCACCCGCCATGAGCGAGAGGTTCCACCCCAGCGCCGTCACGAAGAACAGCATGCCAAACAGGCCGTAGATGATGGAGGGGATGCCCTGCAAGGTTTCTGTGGTAGTGCGCACCAACTGCACGAAGCGGTTTCCCCGCTTTGCGTATTCCACCAAGTATATTGCCGACCCCACGCCAATGGGAACAGAAATGAGCAGCGCCAGCGCCGCCATGAGCAGCGTGTTCACGAGCGCCGGCATAAGCGACACGTTGTCGGAGGTATATTCCCATTCAAACAGGCTCGGCGTAAGATAGGGAACGCCGTTCACCAGAATATAGCCCACGAGGAACAACAGTACGACCGTAGTGAGCAACGCGCCCAGATACACCAACAGTCGCAGCAAGACGGAAGTCACGCGCCGCGTTGCCGCATGTCGCGCTTCCGCTTGGGCGTATAGAAGGTCTATGCTGTCCTGCGCGCATCCTGCGGCCGGCGCGCATCCCGCAGCTTGCGCACATCCCGCAGCTTGCATGCATCCCGCAGCTTGCGCGCATCTCGTATTCGCACTCATTTTGCCTCGCCTCGCTTCGTGATGACGTTGAACAGTGTGGTGATGACGAGAATGAACACGAACAGCACCACGCCCGTGGCAATGAGCGCTTCACGATGGAGATCGGCAGCGTAGCCCATCTCTAGCACGATATTCGCGGTCATAGTGCGCACGCCCTCGAAGATGCTGCCAGGGATGACGGCCTGATTGCCCGCCACCATGATGACGGCCATGGTCTCGCCAATGGCGCGACCTATGCCAAGCACGATTCCCGCCATAATGCCGGAAGTTGCCGCCGGCACGATGACGCGGAACACCGCACGCTCGTGGTTGGCGCCAAGCGCCAGCGCGCCTTCGTAATATTTACGCGGCACCGCGTCGAGCGCACTTTGCGCAACCGTTATAATGGTGGGCAGAATCATTATGCCCAAAAGCACCGAAGCGGCCAAAAGCGAAAGCCCGCGCCCCGGCATGGTGTTGCGAATAAACGCTACGATGACCACCAAGCCGAAAAAGCCGTACACGACAGATGGAATGCCCGCCAAAAGCTCAACTCCCGATTTCAGGAACGACGCCGCCTTCCCGTTCGCGAACCGCGAAAGGAAGATGGCACATAAAAGCCCTGTTGGCACGCCAACGATAATGGCGCCTGCCGTAACGTAGACACTCCCCACGATCATGGGGAAAATGCCGTAGATATCGTTCGCCGGCCGCCACGTGGTACCCAGTAGAAAATCGGGAAGGCCGATTTGCGCGATGGCCGGAACGCCGTTAGCGAACAAAAAAACGCAAATAAGAGCTACCGCGAGAATCGATATTCCCGCTGCCGCCACAAACAGCGCCTGCGCAAACGCTTCCTTTACTTTACCGTGTGACATGGTTTCCTCTGCATAGCTTCTCTTGTGCGAATCGCCCTGCATGATTTCCTTTGGGCGGCTCCCTTTGCGGGAACCGCCCTGCATGGCTTCTTTTGCGTGGGTTGCTTCGTCTGCTTACGCTTACGCGAGCGCTTCTTCCCACGTGGTGAGCTCACCGGTGTAGATACCCTTGATCTGGTCAGATGTGAGATTGTCGATAGAGGCGTCTTTATTCACGATAACCGCAATGCCGTCTTGAGCGATAACCGTGGCCTTCACGCCCGTCTCGGAATCCTTCAGTTCGCGAGATGCCATGCCAATATCGCAGGTGCCTTCGGTAGCCATGTTCACACCTGTGGTGGAGTCGGACTGCTGCACTTCAATAGTCACATCGGGGTTCAGTGCCTTGTACGCCTCGGCCAGCTTCTCCATAACGGGCGTGACGGACGACGATCCTGCAACCACAACCTTGCCGCTCTTGCCGGAAGCCTTGTACGCCTCGGCCTTCTCGTTCACGGCAATGTAGCCGTTGTCCTCGATGACCTTCTGGCCGTCGGCGCTCATGATGTAGTCGATGAAATCTTGCGCCACATCGGAAAGCCCGTCCTTCGTAAGAATGTTGAAGGGGCGCGCCACCTTGTACTTTCCGCTCTTCACGTTGTCGGCTGTGGCCTCAACACCGTCAACCTTCACGGCCTTCACCGTGTTGTTGAGCGAACCCAGCGAAATGTAGCCGATGCCGTTCGCGTCGCCCGCCACCGAGGTCATCATGACCGACGTGGAATTGGTGATAGCCGCAGAGGCAACCGTCATATCGACCTTCTTGCCGCTGGCATCTTTCTGCTCGATGCCCATAAGCTCGATGAAAGCTCCGCGCGTGCCCGATCCGTCTTCGCGCGAGTACACCGAAATCTCACCTGAGAGCGATGCGGCCTTCTGCTCGATTGCCGCATCCTTCTTGTCGGTCGAGCCGCCGTTCTGCGAGCCGCAACCCGCCAATGCGAACAATCCCATGGCGAGCGTCGCACCCAAGACAACGGCCAAAATGCGTTTCTTCATAACCAGCCTTCCTATCAACTGTTTCTTGCTTCTTTGCTTTCTTGCTTCTTGCCTCTTTATTGCTCCTCTTGCGACTCGAGGCCTACGAGCCGCAAACCGCAGTTCTCGCAACTTCCCGAACCGCGTGATCACATAATGAGCAAGCCGCATCAAGCTCGTGTTGTAAGGAAGTCAAATCTCAGTAAAGTTTACCCCCGGGAAAAACCGCCTTTGTAAAGCGGCAGCCGCTGAAAGCGAAGAGACGAAAGACAGGCGGTAAGCGCGAAGAGCTGGGGAAGAGGAGGGGGTTCGGGGGCGGGACGAGGAAACGAACGAAGACTCTATTTCAATCTGAGAAGGCTTTAGGCGAACGAGGCGTTGCGATACAATATGCGGGTTGCAAGTTTGAAAATCTTAGATGAAGGGGGAATCTGATATGAAGCTTTCTGCGCGCAACGTTCTTGAGGGAACCATAACGGCAATTCATCCAGGCGCTGTAAACGCGATCGTCATTTTGGAAATTGAAGGCGGTCAGCTTATCACTTCTTCGCTTTCCATGGGTTCACTCAAAGAGCTTGGCCTGCAAGTTGGCAAGAAAGCATACGCTATCATCAAGGCTTCGTCGGTCATCATTGGGGTTGACGACTAGGCTTTCCCGAACTAACGGCTTCCGCAGCGTCCGACGAGCGCGGAGCGCCGCTTGCTGACAGACGGGCTACCCAACGAGCGCGAATGCGCACGACAGATGCGAAAGCGACATCTGGCTCTTGCCCTCGGCTACGCCATCAGCAGGCGCGAATCCGACGCGCGACCCACCCGATAAGCACGCCGTACTAGTAGATGTTGTGGATGACTTCGGCGCTGCCTTTGAGTGCGTGAATTTCGAAGGATATGTTGTCATCGAGAACAACCCGCCCGTCGAACGTGCCGAAAACCTGGTGCTGATCAGATGTAACCAACTTAACATCCATGTAATCCACTCGGTCGAGCAACGGCGTGAAAACAAGGTCGAGGCGTCCTTCGTCGTCGGTTATATGCCACGGAAGTGTCAAATCGAAGCGATCGGCAATCTTTTGGGCATTCGCATGCTTCACGGGAATGCCGAAATCGACCCGCCCCAGCTTCGTTGCGCCACCGTCGACAAATACCATGTTCTCGGAAGCCGCCGTGGTGTCGCCGAAGCCGTAACCTAGGTTGAGCCCGAAGCGGTGAAGGGTTCCCGAGCCGTCATCTTGCCATCCTTGAGCGCATGCCCAGAACCACATGTTGTCGCGCGTCCACACGCCGCGCCCCCAATCGAGCAGGCCGAACGAGTTCTCGCGGCTAAAACCGTGCACGAGCGTTCCCTTTTTGAAGCTGCCCTCCGCGCGCATGGCCACGATCTTTTGATTGTAGTAAAACGCTAGGTTGTCCTCGGCCCACGGCGTGGCTATGACCATGGAGTCGCGCGGTTCGTCATCGAGCACCGCGTCGAAAGAGAAATCCTCGTTGCCTTCGAACCTCCTGAACACAGCCCGCAAGCGGCGTGTGCCGTTCTTCACTTCGAAGCGCATGGATACGCGGTTGTTTTCAAATTGGGACACTCCCTCCGCTGAAGATTCGGGCATACGGAACCGTCCGAAGGGAAAAGGCGTGATAACGCTCGTGGTTTTAAATTCCCTACGAACGAAATCGATAACCGAAACCGAGATAAGACCCACGTATCCCATGTCGCTCAATGTGAGTGCGACCGCATATTCATCATCGTTGACAAGGTAATAGTCCCATTCCTTAATGCGCCAACTTGGTGCTTTGACGCGCCTGCGGCGATATTCCAGCAGAAGCGAGGTCGCGTATCCCGGGCACGCAAGCGAGCCGTCGCCTTTATGCAGCGGACCTGCCGCGTCTATTCTGGTTTCTCCGCGCGCATCTTTTGTCGGCATCTCTGGCTCCTCTCTTCCAGCTGCGTTCCAGCTGTGTAGCTTCCGCCTTGCCTTCTTCTGTTTGTTTGCCTTTTCTTGCCTGCCCGCGTCTCCGCACTGCAGGCTACCCGCGTCTCCGCACGACCGCTGCCTCCCGCACGGCCGCTGTTTCTCGTGTGTCTTCGGAATCGTTGCGGTCTTCTCTGGTTTCGTGCTGTCGCGTGAGGGGCGCTATGGCGCGCACGACCGCATCTTTTGCCCGAGAGGCGTCGCGTGAGTCGGCCATGGTGAGCTTGATGGTTCCCTTGAAACCTGCATCTATGATTTCGGAGAACAACAGGACGGGATCTTTCTTCACCTTCCCCACCGTGCCGGCCGCCTCGGCTGCTGCGTTCACGATATTCGAGGAAACCGCGTCGAGGTCGTCGCCGTTTGTGGCCACCACAATAGGCACGGTAATTTGGCTGGGCGGCGGTAGCTGGGAAAGCGCCGTCTTGTTGATGATGGAGTTGGGAATGATAATCTCTTCACCTGCCGCGTTGCGGATAGTGGTATGGCGCCAGGTCACGTCGCGCACCACGCCGCTCGAACTGCCGACCGTAATGTTGTCGCCCGGCTTGACGATGCGCAGAAGGCTGAGCTGCAAGCCGCCTATCAGGTTCGATATGGTGTCCTGGAAACCCAGCGAAATGGCAATGCCGCCAATGCCCAACGCCGTGATGGCCGCACTTACGTCCACGTTGAAGCAGGTGGAAAGCATGATGCAGATGCCGAGAAACCACACCGCCGCGCGCCCGATGTTCACGAAGATGGAGCTGGTGGGCAGGTTCTTCTCGCCATTGAGCTGCAGCACCTTGCGCAGAAATTTCGTGATCAAGCGAGCAACGAACGCCGTAGCGGCCATGATGATCACAGCCGCAATGAGCGCGCTCACCCAGTCAGTACGCACAATGGCATCTATGTTGCTTATGAGTTCTTCCATGAGGGGTATCCTATCACGACGCGCTTCGCTTCGCCATGTGACAGTCTGTCATTCACGTAATTGCAACGTTGCAGTTTGGCAACTAGCACTGGAAATTGGCCGAGGACGGAAAGCCGAAAGGAGGCTAGAATCTGATTGATGCCCGCTCCTCTTCGCATCTGCGTCGTCTCGTTACCACGATGCGGGCTTATGAGGGAATTCCTGGTGCGCCTCCCATAAAACCACGTGACCTGCAGCGCGACTGGCGGGCACGTCGATGAGGCGTTGGTTCGACGACCCGCGCCACTTGAGTCCAAGAGACCGAAGGCTTTCCACAAAAGGCCCGTCCACCAGCACGTCGGTAGCATCAAGCAACGCTCGCACCGCCTCTGGGTCAAGGAGCGAACACCGCAGTCGCCAAGGATTCCGTCCGCTGAAATGTTGGCGGTCGAGAGGTGCACGCCCTGCCACCTCGGCCACTGCATTGCCCACTGTCTCGGCTACCGCACCGCCCGCCTCCAAATCAAGGGACGCATGCCCTTCCAGTCCGTTCGTCTCCCCTTTGCCGCATGAAAGCGTTTCACGTGAAACACTCCTTTTCGACGCTTCTTCCTCCGACCCAAATGTTTCACGTGAAACACTCCGATACGGATCTTTTTTTGCTGCTGATGTCGCCGATGCCTCTTTCGTTAGCGAACATGTTTCACGTGAAACATTCCCAACCGTCGCGCAAAGGCCGCAGAGATCTTCGTAAAGATAACCGGTGTAGGTCCAGATTCCGTAATCGAGAGCCTTCAGCCGCCAAGCGAGCTCCGCTGCGGCGGGCGCCTGCTCGAAGGGCTCTCCACCGGAAAGCGTCACGTTACGCACAAGGCCGTTCGCGCGAATCTTGGCAACAAGATCGTCTACGGAGTATTCCGTCCCACCTTCCGCAGGCTGGCTTTCGGCGTTGTGGCATCCCGGACACCCGTGCGAGCACCCTTGCACGAACACGGCATAGCGCAGCCCCGGCCCATCGACGATGGAATCCGGAGCCATGCCGTAAAGCCGTATAATTGACGAATCCGCCACAATACCCTTCTTGCATCTATACGCAATCCATATGCGAGCCGAAAGCAGGCAAACGAATCGCCGCTAGCCGCACACCGACCCTCAATTCATCTGAAAAATGTTTCACGTGAAACATTTTAGCTAAAGGGAAAGTGCGAGCTGGGCAGCGCACAACAAACCGCAACAAGCACCATATACAGCGCCCAATTCGCGCCATCACCTCAAAGCAGCAGCTCAACACTGCCGCCCGCCCGACCTCAAATGTTTCACGTGAAACATTTGGCTCTGCCGCAACGTTTCAGCGACAGGAAAGGGCGCGAACCGCACGGTACGCGCAAACCGCAACAAGCACCATACGCGGCCGCAACTTTAGCGGCGAAGACAATTACCCCGTGAGCACGGCGCACCGCTCTCGTGGCAGCGCTTCGCGAAGCTCGCGAAGCCGAGCCGACATGTCTCTTGGCGCAGCGCTAAGCTGAGGGAACCGCATGCTTTACACGGTCGTGCTCTTCGGCGCGCTTGGCGTCATTGAA
>JAEYEL010000152.1 GCA_023403475.1 Actinomycetes bacterium
TGAAGGGCAAGCCGGCCGTTACCGACGGCAAGACGGCCACGAACATCGGCCGCACCAAGATAGCCTGGCAGAAAACCGAAGAATACAAGAACCGCGTGGAAGCCGGCGAGAAGGATCCGAAGCCGCGCCTGCCCTGGTTCACCTACAACGGCGTCTCCGACAACCAGGCGCTCGTTTCCGTCATAGCGCAGTACCCCTATCAGGCGAAGATCCTCGTGTCGTGGATGACCAACACTCTGCAGGCCACCCCGGGCGCTCTGCGCGACACCGTGCTGGACCGCTTGAAAGACACCTCGGTTGTTCCTCTGCACATTGCATGCGATGTGGTGGTGGGCGAGCATGCCCAGCTGGCTGACTACATTGTGCCCGATACGAACCCGTTTGAAAGCTGGGGCGTGGTCACGAACGAGGGCTTCTTCAAGGGCAAGGGCAACTCCGTGCGCTGGCCGGCCAAAAAGCCCGACACTATAGAGATTTCCGGCGACCGCCATGCAAGCTTCGAGGCGTTCTGCTGCGACGTGGCCAAGGTGTGCGACCTGCCCGGCTTCGGCGATGCGGCCTGCACCGATGCCGCAGGCAACGCTTGGCCCATCAACGACGCATGCGACTACTTCCTGAAAGCGGCCGCCAACTTGGCCTACGACACCGAGCCTGTGGCGGACGTGTCGAGCGAAGACGTGAAGATGCAGGCGCTCGACGAGCTTCCGGCGGCTTGGAAGAAGGCGGTTTCGGAAGAGGAATGGCCGAAGGTGCTGAACGTGCTTTCGCGCGGCGGTCGCTTCTGGCCCATCAGCGAATGCGTGGACGACAAGGGTCGCAGCAAATACGCCCTCTCTCATCTCACGCAGTTCTACAGCGAGCGCTTGGCGGTAAGCAAGAACCCCTACAGCGGCCTGAAAATTCCGCCAACGATGTCGGCCGATCCGGAGCGCCTTGCCGACGGCACGCCCGTGGCCGAAAAGTTCTCGGAAACAGAGTTCCCCTTCCGCTCGACGAACTACAAGCCGCGCTTCCGCTCCATATCGTTTTTGGCGAACAGCCCCATCATGCGCGATCTGTGCGACCATAACTACTTGGAAATCAACAGAGACGACGCTGTCGGTCTGGGCATACATGACGGCGATGCGGTGAAGATCACCAGCGCGACGGGCGACGTTATGGAAGGCGAGGCCATGGTGCGCGCGGGCATTGCCGCAGGCACGTTCGGCGTGGCCTACGGCTACGGGCACAAGGCCTACGGAGCCCAGGATGTGAGCATCGAAGGCGAAGAGGCGCGTTCCGGCAATCCTGCAATCGCCGCCGGCGTTCACTTGCAGACGATGGTGGACCCCACCGTGGAAGACGAGATCTACCTGTTCGCCGACCCCGAGGCGTCAACGCCCGCGCGCAGCGGCGGCATGTACAAGATCGAGAAGGCGTAAGGAGGGATAGACGATGAGTGAAAAGAATCTCGGCATGCTGATCGACTTGTCCCTGTGCGTTGGATGCAACGCCTGCGCGGTCGCATGCAAACAGGAAAACGGCATCCCTGTGGGAGCTTTCAACACATGGGTTGAAAGTTGGGACGTTGAGGGCGAGGCCGGGCGCGTTGCTCGCGCTAACATGCCCAAGCAGTGCAACCATTGCGAGAACGCCCCGTGCGTGAAGGTGTGCCCCACGGGCGCGAGCCATCGCAACGAGGACGGCGTGGTGGTGGTCGACCAGGATCGCTGTATCGGCTGCAAGTACTGCATGGCCGCATGTCCCTACCAGGTGCGTTGGCAGCTGGAGTCAGGCGAAGTGGAGAAGTGCACCTTCTGCGCGCATCGCACGAGCCAGGGCATGCTTCCCGCCTGCGTGAGCACCTGCATCACCCATGCCCGCACCTTCGGCGACCTGAACGATCCCGAAAGCGACATTTCCAAGAAGCTTGCGGAAAACGCGACCGATGTTCTGTACGACGACTTGGGTTTGAATCCGAAGCTCTACTACATCGGGCTTAAGGAAATCGACGGAATGACCGTTGGCTCTGCCGTTCACAAGGGCGGCAAGGTCTACAAGCGCTACGAGGGGTGAGGGTGCCATGATATGGAATGAATTGATTGCGGCGTATCTGTTCTTGGCGGGCATGGGAGCCGGCGCCTTTGCGCTGGGCGCCCTGGCCGGCTGGGCGAAAACCCCTGCTCCCACCATGAAGCTTCTCGGGTTCATCATAGGGCCTGTGGCGGTGGCGGTGGGCACGCTTCTTCTTGTGTTCGACGCTCATGCGGGACTTGCGAACCCCGGCCGCTTCTTCCTTTTGGTCACGAACCTGAACTCCGTGATGGCATGGGGCGTTATCATCCTTTCGGTATTCATCGTGGTCACCGTTGTCGATGCGGTGCTGCTTTTGGTGAAGAAAAGCACGCCTAAGGCGCTTGACGTGGCGGGCGTAGTGCTGGCGGTATGCGTGGCCACCTACACCGGCGTGCTTTTGGGCGATGCCTCGGTGGCTTTCCCGCTGTGGCACCCGGTGGTGCTGCCCGTGCTGTTCATCGTGTCGGCCACTTCTACCGGTTTCGCGGCGGTGCTTTTGATCACGCACCTTTCCGCTCCGACCGAAGTGCATGCGCTGCCGTTCTTGGAAAAGACGGGAAAGATTCTGCCGGTGGTAGAGGCGGTGCTGGTCGTGGTGATTCTGGTGGCGGTTTCTGCCACGGGCGGCGCGGGCGCCGGTGCGGCTGCAGCCTCGGTTGCCAACCTGCTTTCGGGCGGCTATGCGGTGGCGTTCTGGCTGGGCTTCGTGGTTGTCGGCCTGGCGCTGCCGTTCGCGCTTGAGATGGTGCGCGCGCAGAAGGCGAAGCCGGTTGCTGTTGCGGCTGCGGCTGATGTTGCTGGCGCTGCGGGTGGCGAAGGTGCCGAAGGTGTGTTCCAAGATGCGGCTGAGACTCTTGGGGGTCCTACGGCTCCTGTAGCTTCTGCGGCCCCTGCGGCCGATTCCGGCAAGACGCTTGCCATCGTGGGCGATGCGGGCGTGCTGGTGGGCGGCTTCATGCTGCGCTACCTGGTAATCATGGCGGCTATTCCCGTCGCCTTGGCGCTGTAAGTTTCTGACTTCCGCCGAGCCGTCGTCAACCGACGGCTTCGGCGGGAGGTTTCGCCGAATCTGCGGAACTGGCGGAAGGAGTTGGCTTTCATGAAAGGTGGTCGAGAAACATGGTGGAAGCTACTGCCGACAAGATTGTCGGTGCTGCCGTCGATGACGACCTTGTCGAAGCTGCGGCGGTTGACCAAGGTGCACGCATGGTGTACGAGGTGCTGGCCGAAGCGCTGCTGAATGTGCCGTGCGAACAGGTGCTTTCCGACGTTCGCAACATGGCTCATGCGTTCGGTGCGAACGGTTTTAACGATGCGGTCGCGAACGCCGAGCTTGAGCAGTGCTACTACAACAGGATGTTCGTCGCATCGCATCCGCGCTATGTGGCGCTTACCGAGAGCATGGTCGTTCCTGCTGGTGTGGTGGATGGTCGCGTGGAGTACGGGTCTCCCGCGCAGGGTCGTCTCGCACAAGTGGTTGCCTGCTACAAGGAGGTGGGTTTCGATCATAGGGAGCTTGCGGGGCTTAGCTTGGCCGTGCAATCGCTCAAAGCCGATTCGCTTGCGAGCGAGCTGGCCTTTATGGCCTTCCTCCATCACGGCGCTGCCGAAGCGGCAGGGAAGGGCAACGTTGTCGAAACGCGAACCTACCATCGCCTTGCCCTGCACTTCTTGGAGCAGCATCTTGGCGCATGGGCGGAAAAAGCAGCCCGTCTTGCCGCCGCAGGCGGAGACGATTTCTATTCCCATCTGTGCTCTTTCGCCGCTCAATGGGTCCAATCTGACCACGACCGGTTGGCGAGTTCCGCTGACTAAGCGCCACCCTCTGTCATCATTGGAGCTGTTTTCAACGCAGGGCTACGATTCCGCCAGCGTGGGCGAGACCGCGAAAGCAGTGGGCATCAAGCCTCCATTGCTATACAGCCATTTCCCTTTCCCTGTCACCCGGCTAGTGCCGCCAAAAAGCTGTTGCAGGCGGCGCTCGCGCGTGCTAGAGTGCGAAGCGAACGGTGCCCCGCCTGACCGGGCAGCATTCGTTTTATTGGTAAACCCCGCGGTCTCTGGAAAGTCAGCGGGGTTTTTCCATTTCAACTTCAGCTGTTCGCATCACCTCCCTTCACGGCACGGCCGCCGCTACTTGCGACGCTGGCTTATGCCTATCCTTATCAATGCGTAGGAGCTGCTATCTTCTGGGCTTCTCGTCTTGAATGTATCGATATTTCGTCATACAATAAGCATGTCAGACAAAATTAGGGAGAATTATGGATGACGTTGTGGTGTATGAGCATGCCTTAAAGCATGGTCTCACGGAAGAGCAGATACTGTGCGCATGGCGCAATGCGGTTGAGGTGGCTAAGATAGAGCGATCCGATGGTGCTGTCGATTACGTAGCCATAGGTTTTGATCAAGGCGGTAGAGCCGTTGAAATGACAGGTCGGATGAAGGTGTTCGGAATTCTTATCTATCATGCCAATATGCCTCCGACGTCGAGGGCGCTGAGGGAATTGGGACTAACAGGAAGGTAGGCCTATGAAAACTGCGAAGGAGCTTCAAGACGCATACGGCATGACTCCTGCCGAGCTGTCTGAAATCGAAAAAAGTGCGGCTCTGTATGAACGCGGGGAATGGCCTTGCGGCAAGGTTGCTCGCGTCGGACGGCCGCCGCTCTATGACGGTGAGGTTATGGAGCGGGTTACGGTGCGCATCAAGCGCTCGAGCCTGCGCAAGATAGATGCTGCGGCAAGGAATGCCGGCGAGTCGCGCTCTGATTTTATACGGCAGGCTGCGGATGAGAAGCTGAGCGCGCTCGCCTCGGTTTAGTCCAGCCTGCCACCCTGTCACCGGTCACCCGGCAATCAACCGGTGCTTCGCCCGCCGTTTGCTGAGGTGCCTCTTGCGTTGCAGGTCTTTGCTCGTTACAATGCTCCTATTGAACAATCTGTTTATTAATGGGCGACCTGTTCAATAGACGGGATTCAATA
>JAEYEL010000200.1 GCA_023403475.1 Actinomycetes bacterium
ACCCTCAAGCAGGCGCGACTCGTGAAGTTCCAGCGCGACGGCAAAAACGTCATCTACTCGCTTTCCGACGACCACGTCTACACCATGCTCGCCCAAGGCATGACGCACCTCTGCGAGTAAACAGAACTCCCGTTCCCATTGTGCGGGAAGTTCCCCACAGGTAGCGCGGGAAGTTTCCCCGCTGCACGGGAAGTTCCCCACAGGTAGCGCGGCAGCTTCCCCGCTGCACGGGAAGTTCCCCCGCAGGTCGCACGGCAGGAGCAGAACCCTTGCCCTGCGCGCAATCAGGGGGTGCCACCTTTGGCGCAACCCGCCTTGGCAACTTAGGTATCAGCAAGAGCCGCCGCAAGGCGACAGACAGAAAGGACATATCATGCGCAAGGTATTCAAACTCGACGATCTAGATTGCGCGAACTGCGCCGCCAAGATGGAAGACGCCATCAACAAGATAGACGGCGTGGAGAAGGCAACCGTAAGCTTCATGACGCAAAAGCTCACGCTCGTAGCCGACGACGCCCGCATGGGCGAGATAGTGGACGAGGCGCAGAAGGTTATCAGCAAGATAGAGCCCGACTGCACCATCGTTCGCTAGCCCCGCGCGCCTTGCTGCCGCGCAAATTGTTTCACGTGAAACAATTTGCAACCGAGCGAGCCGGGCAAACGCGCTCCAACATTATCGCCCGCCGGAAGCGATCCCTGCGAATGTTTCACGTGCAACAGTCGCACCCACTCGCACTTCGGCGCACCGCTTGCACCGCAGCGTCAAAGCACGCGCCCGCCGGCGTACCGAGACCTCTACCGCCACCGAAGCGCCAAAGCACGCGTCCGCCGGCGTACCGAGACCTCTACCGCCACCGAAGCGCCGCGTAGAATGCGTAGAATGTTTCACGTGAAACAATTTGCGCTTGGATTCGAACCGCAATAGCCCCGCCCCACATCGCCCCCTGAAAGGAACGAACCCGCATGAGCAGAAAACAGAAGCGAACCTTAAAACGCATCGTCTGCGCGCTCGTCATATTCTTCGCTGTGTTCGCGGCGACCGAGTTTCTACCGCTTGGCGCCATGCTAGGCAGCGAGCGCGCGGCGCTCTACCTTGAGTTCGCGCTTTTCCTCGTGCCCTACATTATTGCCGGCTACGACGTTTTGCTGAAAGCGGCGAAAAACATATGCCACGGGCAGGTGTTCGACGAGAACTTCCTCATGTCCATCGCCACCATCGGCGCGTTCGCCATGATATGCTTCCCCGACACGGGCCCGCACATGGCCGAAGGCGCGGCCGTCATGCTGTTCTACCAGATAGGCGAGCTGTTCCAAAGCTATGCCGTGGGCAAGAGCCGCAAGTCCATATCCGACATGATGGACATCGCACCCGACTACGCCAACGTCATGCGCGACGGCAAGCTCGTGGAAGTCGACCCCGACGAGGTGGCCGTGGGAAGCGAGATAGTGGTGAAGGCAGGCGAGCGCGTGCCCATAGACGGCATCGTGGTAAGCGGGTCTTCCCAGCTCGACACCGCCGCGCTCACGGGCGAGGCCGTGCCGCGCCTTGTGGAGCCCGGCGCGGAGATAGTGTCCGGCTGCGTAAATCTGACTGGAAAGCTCACAATTAGCACGACCAAGCCATTCGGCGAGTCCACCGTAAGCCGCATACTCGAGCTGGTGGAAAACGCCAGCGAGAAGAAGGCTCGCACCGAGAACTTCATCACGCGGTTCGCCCGCGTCTACACCCCCTTCGTCACCGGCGCGGCGATCCTTCTTGCCGTACTTCCGCCGCTTCTGGGAGCAGGAAGCTGGTCCGACTGGGTTCTGCGCGGCCTTACCTTCCTCGTGGTCAGCTGCCCGTGCGCGCTTGTCATTTCCGTGCCGCTTTCATTCTTCGGCGGCATCGGCGGCGCCTCCAAGCTGGGCATTTTGGTGAAGGGTTCCAACTATCTCGAAGCGCTGGCGAAGACCGAGACCGTGGTGTTCGACAAGACCGGCACGCTCACCTGCGGCTCCTTCAACGTGGTCGCCGTGCATGCGCAAGCGAACGTGGATCCCGACCTTGTGCTTTCCATCGCCGCGCACGCCGAGGCGTATTCCGACCATCCCATCGCGCTTTCCGTGAAGGAGGCGTTCACCGGCGAGATAGACCAGACGCGCATCGCCGACGTGAGAGAGGAGAGCGGCCACGGCGTGCGGGCGCGCGTGGACGAGCACGTGGTGTGCGTGGGCAACGGCAAGCTCATGGAGAAGGCCGGCGTGCCATGGCATGACTGCGAGCTTACCGGCACCGTTCTGCACGTGGCGCTCGACGGGGAATACATCGGTCACATCGTTATCGCCGACGTGGTGAAAGACGACGCGAAAGCCGCCATCGACGCGCTGCATACGGAAGGCGTCAGGCGCACGGTCATGCTCACCGGCGACCGCGAGGAGGTGGCGGCCGCCGTGGCGGCGAAGCTGGGGCTTGACGAGTACCATGCCCAGCTGCTGCCGCAAGACAAGGTGCGTCAGGTGGAACGCCTGCTTGAAAAGGGAGCTGCGGGAAGGGGCAAGCTCGCCTTCGTGGGCGACGGCATCAACGACGCGCCCGTGCTCACCCGCGCCGACATCGGCATCGCCATGGGCGCCATGGGCGCCGACGCCGCCATCGAGGCCGCCGACGTCGTGCTTATGGACGACAAGCCCTCAAACATCGCCCGCGCCATCCGCATCGCCAGAAAGACCATGCGCATCGTATGGCAGAACATCGTGTTCGCCTTGGGCGTCAAGTTCGCCGTGCTGGTGCTTGCCGCCGCGGGCGCGGCCGGCATGTGGCTCGCCGTCTTCGCCGACGTGGGCGTGGCCGTACTCGCGATACTGAACGCCATGCGCGCCATGAGCGTGAGGAAGTAGGGGCTCCTCTCCCCTCCTCCGATCCGCGCAGGTGCGGCCATCGGTCAAAGCAAATAACTTACGGGCACCCTAGGGGAAAAAGAGACCGCAGACACCTCAAGCCCAACGAAGTGTTTCCCCGCGTCGGGGCGAGCGCCTTGCCTGCTCTCCCCGACGCGTCACTGCGACCTACTTCGCGAACGTGCCAGCCTCCGCAAGTTTGCCAGCCTTTGCGAGTTTTCCGATAGCAGCCGCAAGGGCGCACGCCTCTTTTTCGCGCGTACTCCAACTGGTGCAGAAGCGCACGCAGCTGTGAGTTTCGTCCACGCGCTCTTCGAATTCAAACACGAAGCTGCAGGCAAGCTCCTTGAGCGCGGAATCAGGCAGGATCACGAACTGCTGGTTTGTGGGGCTCTCGACGAAAAAAGGAACCCCCGCCTGCGCAAACGCCTGCCTGATGTGCAAAGCCTTGACAACGGCGTCGCGCGCGGCCGCGACGTAGAGCAGCTCGTTCGCCCCGCGCGAAGATTCCGCGGGCTCGAACAGCGTGGCAAACTGCACGCCCAGAAGCCAGCCTTTCGCCAGAAGGGCGCCATTCTGCTTCATGTTGCTGCGGAAGCCCTCGTGAAGGGCGGGGTTCGCAAGCACCACCGCCTCGCCGAAAAGCGCTCCGCACTTCGTGCCGCCGACGGTGAACGCATCGGCCAAGCGAGCCATGTCGGCAAGCGTCACATCGTTTTCGGGCGAAGCCAAACCGTAGGCCATACGCGCTCCATCCACGAACAGATACAGCCCGTACGCACGGCACACCTTGGAAATATCCTCCAACTCCCGCAACGAATACAGCGTGCCCAACTCGGTGGGAAACGAGAGGTAGACCATCTTCGGCTGCGTAACGTGTTCGGGCACGGTGCTCTCCCCAAACGCGCGTGCGGCCGCCTCCACCTGCGCGGCAGAGATCTTCCCGCACGCACTCGGCAGCGCCTCAACCTTGTGCCCCACATGCTCGACCGCACCTGTCTCGTGCACGTTGATGTGCCCCGTATCGGCGCAGAGCACGCTTTGGTACGGACGCAGCGCCGAAGAAATTACCAGGAAGTTCGCTTGCGTACCGCCCAGCACGAAATGCACGGCAGCACCAGGCGCGCTCGCTGCATCGCGAATGCGCCGCACGGCAAGCTCGCACCATTCGTCAAGCCCGTAGCCACCGTGGCTTTCGCCGTTCGTCGCCGCAAGCGCCTCCATGACGCGCGGGTGCGCCCCGCAGTTGTAATCGTTGTTGAACCTTATCAACGCGTCTCCTTCTCAAGTCGTACCGCTCGCACTTTTCGCATGGTAGCAAAACAGGCGCGGATAA
>JAEYEL010000023.1 GCA_023403475.1 Actinomycetes bacterium
TTCAGCTCGAGATCGGCCACCACGGTAAGAAGGTCGGCGTTTCCCACGCGCTCGCCAATGCCTCCCACCGTGCCCTGCACCTGCACGGCGCCCGCCTGAACGGCGGCCAGCGTATTGGCGACCGCACAACCCGAATCGTTGTGGCAATGAACGCCTATCGCCTGGTCGGGAAGAGTCCTCACCACGGCGGACACAATCTGTTCGACCTGAAACGGCAGCATACCGCCGTTCGTCTCGCATAAATCGATGGAATCGGCGCCGGCCTCGCTCGCCGCACGCAGGCAGGCAAGCGCGTATTCCGAATTCGCAAAATAGCCGTCGAAAAAATGTTCAGCATCGAAGATCACGCGGCGTCCATGCGCTTTAAGATGTGCCACGGAATCGCCTATCATACGCAGGTTCTCTTCAAGCGTCGTGCGCAGCGCGCGCGTGACCTGCGCGTCCCATGTCTTTCCCACAATGGTGACCACAGGCGCTGCGCACGCAAGCAAATCGGCCAACCCCGCATCTTCAGAAGCCGGCACACCCTTCTTGCACGTTGAACCGAACGCCGCAACCTGTACGTGTTCAAGCGGCAATTGCTTCACGCGCTTAAAAAACGCAATGTCCTTCGGATTCGAAGCGGGGAAACCGCCTTCCACATAGTCGATGCCGAACGCATCGAGCCGCGTGACAATACGCAGCTTGTCTTCGAGCGAAAGAGATACGCCCTCGCACTGCTCGCCGTCACGCAACGTGCAATCGTATGTGAGAATCCTAGGCAGAGCAACGTCCTTTCAAAAGCCCACGGTTGCCGTCAATCGTGCCGCAGCCGTTCGCAGCGCACGAGCTGCTGCGCCTTCGGCAGAACAGCGCAGCAGCCGCATAAAACCCCGCGCCCATGCCACGAGGCAGGGCCTTTCAGCTTGAATCTTGATGGCTTAAACCTCGGTGGCTTGAACCTCGGTGAGCCAATCGCGATATTCTTCCACTTTGCCGGAAACCACGTCGAAGAAACGCTCCTGCAAGGCACGCGTTATCTCACCGGGCTTGCCTATCACGCGGCCGTCGATGCTGCCGATAGGCGTGAGCTCGGCGGCAGAGCCGGTCATGAACACCTCGTCTGCTATGTAGAGATCGGCGCGCGTCAAGCTCTCTTCGATGGCGGGAATCTCTAAGTCGTCGGCTAGGCACAGCACGGTGTCGCGCGTAATGCCCTCAAGCAGGCCGTCGGACAGAGGCGGTGTGGAAAGCACGCCGTCGCGTACGATGAACAGGTTCTCGCCCGTGCCCTCGCACACAAGGCCGTTCTCGTTCAACATGATGGCTTCCGCATATCCGTGCTGCTTGGCCTCGAGCTTCGCCAGAATGGAATTCATGTAGGAAGCGGTCGCCTTCACCGCAGGCGGAATAGCGTTGTTGGAACGCTGGCGCCACGAGGAAACGCCCACGGACACGCCGTTTTCCAGCGCGTCGGCGCCAAGATAGGCGTCCCACGGCCACACGGCAATGGCCACGTCGACGGGAGCACCCGTAGGATCGACGCCCATAACACCGTAGCCGCGGTACACGATGGGGCGAATGTAGCAGGAGGGCAGATTGTTCTTGGCGATAAGCTCCACCGTCGCGTCGCACAGTTCGTCAACCGAATACGGCAGGTCGATCATCGCTATCTTGCAGCTGCGATGCAGACGCTCCATGTGGTCGCGCAAACGGAACACGTAGCTTTTGCCGTCGTCGGCGTTCTTGTAGCAGCGAATGCCCTCGAACACGCCCGACCCGTAATGCAGCGAATGGGACAATACGTGCGTCGTGGCTTCTGCCCACGGCAGCATCTCCCCGTTTTTCCAAATGTAATCCACTTCGGTGATGTCGGCCATCGCCCATCCCTTCTTTCCGCTCATATTCGCCCGCCCGTTTTGCGCAAAAAAGCGACCTTCCAGCCGCTCGCCCACGCCTGCAACAAGCAGCCTTTTCGCCGCTTGCCCTTACGGGCGCAGCTTTCTTGCCGCACCAGCGCCCGCGCTTGCGCGATACGGCTCCTTCACCAACGGGGTCATTGTACTCCAATCGACTAAAGCGCAACCCCTTATCCAGTCAAACGGATTCCAATTCGAAGAAAAGGCACATTGAAGCGCCCGCCACCGAACCCTTAGTGACGGGCGCACAGATTCCCTTTATCGAAAGCCGCACGTCGGTTTTCGCTGCGGACCCGCGGGCCGCACGCCGTTGCGCCGCAGCCTGTGCGCCGTTGCGCTGCGACCTGTGTGCTGCAGCCCGCACGCCGTTGCGCTGCGGGCCGCACCCGCATGCCGCGACCTGTGTGCTGCAGCCCGCACGCCGACAACAATCCCTACAGCAAAAGGTCGTCTATCTTCTCGAAGGTGCCTATACGGTAGCTTTCCAGAGCGTTACCGTTCACAACATAGAGGGTGTCGCCAATGTAGAGGCCGCGCGTGCCCATCCAGGATCTGCCGTTCACGTCTTCTGCCATAAGCTGCGAGAATCCGGTCGCATCGTCATAGCTGAACACGTAGTACATCTCTCGTTCGGCATATCCCGAAAAGCCGATGAGATTGCGCTCGGCGCTCACGAGCACCGCACGATAGTCGTTGAACACGTCGGAATGGTACGCTTTCTTAATAAGGAAGGTATCCGCCTCCTTCACGTTCGTCGGGTCGGAGATATCGAACATCGAGACCTTCATGCCGTTCGTGACGCCGGTTTTCTCGTCGGCGTCCATGCCGATGCCGAGCAGCTTGCCTTCGCCGTAAGGGTGAAGGTATTCCGAAAACCCGGGGATCTTCAAGCTGCCGACAATGCGCGGATTCTCAGGGTCGCTCAAATCCACGGAGAACAGCGGGTCGGTCTCGCGGAACGTGACGAAATAGCCCACGTCGCCGAAGAAGCGAGCCGAATACACCCGCTCGTCTTCGGCTAGCCCCTCGATAGAACCCAACACGTCAAGCTCTTCGTCGAGCACGTACACCGCATTGGTCGTAACGTTCTCGTCTTTCTTCTCATCCCACACATCTACCGTGGTGACGAGCCTGAGATTGCCCTCGTATTCGTCGATGCTGAAGCTGTCGTTGATCGTGCCTTCCACCTTGGTCTGGGCAACGCCCTCAAGCCGACCTTCGCGATAGGCTATCTTGCGCACCGCTGTGCGACCTCCGTCCCCCACGCTGCCGAAGCGCCACATCGTGGACCACATGCTTTCGTACACGTAAATGTTTTCCGTGCTCACGTACAGATCGTCCGCATCGGTTAGCACGGCCTTCTGATCGACCACCTGCGAAGGGTCGCCCATGTTGACCGAGGAAATCACCACGTACTGGTTCGCCGACCTTACAGGCGGCAGGTAGATGTCGTCGCAGGCCATTATGTCACCGTTAACGTAAGGGACGTAGCGTATGGGCTCCATGTCGTCGTAGTAGGGCACGTAGTAGTTGCTAAACAGGTAAAGATAGTCGCCCACCAGACGCGACGACCGGTAAGAGCCGCTCTGCGAAACGGAACCGACCAGACGGGGGTTTGCAACATCCGACACATCGAAGGTTTCAAGCAGCACTTCGGTGCGTCCATAGTAATCGTAATCGCGAGCATCGGAATCGTACGCCATCGCCGATGCCGCATCAGAAAGCACGTAGACGCGCCCGCTTTGCACGTAGAATTCCGCGATGCGCCCACCGCCCTGAGACGAGATAGCGCCCACCTTCTTCATATCGTCGCCGCGCACATCGACCACTGCTATCTCGGTTGCGTTCTCTTGCAAGGCGTAAAGATAGGTTCCGTCCGTCTTCACGATATCGGCCTCGTCAACCCCCTCGGTGCGCACGTTCGTTTCGGAATGGTCGCCCGCAGCAGTGCTCGCAGAGGTTCCCGTATCGGCGTTGGAAGCACTCTTCGCCCCTTCTCCCGCAGAAGAAGCCGAAGACGATTCCCGCGCAGAAGGCGCCTCTTCGGTTAACATGATCATATCGTCGCCGTCGAGAGGCTGCGCAAAAGAATCCCGCTCGTTCGCATACGCTTCGAAGCACTTCCGCACTTCGTCATAGCTTTCCGCAGAGGAAATGGGCCCTTTGGCAATGTCTTCGGAAGAAGCCCTCGAGCCATCGATGCCGCCCCCTTGCCCTGAAAGGAGCGCATGACCTGCGAAAAGACCCACACCCGCAAGCACGACGAGGCACGCCGCGATGCCGCCCACAAAAGCCGCCTTCCGCTTGCCGCTCATGCCGCGACGCGGATGCGCGACAGACGATGGCGGCATTGGATGCGCAGAATACACGGCGTAGGGCTTTGCGGGCTGGGAAGATTGGGCGGCGTAAGCCTCTTGGCAAGGCTTTGCGGGCTGGGCGGACTGACAAGGTTGATCCTCTTGGCAAGGTTTGTCGACTCGGGCGGGCTGGGCGGACCGCTCGCCCGCCTGCTCGCGCGCAAGCATGGTTGCCACCGCCTCCGGCTTCAGACTCTCCGGAACGGAAACATCCCGCGTCGCCGCGTCTATAGCCGCCGCCGCAGCCTTCTCTTCGCACGTCATATCATCACAAGGGAGTTTCTCCTTGCCGCAAGCCGAATTGCCGTCGGAAAGAACATCGTCGTTGCGCATTGCCTCTTCGTTTGGAAAAGAATTTTCGCTCTGATTCATTTCGCCACATCCTTCAACATCGCACCCATTTTCTCAAGAGCACGTTTGCGTTTCGAGCGCACCGTGTTGGCGTTCAGCCGAAGCATATCCCCTATTTCCCGGCTGCTGTATCCACCGAACACCGAAAGCGACACCACCAGCCGCTCCTCTTCGCTTACCGCAGCGAAGGCAGCGCGAACATCGTCGCGCAGCTCGCAAACGCCACCTTCCGCAAGCGCGCTTCCATCCGCCGCAGCCAAAGGCTTGCGCCCTGCCGTAGGGTCTGCCCGCAGTTCCCAGCGTTGCGGCGCTTTAAGCTTCTTGCGGCACGTATTCGCCAAGATGGAAAACATCCACGCTTTGAACGCTTCATCGCATCTGAGCTGATTCCGCTGCTTGAACGCAGCCAGAACCGCCTCGCCCACCGCGTCTTCCGCGTCATGGGCATGCCGCGTCATGCAGAGCGCGAAACGGTACAAGTCCTTGTAGATCTCGCCGTAGCGACAGGCAAACTTATGCGCATCCATTGCCATTCCCATTCCGCCCTTCCCTTTCGCAAGTCGCATGAGACGCTCGTTCATGCGCGCTCGTTCACGTGCGCGCAACTACATGCATACCCGCAACCCTGCAAGCCGCGCATGTCCGAACGCCTCCGTATCCCGCAATCAATACGCACGCGCAAGCCTGCCGTGGCCTGCATCTCGCACATCTTCCAAGGCGCCTCATCTATAAGAGTACTTGAGACCCCCGCATTGTTGCATCTGTTCCGAAAATTCGCGAAAAAAAGTCGAAGCCGGCTAATCGCCGGCCAATACCTCGTCGCATGAAGCAGCTTCAACAACCCCGCAGACGCAATCAGCTACCGCGCACTTACCCAGCGCTCGGCCTCTGCGCGCGCCCATGCGTCTATCTCTTCCAGTTGCTGCAGGCTTTCGACCGGCTGCACGCCGCCCGCGCCGCCGCGTTCGTGGGCTTCCATAACCGCCTCCACGCAAGCGGCAATGCCCAGATAAGAACAGCGCTCAGCCAGAAACGACGCCACCGCCACCTCGTTCGCGGCGTTCATAGCGCAGGGAAGCGTGCCCCCCACTTCGCCCGCATGGCGCGCGAGGGGAAGACAGCGAAACGTTTCCTCGTCGGGTGCGGCGAACTCGAGCGAGCCGAGCGTGCGGAAATCGAGCGGGGCCACCGGCGCATCCCAGCGCTCAGGATAAGAAAGCGCGAACTGAATGGGGATGCGCATATCGGTCGTGCCCAAGTGCGCCTTCACGCTGCCGTCGGCGAACTCGACCATGGAATGAACGGCGCTTTGCGGTTGCACCACCACGGCAATTTTTTCATAAGGCATGGTGAACAGATGATGCGCCTCTATGATCTCAAGCCCCTTGTTCATAAGCGTGGAAGAATCGACAGAGATTTTCGCCCCCATGTTCCATGTAGGATGTTTAAGCGCTTGAGCAGGGGTGATTCCCGCAAGCTCGTCGCGCGTCCGCCCGCGGAACGGGCCGCCCGAAGCCGTAACCCACAAGCGCGACACCTCGCGCGCATCCTCGCCCAAAAGACATTGGTAAATCGCCCCGTGCTCGGAATCGATGGGCATGAGCGCGCCGGCAGGCCCATGCGAAGGAGCCGCACCCTCCTCGCGGCGGCGCGCATCTTCGCGCGCAGCCAACGGCATGATAAGGTCGCCCCCCACCACAAGCGATTCCTTGTTGGCAAGCGCCAGCACCTTGCCCGCCAAAAGTGCCTCCATGCTCGCACGCAAGCCCGCAGCGCCCACGAGCGCATTCACCACCACGTCAACCTCGGGCAGCTGAGCAAGACGCGCCACTGCGTCGGCGCCAAGACCAACCGAGCCGCCGCGCTCGCAGGCGACCTGCTCGCACAGCTCGGTTACCGCAGAACCGTTGCGCAGCCGATCGTCGCCCAACGCCGCATGGCGCACACCGAACTCCTGCGCCTGCGCCGCAAGTTCGCGCACCCGTGTTCCCGCAGCCAGCGCCACCACTTCCAGCTTGTCGGCATGCCGTCGCGCCACATCGAGCGTCTGCATCCCTATAGACCCCGTAGACCCCAGAACCGCAATACGTTTCCTATACGGCATAAGGAATGCACCTCCCGGCAACAAGCAGAATGGCCGATGTCACCGCCACAAGAAACAGCGAGTCGCAGCGGTCGAGCAAGCCGCCGTGACCGGGCATGATGGTTCCTGAGTCTTTGAATCCGGAATTGCGCTTGATGCGGCTTTCGGCTAGATCGCCCAGAACGCCCATAAGCCCGCACACCAACCCGAATAAAAGCGCCTGCGGTATACTCATAGTCACCCCGGGAACAAACGAGAGTCCCACCCAGAACAGCATCGAGGCCAAAAGCCCCGCGATGAAGCCCTCCCAGCTTTTCTTGGGGCTTGTGCGCGGTGCCAGCTTGTGCTTGCCGAAGCGGCTGCCCACCAGATACGCGAACGAATCGTTCGCCCACACACTCAAGAAGATGCCGAGCACCAGAATGCCGCCCCACGGAGCGGGCAGAGACGTGCGCACCACGATGATGCCGCACAGAAGAAGCCCCGTATAGGCCGCGCCGAAAAAACTCACGCCCACATCGGGAACGCGCGCGCGCAGCCAGAACACGTACCACACGATCAGCGCCAAAAGCAGCGCCAAACTCACCAGCATGGCTCCGGTGAGTCCGTACACGTACACGCTCACCGGGTAGAGCACCGCAGCGATTATCCCCAGCATTTCGTTGGGAAGCTTCGCATCTGAGCGCAGCATATAATAGAATTCCCCCGCGCAGATGCCGGCAACAACCGAAAGCATCACGACCGTGGCAATGTTGCCCGCCAAAACGCAAACGACCGTCACGGCAACGTAGATGAACCCCGTGCGGAAGCGAACCTGCACGTCGGTAGGGTTCTTCAGCTTTTCGGGCGTCTTTTCGCGGACGGTGTCTTTTATCCTGTCTTTTTTCGCCTGACGCGCCGCAGCCGTACCGGCTTTGCTCTGCCGGCGAAAATCAGGTACCGTTTTCACCTGCTTTTGGGCGCCATGCGCCTGCCCGGTCGGCCTCTCCTCGTTTTCCCCCATGATCACACCGCCCCGAAACGCCTCTCTCGTCCTTGATATTCCAACAACGCCCGTAAAAACTCGTACCGGTCGAAGTCGGGCCACAACACGTCCGTGCAGTAGAATTCGGAATAAGCCGCCTGCCAAAGCAGGAAGTTCGAAAGGCGCATTTCCCCGCTCGTGCGAATGAGCAGATC
>JAEYEL010000066.1 GCA_023403475.1 Actinomycetes bacterium
TGCACGAGCTTCGGCACACCTTCCTCACCATGCTGGCGAACTCGGGCGCGCCCGCGCAGGCGCTCAAGAGCATCGCGGGATGGTCGAGCATCGACATGGCCAACGTCTACGTCCACGCCGACGAGCGTGCCAACGAGGAAGCCGTGCTCAGGCTCTCGGGCGCTTTCGGGGGTGGTACCTTTCCAAAGGTACCAGCTGGTACCTTTGAGCGCGAATGCAGAGCAACGAACAGCAACGAGGAAACGGCTTTTTTCGGCTTCTGAACTGCCGATATGCAACGCAGAGCAACATATGGCAACATGGGCGAACGCCCAGATAGCGACATACCGTGGGTTCGAATCCTACCGCCTCCGCCAGTATAAACCTATCGCTTCTCTATGGGCTTGTAGGGACGGTTCTTACTTCTAGTGCTTTTGTAGGCGGGGCGGATGATGCGCTTGCCGGAAACGATCTCCTCGAAGCGATGCGCGGCCCAGCCGGCCATACGGGCGCAGGCGAACATGGGCGTGAACAGGTCTTCAGGAATTCCCATCATGGAGTACACGAAGCCGGAGTACATGTCGACGTTCGTGCACATGTCCTTCTTCGTGCCCTTTTCCTGCAAGATGACCTGGGGGGATAGGCGCTCGATGCTTTTGAGCAGGTTGAACTCGGCTTCGAATTCGGTTCCCGCCGCAAGTTTTTCGGCGAAGCGTTTGCAGATCACCGCTCGCGGGTCGCTCTTCGTGTACACCGCATGCCCCATGCCGTACACCAAGCCCGTCTTGTCGTATGCCTGCTTGTTCACTATCTTGGTCAGATATGCTGCAACCTCGTCGTCGTCTTCCCAGTTGGCAACATGTTCTTTGATCTCCTTCTGCATGGCCAGCACCTGATGGTTCGCACCGCCGTGCTTGCGGCCTTTCAGCGAGCCTACGGCAGCAGCGTATGCGGAATAGGGGTCGGTGTCGGCAGAGGTTATCACACGCGTGGTAAACGTTGAGTTGTTGCCGCCGCCATGTTCAGCGTGCAGGCATAGCATGACATCGAGCATGCGTGCCTCTTCGGGCGTGAAATGGCGGTCGGGGCGCAGCATCGACAGAATGGTCTCGGCCGTTGACTGCCCGGGAATGAAGCGGTGCATGATCATGGATTCCCCGTTGAAACGAGCGCGCTTGGCGTAATAGGTAAGCACCATGATGCGCGGCAGACGCGAGATAAGGGAAATGGCCGTGTGTATCTCGTGATGCGCCGAACGGTCTTCCGCATCGGGGTCGTAGCCGTACAATAGCAGGATAGACCGCGCAAGCACGTTCATGATGTCGGGCGGCGTGTCGCGCATGATCATGGAGGCCGTAAACCCATTGGGAAGCTCGCGTTCGCCGTCAAGCACTTCTATGAAGTGGTCGAGCTGGCTTTGCGTGGGCAGATCGCCCATGAGCAGCAGATAGGCAACTTCCTCGTAGTTGAAGCGGCGATCATCGCTGTTGCCGAGCAGGTCGTATATCTCGTAGCCGCGCAGGCGCAGCGAGCCTTCGTCGGCAACCTTTTCGCCATCAGACATCACGTAGCCGTGCACGTTGGCCACGTTGGTCATACCCGCAACAACGCCCGTGCCGTCGGCGTTGCGAAGCCCGCGTTTCACGTTGAACTGCTCGTAGTACGAAGGATCGATAAAGTTTACGGTCTTGAAGTTCTTGTACAGCGCTATCTTGCGCTCTTCGCTGCGCCGGTCGTCCTCTTTGCTGTCTTGATCGTCCTCTTCGCTGCTCCGGTCGTCCTTGGCGGCATCTTGCCTGCCCTTGGCGGCATTCTGGTTGTCCTTGGCCACACCTCGCCCATCTTTGGCGGCGTCTCGCCCACCCCGAGCGGCGCCCACGGCGCCTTCGCTTGCAAAAACGGCATCGACAGTGCTTGGCTTTCTCTCATCAGACATGGCACGACCTCTTTTCTTGCCCAACTAGCGTATCTCAATGCCCAAAGAACCGATAATGCGTATTCGGTTAAGTTTAACAGACGCGCAACAACCAGCACCGCTTTTTTCCGCAGCCGCAACCATCTCCTTGAAAAGACCCTTCCAAAACCCTTGGAACCGCTGGTCGATCTTGGCGTCGTAGCGCCCGCTCAGCGGCTCGAGTTCGGATCCGCAACCGCTCCAGCTTCTCGGCTGCAAATCCACCGAAGATCGCCGCTTCGCCCGCAAAGGACGCGCAACCCTCTTGACGATTGGGTTGCGACTTGCCTTGCCAGTTCCGAAACTTCGTGTAATTCCAAGTTTCGAAATTAGGGAGCAAAATGCGGTGGTAGAGGCGATCAAGGATGGGTGCAGCACTCGCGCAGAAATCCAGCGACATACGGGCTTTTCCCAATCGAAGAAGATAGGACTGCTGAGAGGGTTGGTAAGCAGTGGCGTATTGGAGAAAGAGGGCAAATCGAGGAGCACCCGCTACATACTAGCCAGAGCCTGAGATGGCGCCTTTATTGCCTAGCAGACTAGCCCTGCCGGCAAAAAAGCCCTGAAACCAACGTTTGCTCACTTTGCTAACGGAAGCTAAAAAAGCTAACGCATGCTAACGCGCAGGCGAAGCGAAAGCGGCGAGGGCGAAGGGGCAACTCCTTACATTGCCTTCAGACCATATTCTCTGCTGCGGCTCGCTCCATGAGCGGCAACCATATCTCTTTCCATTAAACGTTTCAGCGCATCCCGAATCGTGCGATCAGGAATGTCGGTTGTCGCAGATATTTCCGACGTACGAGATCGCCCATGCGCAAAAAGAAATTCAACCACCGCTCTATCGGTCACACCAAGCTCCTCCCAGCCATCAAGCCGAACACTAAGACCACTCGGAGTTCTCGGCGCGTTGTCGGCGGCTGTCGGCGGCTGTCGGCGGATCGGGAACCGCTTTCGGCGCGTTGTCGGCGGCTGTCGGCGGATCGGGAACCGCCTTCGGCGCGTTGCCGAGAAACGCATCGTTTCGATGGAAAACAAGTTTCGTCCCATCGGGCACCTTGGCGTATTCGATCTCCACTCCAACTTCGGAGCAAAGATCTCGGAAAGCGACAGTACGTACATTTCGAATTGATCGTCATTCATATCGGCAAACGCCGTGCTTGGACGCCATCTTATCAGTACAGATACGGGAAACGCCGTGGTCACCATAGTCACCATAGCCAACAACCGCTACAGCTTGCCAGTCATTTTGTAGCCAACGCGTTGGACGGTAAGGAGATATTGAGGCTCACTGGGGTTTTCCTCTATCTTCTCGCGAATTTTGCGGACGAACACGGTGATGCTGTTGGTGTGGGTGTCTGCTTCGCCCTCACCCCAAATGTACTCCTGAATCTGGCTGCGCGTGAACACCTTGCCGGGATGTGTCGCCAGGTATATGAACTTGAGGCTTATCTTTTTCATGCAATCCCCCTCGAAGTTCAATAGCGAAAACTCCGTAAATGTATTGCAGAACTCTCACGACCGAACTTTGTCACTTGCTTGCCGCTTGGAACCGCGCCCGCCGAAACCTTATCACATCCGATAAATTTTCAACAGAAGATTTGCGCACCAACTTCAGTAATCCAACCCCACCGAGATAACAAAACGCCGAGAGGCGCCCCCTACGATTTCAATCAAGTAAACCGCTTCCCATTAAAACATGCTATGATGCCTCTTGCAGGCGGTGGGTTGCTCCCTCAATCGTTAGGAGGCAACCATGGTCACATATGAGGAATTGTTCTATTTCTGCTTGGTGATTATCGCGGTTATCGAATTGGTTCTGCGCCTAAAAGAATAGCCGCCCCCAGCTAGGAAAGCGGCTCTTCATCACATAACCTATCCTTATGTGGAGCAGCCGCCCGAGGCAACGGGTGACCGCCTGCGTTCATTCTACCACACGCTTGCAAAAACGCAAGCTCAAACCTGTATTGGACGGCATAAAGGCGTAAAGGCGATAGGGGGGTGCAGGCATCATACAACCCACCGTTAGCGCACAGCACCCACCCGCAGTCACACAGAAACCCTAGTGCTTTTACTTACAGGGGCCAAAGGGAGATAACGCAACCCCATCAAGAGCAGAAACATCCCGAATCCGAAAACCCCCATCAATACCCCGAACTCCAAAGGGGAAGGAAAATAGAGAAGTATTTGAATGTCCATAGCGGCTTTCCCTAAAACACCCCTTTGCCGCCCCGGCGGCCTCGATGATTCGGAGCTTTCTCGCCTTGCATCCAGCGGGATTGCTCGCGGCGCTTTCGCATGGCGGACGTCTCCTGCTTGAGGGCACGGTACGACTCCCAGCGCTCATGCGCTATCTTGCCTGCTTCCACAGCGGCGCGCACAGCGCAGCCGGGTTCGTTTTCGTGCTTGCAGTCGCGGAAGCGGCACTGCGCAGCCGCCTTTTCTATGTCGGAAAACGCAGCGCCGATTCCCGCGTCGGCATCCCATAGCCCTAGGCCGCGCACGCCCGGCATATCGACCAAGCGACCGCCGCCGGGAAGGTCTATCATTTCGCGGCTCACCGTGGTGTGGCGACCCTTGCCGTCACCTTCGCGCACGGCTGCCGTTTCCTGCACATTGTGCCCCACCAGCAAATTCACCAAGCTCGACTTGCCCACGCCGCTCTTGCCCATAAGCACGGCAACGCTCCCTGCGGGAACAAACGCCCGCACAGCCCCCACGCTTGCAGAGTTGGCAACCGAAACCACCAGCGTGTCAACATCGGGTCCCACAAGCGTGCGAACCCGTGCGCGCACCTGTTCCACCTGCTCTTCGCTTTCAGCCAGGTCGGCTTTGGTCAGCACCACCGTCACCGCAGCGCCCGTCTCATGCGCCAACACCAGCTCGCGCTCAAGCCGCCGCATGTTCACCTCGCTAAGCGGCTGCGCCACAATAACGCGGTCGAAATTTGCCGCCAGCACCTGCGGCACGGCGCGTTCCGTGGGGTCTTTGCGCACAAGCACCCGCATGCGCGGCTCAATGGATGCGATGATGGCCTTGTCGTTGCTTTCAGGATGCTCCACGCACACCCTATCCCCTATGACCGCCCGCACTTGCTCGCCTTTGACCAGCGATGTCGCATGCTTGCAGCGCACAAGTTCGCCGCTTTCGTCCAAGCGCACAAGGGGAAACCCGCGATCAAGCTTCACCACCTCGCCTAGCTGCATACGCGGCACCTCCTTTTGCCGTGTCGGTTCCGCCGCCGCTTCTCGCACATACGCTGCCGCTGCCTTTCGCACATACGCTACCGCTGCCTTTCGCGTAGGTGGTTGAACACGAACAGCAGCAAAAGACCCACCGCCAAGCACGCAGCACCGGGAAAGAAGCTCCACCAATCAAACTCGTCTGCGTGCGCCTCGCCCTTCTTCACCACGCTCACATGGTCGGCATGCAAGTCGGTCAGCCCATCGTGCTCTCTGCACGCCAGATGAAACGTGCCTCTCACCTGCAATATCGTTCCGGTTTTCCCGTAGGCACCGAAGGTGTCTATGCGCTCGGCGGCATCGCTCGTCATGAACACGGTAATCGTCGCACCCGATGCGCTTGTCGCGCCGGAAGCGCCGGAAGCGCTGGTCGCCTCGAGCGTTATCCACTTGTGCGTCCCATCCAAAGTGACGTTGATGGCATCGCCCACAACCTCGCCTACAACCTGCACCGTCTGATCGTTGTAGTACGCATCGGCGCCAGCCAGATCGGCAATGGACGTGTCGTAGATGAACGAGCTATCGGGAAGCTGCTGGGGGTTGACCTCGTTGCCGTCATCGGCAAGCGCGACCTTTGCGAAGGGCGTCGCCAGCGCGAGTGCGAACGCCAGCGCGAACGCGAGAGCAAGCGCATCCGACGGCGCAAACAGAGTCGGCAACGTCCGCGCCGAGATCCCTTGCGCCCTCTTCAGAAACTCTGATTGTTTCACGTGAAACATTTGCACAGTCCGTATGACACGGCGAAGTAGGCGCGGGCGCGAGCACTTTGAGAGCGCATTCCCGCACCTTGTCAGCTTCCGTCTGCTCGTTCCGCTCATGATTTCAGCGTCCGTCTCTTCGGGTTGAACGACACCACTATTTCGGCCAAAAGCGCAAGGAGCGTCACGAACTCCAAACGGCCCGCCCACATCTGGAAAATGTAGAACAGCTCTAGCGAAGCCGGCATTCCCGGTGTGACCAGACCCGTTATCACCCCGCCGTTCGAAGCCATAGCCACCGACTCGAAAATGGCCTGCGGCGCTTCGTACCCGTGCGCAATGCCCACCAGCGCACCGACGGCATAGGTTATCACATAGAGCACGAACACCGTCATGGCCTCCTTCACCACCTCGGGAGAAAGAATGCGACGGCCCACATGATAGTACGAAACCACCACGCGCGCCGAATCGGGAGCCAGCGCCTCTTTGACGGTAGATACTATCGACTTGAAGATAATTCCTATGCGGCTGAACTTGATGCCGCCCGCCGTGCTTCCCGCACCGCCGCCGACCGCCATGATAACCGCCAGCGTCAGAAACGCGCCCGAAGTAAACACCGTGCTTGTGACCAGCTGGTTCGTCGTGATGTTCTGAAAGCCGGTGGTCGAGAACGCCGAAATGACCATGAACAGGCCGCGCCGCAGCAAAGCAGGCAAATCAGAAAACGAAAGGCTTGCGGAAAGCGAAGCCGTAAGAACGCAGGTCATTACCGCCAGCCAGAGAACCATCGTGAGCGTTTCGATATCGCGGAAGAACGTTTCCACGCGTCCGTTCCACACCTCGCTATGCAAAAGAAAACTAATCGACCCCAAAATCATGAGGAACATGAGCACGATTTCAAGAGCCAGCGAATGGTAGTAGAGCACGCTTTGGCTCATAGGGGTGAAACCGCCGGTCACGAATCCGGAAATGGCAAGCCACAGAGACTGAAGCCCCGCACGCGCGGGTTCCATGCCCTTAAGCAGGCACAGCACGGTCATAATGCCCGTTGCCAACAGAATGAAGACCACCGCTATGCGCGAGATGAACTGCGTGGTCTGCACCACGTTGGGCACCACATGCTCGCTACGACCTTCCGACGCGAACAGGCTTGCCCCCGTCCGCTTCCCGAACAGGCCGAACGAAAGAGCCACCACGATGAGGCCCAAGCCACCCAGCAGATGCATCATGAAACGGAACATGTTGTCGGCATTCGAAAGATGGTCGAGATCGACCACCACCGTGGCGCCCGTGGTGGTCAGCCCCGACACGCCATCGAACAGCGCATCCAGATAGGTGGCGTAATGGCCCGAAAGGCTTAAGGGAATGGACGCGACGAAAGCGAGGGCAATCCACGCGAAGCCTGTCGCGGCAAGAGCCTGCTGCCTGTTAAGACGTCCCGGCTCGATGCGCAAAAACCGCAGCGCAGCGCCAATGGTGACAGCAATGCCCGCCGTGAACAGGTAGCGGGCAGCCGGCTCCCATTCTTGGCACGCCAACGCCGTTACCAAAGGAACCGCCATGGTGATCGCGAAGAACAGGATGAGCGTTCCCAAGTAATGCCCTATTACCCGAACGTCGTACAGTGTGAATCGCTGCCACATCGCGCGCTCTACCGCACCTTCCGCGCCCGCGAAGCCCTAAGACCGAGCATCCGCATACTTTGCGAGAAGCCCCATGAAGGCGAAAACGACCGCGTGGGCGAAGGGGGAAATAGCCACCTCCGCGAAGGCGAACACGGCCGCACGGGCGAAGGAGAAACCGGCCTCACGCTCTGTGAAACAAACGCGCTCAACCCACCACGACCCTTACAGCGATAATGAGCAGCCACAGCATCACAAGGAAGCTGCCAATGGCCAACAGCACGATGCCGAACCCCTCCACAGGGGTTTTGGCAGAAAAGCTTATGTTCGTCCTCACTTTGCGCATGCGGCCATTCTAATACATAACCGTGCGCCGTGCACTGCAACTTGGCCGAACACATCGACCGAACCGCAAAGGGAAGGCAAGAGAGGACTCTACGTTGAAGATGAGCATCAGCACCAATACTTATTTCACCATTTTGACCAATGCGTTTCCACCGTTCGCACTAACGTTGGTTTGTCGTTCACGTCATTGAAAATCAGTCTTGCTAAGAATTTGGAATTGAGGGGAAAGAGGCCGCCTTAAACATGAAAATGCTCGATTCCTGTTAAGAATTTGGAATTGAGGGGAAGACGAGAATACGCCATCAGGGCTTTTTCGGCGGGTCGTTCCTCCAACGTTGACGGGTCTTCCGCATAACCGCAGGTCGCTGATTCCGCCGACCTTCCGAACGCCCCTCAATTCCAAATTCTTAACAGGAATCGGGAGCTCCCGTGTTTTGCCCCTCCCAAACCATCCTCGCCGCGAGCATGCGCAAACTGAAAGTCGAGGCTCCCCGCGCTTTACCCCCAACCCAGCTCCGAATTCCTACCAAGTGCCATCGACTTGAGAAAGCTCGATGCGGAACGAGTTTCACCCGCCCCCGATTTCGGATTTCCCTTGGGAAGCAAACCGTTAAAGTTGCGATACAGGTAGCGGCACAATCGTTAAAAGGACCGACCCGGAGAAGTTCCGGAATCAGTCCTTAGTTGCCTAGCTCTTCATTGAGCCAACTCAAGTTCTGGAGCGCAGTTCACAGCGGCAGGGCGTGCGACTCATCAGTTGCGGAAACAGAGATTCGTGCATAGTGCCGCCTTGCATGGCAGTGCCGCCGCACACGGCAATTCTTCTACGGAAGGCGAGCCGATGTTTCACGTGAAACATCGGCCTTCCGCCGCCTTACGCTACCTACATCACCTTGCGTTACCCATACCGCTTTACGCTACCTTACGCTGCCTGCGCCGCTTTACGCGGGGATTCTTCCGCGGAAGATACGGTAGACGATAACGTGATAGGCCAGCACGAGCGGCACGCCTATGCAGGCGATAATGGTCATGGCTGTAAGCGAGGTGTCGCTCGAGGCGGCGCTTGCCACCGTGACAGACATGTCGGCGACCGTCGCGGGAATGAGGTAGGGAAACGTCGCGGCCGCCCACATTCCCACCATTCCCAAGCACGACATGCCTGCAAAGATTACCGCGAGCACATCGCGCTTGCCGTCGGCGGAATTGCAGGCGAACACGCCCGCCAGCCCAGCAAGGTACAGAATCGCGAACACGATGGCGAGCGGCCCTATGGCCAGGCCGACCACTGAATTGGGCACCACCATGAAAAGGAACAGAAGCGACACCAGGACGAACACGACCAGCTCGACAACCGCAAGCTTCGTGCGCAGGCACGCCGCCCGCTTGTGCAGGTCGCTTTCCACTTCCGACTTCGCCGCCGTCCAGCTGGCGCCCTGAACGAGCATGTGCACCAAGCCCAACACGCCGCACAGAAGCGCAAAGGGGTTCAGCAGGGCGAAGAAGCTGCCCGTGTAGTCGCCGTTCGCGTCAAGGGGAAGCCCCGCAATCACGTTGCCCACCGCAACGCCGAACAAAAGTGCCGGAAGCAGGCTTCCCACGAAGAACAGCACGTCCCACAGCTTCGCGTGATCTTCGCCGGCGTAGCGGAACTCAACGGCCACCGCCCGCAGAATCAAGCCGAACAGCACCAGCATAATGGCCAGATAGAAGCCCGAGAAACTGGTGGCGTACGCAGGCGCGAAAGCGGCGAACAGCGCACCGCCCGCCGTGAGCAGCCACACCTCGTTGCCGTCCCAGATGGGGCCGACGGCTTTAAGCATCACTTGCTTCGACCGCGCGTCCTTGCCCAGAAACGGGTAGAGCACGCCTACGCCCAAGTCCATGCCGTCGAGCACGAAATAGCCTATTATCAGGACGAATATCAAAATGAACCAGAGAATTCCCAAGGCAGTCATTATGCGCTCACCTCCTGTGCTTGCACGGGAGCAGACGCTGCGCCCGCCCCTTCCTTCAGATAAACGTCGGGGCCTCTTCTTACCGTCTTGAAGAACGACTTGAGCCACAGTACGTAAATGAGCGCGTAAACAACCGCGAACAGCACGAGCGTGATGATAAGCATCCACGGGTCAACCGCCAAAGAAATGGCGTCCGCCGTCTTCAGCTCGCCGAAGACGATCCACGGCTGACGTCCCATTTCGGCAGTGATCCACCCCGTCTGAATGGCTAACAGCGGGAAGGCGGGCGCTATCAACATGAATCTGAGCAGCCACTTCTTCGTACATTTCCCGCGCGAGGCCAGAAACGCCGCTATCAGCACCAGCACGATAAGGCCGAACATAGCCACCATGATGTGATAGGTTTGGAACACGAGGTTCACGGCATCGGGGCGCTCGTCGGCCGCAAAGTCGTTCAGGCCGGGATATTCCGCATCGAAATTTCCCGTAGCAAGAAACGACGTGCCGCCGGGAATGCTCAAGGCAAACGTTTCCTGGCTACCCTCGTCAACCCAGCCGAACAGCGAAAGCTCGGCAGGCCCGCTTTCGTACTGCCCTTCCATGGCCGCAAGCTTCGACGGCTGCTCTTCGGCGACCACCACCGCCTGCGCATGCGCTGCGGGAAGCATGAGTACGGTGGTTACAAGCCCCGCCGCAAACCCTAGCTTCATGAGCTTCTTTCCGGCATCGGTGTTCTTATTCTTGAGCAGGTAGTACGCGCCAACGGCAATGGCCACGAACGCGCCTGTGATGAGCAGGGCTAGCACGGTATGTGCATAGCGCTGCAACGTGGACGGGTTGAAGGCCGCTTCCGCAAAACTGGTGAGAACGGCCTTCGTCACGCCGTTTTCGGTAACCACCGCATAGCCCGCCGGCGTCTGCATCCATGAATTCGCAATGATAATCCACAACGCCGAAAAACACGAGCCGAGCCACACCAACCACGCGCTTACCAAGTAGAACTTTTCGCTTACCTTATCGCGCCCGAAGAGCAGAACCCCCAGGAAAACGGACTCGAGAAAGAAAGCGAAAAGCGCCTCTGCCGCCAACGGAGCGCCGAAGATATCGCCCACGAAACGAGCGTAGTCGGCCCAGTTGGTGCCAAAGGAGAACTCCATCGTGATGCCGGTTGCTACGCCAACCGCGAACGTGCCCGTGAAAAGCTTGAGCCAGAAACGCGCCAAGGCTTTGTCGTGGGCGTCCTGCGTTCGGTAGGCTTTCGTTTGGAGAATGGCCAAAACCATGCCGAACCCAACCGAAAGTGGAACGAACATGAAGTGGTAGATGGCGGTTGCGGCGAACTGGAAACGCGCAAGAGCCGTCGCATCGGTTAGAAACTCCATGTATCCCCTCCTTTTCTCATGTTGATATCTTTTTATTTACAGTTTCCTCTGTTACACAGATCATCCTATAGTATAAAGTTGACCTGTTGCTATAATGTTATCATTTATATACCATTAAAGGAATACCCATTTTGATCGATTGGAACATTTTTAGACTTCGCGGCACGAAAGCCGTGCTTGTTGCTGCAGCGGCGGCAAGCGTGACGATCGCGTTTTGCGTCATGGGCCAGGCTGTTGCCCTCTCTTCCTGCTTGGTGGAGCTTTGGGAATCCGTAGGTTCGTCCGCCATTGCAAGCAGCGAAACCGCAAGCGGAGCGATGGCGAGCGCGAGCGAACTTGCGACGGGCGCGGGAGCGGAGACGGGCGGACTCGCGGCGGGCGCGGGAGCGGAGACGGGCGAACTCGCGGCGGGAAGCGTTGCGAGCGACAGGTTCGCAAATGGCGAGAACAGCATCAGGTACGGCTTTGATACGAGCAAATTTTTGGGCACGGGGACAAGCGGGTTCCTCGGTTTTCCGGAACATGTGCTGTGGATGCTCGCCTTATTCCTCGCATGCTTCACGCTGCAGCGCGGCATCGAGACCGCACGGGCGGCCTGTCTGCAGAAATTCGCCGACCGCAACGCCAATCTATTGCGCGAGAAGCTGCTTGACCGCATGTTTTCGCAGGGTCGGCAGTTCACGCAAAAACACGGCACGGGGAAGCTCTGCACCACGCTTATAGAGGGCATCGACCAAGTTGAACTCTATCTTGCCAGTATGCCGGCGAAGTTCGCCGACCTCGCGTTCGTTCCACTCGTTCTCGTCTTTTGCCTGCTCGCGCTTGACATGGTAAGCGGCGTTATCGCACTGCTTGTTTTACCGTGCATCTTCTTCTATATGAACATGCTGGGAAAAAGCGCCAAGGAGGCTGCGGCGAAGCAGCTGGGCGCCTATACGCGCATGGCGAACCACTTCATCGACACGCTACGCGGGCTTTCCACGCTGAAGCTCTTCGGGAAGAGCAAACAGTACGCACGCGAGGTGTACGCCGTGAGTGAAAGCGCCCGCGAAACGTCCATGGCAACCATCAGGGTGGCCACGCTTTCCAGCCTCGCACTCGACCTGTTCCGTACGTTCGCGCTGGCCGCCATTGCCATCATGCTCGGTTTTCGCCTTATGGACGGCTCAATTAGCCTGTTCGCCGCGTTGGCGACGCTCATCGTCACACCCGAGTTCTTCGCCGCCATCCGCCGCTTCTCAACCGACTTCCACGCCACTCTCGACGGAAAGAACCAGCTTGCCAGCATCTTGAAAATGATAGGCGCCTTCGATAACGCGCGCGCGCATGCGCCCTTGCCCGCTTCCGCAACTGCGGCCGTCGCACCCGCAACTTCTCCCGCTCCCACAGCTGCGCCCGCGCCCTCTTCTGCTCTTTCCCCCTTTCCTCCGGCCTCTTCCGCAACCGCTCCCGCACCTGATGCGGCACCCTCTCCCCTGTCCGCAGTCGCCCCCTCTCTTACCGCAGCACTAAAGAATGACGACACAGAGACCGCAACGCTTGAAGACAACGAAAATGTTTCACGTGAAACATCGTGTGAAACCCGCGCGGATTCGTTCCGGACCCAATTCGAAAATGCGCGTAAAAATGTTTCACGTGAAACATTTGCCGCACAAGCTGCTTGGAGCGAGAACTCTATGCTTATCGCGCACGATCTGTCTTACGAATACCCCACGTGCGAGCAAGACGAGAGGGTTGAAAAAAGCAAGGGACGCGAGCAAAGCGCGAGACCCTCGCATGACGCGGGCTGCGTGGACACAAGCTTCGAACAAGGCGAGAGCATCGCACGAAACGCAGGTTCCGAGCAGAACTCAGAAACAAATGGTAGTAACGCAGCAGCATTTTCTGGAAATGTTTCACGTGAAACACTGGACAGACACCGCGATGATTCTCCTCAAAACCAAACCGCATATGCGCACGAAAATGTTTCACGTGAAATACTGCAGGGGGGCGGCGGAAAGAACGGGCGGGCAAACAGCATGGCTGCGGCGCGACCGGCACCGACTGCGGCCCTGGAGCAGGCTGCGGCTGCGGCGCGACCGGCATTGGAGGGGATTTCGTTTGCGGTACATGGATGTTGCAAAGTCGGCATCGTTGGAGCAAGCGGCGCGGGAAAAACGACCCTCGCCCAAGTGCTCGCCGGATTCTATACCCCCAGCAGCGGTTCCCTAGTTTGGAAGAAGACAGAAGCAGCTTGCACCGCACGGGGCGAAAGCGAAGCATGCGAGAAGAGCAACATGCACGCCGCTGGCGCGCATACGAACAACTCAGGGGAACCGAGCAACGCGCGGGACGCGAACAGTGCGCACGACGCACGCCTTGCGCAAGACGCGAGCGAAATGGGCGGCATACGCGACACGCAGGACATAAGTAGCGCAAAGGATGCGCGCGCCAAAAACAACTGGCTTTCCCAAGTGACTTATCTTCCCCAAAACCCGCATTTGTTCCACGGCTCGCTAGCATACAACATTGCTTTCTACAAACCGGATGCGAGCGCTGAGGAAATAGCCCACGCCGCCGCATGTGCCGGACTTGACGAGCTTGTTGCGCGGCTTCCCGAAGGCATGAACACACTCATAGGGGAAGGCGCGCGGCAGCTTTCCGGCGGGCAAGCGCAGCGCGTGGCGTTGGCGCGGGCGTTCCTCGACACGAACCGTCATGTGCTCGTGTTCGACGAACCGACCGCGCACCTCGACATAGAGACGGAATATGAGCTGAAAGAGAACATGCTCAAACTCATGGAGGGCCGCTTGGTGTTCTTCGCCACCCATCGCCTGCACTGGCTGCAAAACATGGACTACGTTTTGATGCTTGAAAAGGGAAAGATCATCCAGCAGGGAACGCCCGCAGAGCTTCTGCAAATGGAAGGCCCTCTGACTGCGCTGATTCGGGAAACGAACCCGCAAGAAGGAGGTTCCCGTGTTTCATAGGCTATCTTCTCTATGGCGGCGCGATACGTGGATCAGGCCGTTTTTGCGCGAAAGCAAGCGCCAGGTGCTTGTGTCGCTGGCGCTTGGCGCAGGCGCCGTGGCATTCGCCTGCGCGCTCATGTTCACGTCAGGCTATCTTATATCGCTTGCAGCCGAGCGCCCCGAACTGGGCGTATGGGCGCTGTTCGTTCCTTTGGCGTTCGTGCAGATATTCGGCTTGGGAAAACCCGCGCTCGGTTATTTCGAACGTCTGAGCAGCCATGACTGGGTGCTGCGTATGACAAGCGCCCTGCGTCTGCGCCTGTACACCGCCCTCGAAAGCAGCCCGACATGGACGCGGCAAAGCCGCATCGGCCGTGCCCTTGGGCTTCTGGCAGAAGACATAGGCCATGTGCAGAACCTGTATCTGCGCTGCGTTTTTCCCAGCGTGGTGGCCTATGCGGCATGGGTGGCGTTTTGCCTTGCGCTCGGCGTGTTCGATGCGCTGTTCGCCCTGTTCATGTTCGTAGCACTGGCAACGCTCACCGTAGTTGCGCCGTTCGTTTCCGTGGCTGCGAACCGAAAGCGCCTTTCCGCCAACCAGCAACTGCAAAACGACCTCTACACGCAAAGCTTCGACAATGTGATGGGACTGACCGATTGGATTTACGCAGGCAGGCGCGCCGACTTCAAGAACCGCGTGATGGAAACCTGCGAACTGAAACGGCGAAACCGAGCACGTATCGAAGCGTTCGGACGGAGGCGCGATTTGCTCACGCAGCTGCTCTTCGGCCTGCTTGCCTGCGCACTCGCGTTGTGGGCGGGTACGCACTTCGGCATGCTCACGCACACGCCCGCCCAAACGGGCGACACCGCACGCGCCGCCGACCTCATAGCAGCCTTCGTACTGGGCTTCTTCCCCTTGCTCGAAGCCTTCGCCCCTCTTTCTGATGCGGCCTGCGAAGGAGCGGTGCACGCCAAAGCCCTTGCCCGTCTGAACGAGCTGAGCAACGCGGAAGCAAACACGCCGTCCGCCGCGTTTGCTGCGCCCGTGGAACCTGCACCCTCGCGACCGGCCGCACTTACAGCATCGCCTGCAGCCGCAGAGTCTGCAACCGTCGCATCTGCGCGATCCTCCTCATCCGCAGCATCGACATCTCCCGCCACGCCTGCTCAGCTTGACATCCGTTTGCACAACGTCGGTTTCGCTTACGACGATTCCGAACCCGTTCTCGCGAACGTGAGTCTTTTCATTCCTGCCAGACAGCACGTTGCCGTCCTCGGAAAAAGCGGCGTTGGGAAGTCGACTTTGGCCTCCCTTATCCACGGCGATTTAAAACCGCAGAGCGGCACGGTGGAGCTGGCTTTCTCGCCGCCGCATGAAAGCTCCCCAAGGAATTCCGAATCCCCCTCCCGCGAACATACGGACAATTCCCCCACACGCAACGAGCAAGAATTGGGAAGGGAGGCGCTTTTTCCTGCGGCGGAAGGCAAGAAGCGCAGCGACGACTTCGCAAGCGTCGCTCCCGCTGCGCTCGACAACGAATCCGCAAGCATCGCCCCCGCTGCGCTCGGCGACAGCATTGCGAACGCTGTAAGCGTCGTACAGCAAAACCCGTACCTATTCAACCGCACGCTGTTCGACAACCTGCGCATGGACGACCCGTCTATCACCCGCAGTCAGGCAGCGGAAGCGCTCGAGCAAGTTGAACTGGGTACTCTGCTGAAAAGCCTGCCTAACGGCCTTGACACCATGGTGGATGAGGCAGGCCTGCGCTTTTCCGGCGGCGAGCGTCAGCGCATCGCCCTCGCACGCGCACTTCTGCGCAACACTCCCATCGTCATCCTCGACGAGCCAACCGTCAGCCTCGACCCCATCACGGAACGCGCCCTCATGCAAACTGTCTATCGCGTTTTCGCAGGCAAGACCCTCATCATCATCACCCATCACTTGGCGAACCTGCAGTGTATGGACCGCATCGTCTTCTTGGAAAACGCCAACATAGCCTTGGACGGCTCGCCCGCAGAACTGGAACGCACAAGCTCCCGCTACCGCACCCTTCTCGCCTTCGACGAAGCCGCCTTCAACCGCAAGGCGACCTGCGAACGTTCGGAATAACCGCCCTTGGAAAGCCGCCGAACCTGAAGGCTTGGGGTGCCAAGGACACCTAATGGCACCCTCGCAAGCGTGCCATTAGGTGTGTCCCTTTGGCACCTTTGGCACCCCTTTGGCACAGACAGGCGAGCGCAGCGCAATGCGGTGCGGTGCGAGACTACTTCCCCGTCACCACTTCGGCGGCGGCGTCGAGCAGAGCTTCCACTTCTTGCGTCGTGGCAGCTTCGGCGTAAATGCGCACTAAAGGCTCGGTGCCCGAGGGACGCATCATAACCCAAGCGTCTCCTTCAAGCAGGAACTTCACCCCGTCACGACGGTCTGTGCCCACTACGCGCTTTCCGCATATGGAATCGGTTGTGTACGCAGGAACGGTCTCGGCGCGAAACTTCGCCATTTGCGCGTCGGTAATCGCAAGGCCGCGGCGAGCAAATTCCAAGCGACCGATTTCGGCGAACATGTCTTTCACCAACTGACCCAAGGTTTTGTTTCGTTGAGCCATAGTCTCGGTCAGCAGCAGCGCCATAAGCAGGCCGTCGCGCTCCTTCACATGGCCGGGCAGTCCGATGCCGCCCGACTCCTCGCCGCCAATCATGACACCGCCTTTTTCCATTTCGCCGTAGATCCACTTGAACCCTACAGGCGTGGAAACCAGCTCCAAGCCCAAACGGCGGCACATGCGGTCGAGCAGGGCAGACGCGGTGATGGTGCTCACCACGCGCCCGGTTTCGTGGCGGTCTTCCACCATGTGCTGCACCAGCAATGTGATAACGCGATGCGGGTTCACGAAGTTGCCGTGCTCGTCGCCGGCGCTGATGCGGTCGGCATCCCCGTCGTTGATGAACAGCGCATCGTAACCCAGTTCGCGCACTTTCGACAGACCGCGATCAACCCACGGAGGAATGGGTTCGGGATGCAAACCGTCGAACGTCGGGTCGCACGCGTTGTTTATCTCGCACACCTCCACGCCCATGTCGCGCAGAAGGCCGGCCAAGTATCCGCGCCCCGCGCCGAACAGCGGGTCTACCACCACGCGCAGGTGCGCGGCGCGAATGGCGTCCACATCAACCAGCGCCTTGAGCGCAGCTAGGTAGGCGGTCATGAGGTCGACTTCCTGGAAGCTGCCGCGCTCGCTTGCGGCAATAGCGGGAAGCTGCGCCTCCACACGGTCGGTGAATT
Source organism: Actinomycetes bacterium (assembly GCA_023403475.1). Lineage (GTDB taxonomy): Bacteria > Actinomycetota > Coriobacteriia > Coriobacteriales > Eggerthellaceae > CAJFUR01. Next base: position 17,415 of record JAEYEL010000066.1, read on the forward strand.
CCTTAGGCGAAGCGCCGCCGTCGGCCATGCGCAGCTTCACGCCTAGGTACTCCGCCGCATTATGGCTGCTCGTCAGCATGATGCCGCCCACGGCGTCGGCATCATGAGCCATCGACCAGCAAAGGGCCGGCGTAGGGCAGTAATCTTGCGTGAGCTTGACAGAAAACCCGCGCGCAGCCGCAACCTGTGCCGCCAACTGCGCATATGCATGCGCGTTTCGCCTACAGTCATGCCCTACGTAAAGCGTTCCCAGCGCGTCGGCCGCACGCCCTTGCGCAAGCGCATCTTCCTTGAACACGCGTGCCGCCGCATCCACCACGCGCACTAGGTTCTCGTTCGTGAATCCCTCTCCAATGATGGCGCGCCATCCATCGGTTCCAAAATGTATATCTGCCACCTCTGCCACCAAGGTTCCTTTCCAGGGCTTTCCCGCAGCCCTTTGGCCTTCAAGCATCCGCCTCGCATTGCCGCAGCCTTTCAAACGCTCGTCTCTCTCTTCGGCGGCTCTTCAAACGCCCGCCTCTCACCATCGGCGGCCTTCCCCCAGCGGGCAACAACACGCGAAGACCTCTCTGCAACTTTTCGAGCCTTTCGATTATAGCCAACTTTTCCACCTAGGCTTTTCTTCGCCCGCCTTTTCCAAGAACAGCATAGAAGGCGAAGGGGGCAAAATGCGAGTGAATGAGCGAACAGGCGGATAGGTGGCAGGCGGACGCGACGGAAAATTGCCCTCGGATGCACAAAAGGTTCGCAAGCAAGAAACAGTGAGCGCAGCCGAACATATGCCGTTCGGGATATCGAGGAGATCGGAAAGCCCCCAGAACAAGCACAGGCCGCGGGGGAGGCGGCCTGTGCTTGGACGAGTGAAACGAGGAGAGTTCGCTATCACTGCTATGCAGTCTAGCCTATACTTTATATTTTGTCAAGAATATTATTTTGCAAAATTTATATTTTCAACAGAGAGCCGACTACAGAGTTAATTGAGTCTCGCGTGAAGCTTCCGAAGAGCCCTTCCCTTCCAACAGCTTGAGCGCAAACTCCTTCACCGGTTCCTTGGGTTCCTTGGCCTCTTCATCTACGGCAGGGCTTTTTGCGCTCGCTGGCTCGTTCAAGTCAGCGAGTCCGCGATCTGAACTTCTCGCGCATTCGAAACCCCTTGTCTAACCTCTGCCGTCATCCCCGTCCGTGTCGCGTTGCGTGCGACATGGGAAATGCGTTCATTGCAATGGACGCATTTTACCCTATCAAAGTTTACGCCAAACCTTTCTCCCGAAGAGACCAAAAGGCGAGGAACTCCTTGGGGGTCATGACAGGAACCGGAGAGTTCTTGAAGTCCTTCACATTGCGCGTGATAATGACCCGCGCGTTTGCACTTTCCGCAACCGAAGCGACAAGAGCGTCCTCTATGTCTGCGAAGTCGAGCGCCAAGCCGTGGAGAACCGCCCGCTCGTCCAAACTGACAAGCGTCACGAAGTCGAGCAGCTTGGAAATCGCCTCGCGAGCCTTCGATGCGTTTCGATTCTTCGACACAACGTAGAAAATCGTGCTTATGGCATCGGTGGACAACAGCAAGTCGAATTTCCCCGCTTCGCTCAAAGCGAAAAGCTGGATCGCATCGATATCAAAAGGCTCGCGGGCAAGCAACAAATCAAGCGCGACGTTCGTGTCCACAAGCACCCTCATCATGCGTTCCTGCGTTCTAGATGGGCACGATAGTCACGCTCGTCATACGGGCCAGACCCAATACCAACGAGCGACCTCAGCTTCGACGAGATGAGAATGTCGTCGGTCACCGCGCCGTCGTCTCCCAGCAGTAAAAGATAGTCCTCGACCAAACGGGAAAGCGACTTCTGCGATTTGGCGGCAAACCGTTTCCCCGCTTCAACGGCTACGTTGTCGACGCTCAGCGTAAGCTTCTGGTTCATGATGATCTCCTTAGCAAT
>JAEYEL010000151.1 GCA_023403475.1 Actinomycetes bacterium
CAGCACCGATGTCGAGCTGACGGTGGCGGTGTCGGGCTATTACGATAAAACCCTTCTGCGCCTTGCTGCCGACATGACCAGCAACTGGGATGTGGGCGTCATCGACGTTACGGCTCTCACGCCCATCCCCGTTCAGCGTGCCTACCCCGTAACCGTGCGCTTTGATACGGGCAGAACCGACGCGCAAGGTAACCCCGTGTATGCGAGCATTTCCGACTGGAATTCGCTTTCCTTCAGGCTGTTCAACGGCGAGACGGAACTGACCGCAGGTGCTGTGGCCGAAGATGGCACGTTCACCGGCGACTACGCGATGCAACGTGGCATGGCGGTGCTTTCCGATGCCTTGGCGAACACAGAGGGTGTTCCGGAAAATCTCAAGCTTGAGGTATCGCGCGGTGCGGCGGGATATTCGCCTGCCGAAGCCTCCTATAATGCAGATGCGGGCGGCTTCACGGTCACGCTTGCACGTTGGGGCAACGTGCGAGTTACCACTACCTGCACAGCAGCTGCCGACGACCTGTTCTCCGGGCAGGCGCGGGTGATGGTATTCGCGGGCACGGACGATTCCGCTCGCAAAGTGGCCGACGGCTACACTACGCCTACGGGTCTGGAAGAAGATGCAAGCGGCAACGTGGGCGGCAAGGAATCGTGGCAGTTCACCACCGACCAACTGGAGGCGGGAACCTACACGGTGGTGGCGTTTAAAACCGATGAGGTGAAGGCTTCGGCTTCCCATCTTCGTGCTGCGCGGGACTTGGGGTTCAACTTGGCGGAAACCACCGTTGACGTGAAGGACGGCGAACAGACCGATGTCACGCTTGACGTCCCCACGTTCAGTGTGGCCGATGTGCTGGCCTCCATGGGAGTGAAGTCGGTTTCCGTTCGCTCAGGCAAAAACCCCGTTGTGGCGGGGTGTGAAACCATCCTTTCCATCGCCTACGAGATGACAAGCGCGCAGGCGGCAACGCTCATACTGGGCGGCATTGAGGGCAGCGCCGATGGCAATGTTAGCGACTTGAGCATCACGGTAGGCGACAAGACGGCCCGTTGGTCTTCCGCCGACGGCAACACCACCATCGAACTTCCTGCCGATCAAGCGAAAGGCACGGTATACGTGGCGTTCAAGCCCAGTAAGGAACAAGCATATTCGCTGCCCGTATCGATGCATGTAAAGAACAGTACGGTATCGGTGGGCAACGCCGCGTTCGTGGCCTTGGGCATGGGCATTGCGGTAGATTCCGGTTACGTAAGCCAGGAAAACAACACCGCTACCGTGTATGCCGCACCGGGTTCCACGGTGCAGCTCAAGGTGGGCGACACCCCCGTGGGCAAGGCGGCTGTTACCAACAATCTTGGCCGTGCAAGCATCGAGTTCGACCTGCCCGAAAGCGTTGCATCGGGGCTGCTTTACGACGATAGCGTGAAGATTGCCGCAACGGCCACAAAGGACGGCAACGCTTACGAAAGCTATGCGTATGCTACCTATCGCCCTGCGGTGAAGCTGTGGTCGTTCAAGGTGACCAACGAAGGGGTCACTCAGGAATTGATAAAAGACGGCAACAGAACAAATAACTTCCTAACGGTGCACCATCAGCTTGCCCGGCAGAATTGCGCTTACTGGACGTTCGACTTCACGGTGAAAAACGCTGGCAACGCCATAAACGCAGGCGATACGCTGATGATGTACGTTACGCTGGAAAGCGGCAGCACCGTGCCTGTGGCGTTGACGAAAGCAGGCACCACATCCGACGATGTGACCAACCCCGATGCGAACACCTACACGCGGTTCGTGGGCGAATACGTGGACGAGGCATATCTGTCGCTGTTGGAACGCTATGATTCATTCACTATTTTCACCTGGAACTTTTTTGCTGACGAAGATTTGTTCATTCCCAAGAGCTACAGCTTCAACGCGTTCGACCTTTCCTGCGTGATTGACGTGAACAGCGAGGATTATCAAAAGCGCATGGCCGAGCGCGCAAAGCAGCAGGTGCGTGACCGCTATGCCATCTTCGAGGAAGTGTTTCCCGGCTCCGCTGCCGTGGATGAGAGCGTGACCGAGATTTGCACCAAGACGCTCGAGATGCTGGGCGATTTGGAGGAAGCGATCAACCAAGGCGTGGAAGAAGGCTTGTATTCCGAAGACGAAGCACGGGCTTCCCTTGAGGAAATCGAGGCGCTGAAACCCGACTTCACCGACCCGACCAAAACCTTCCTCGAACCTAACGAGGACACTTGGGTGGCCAATATCGATAACGATACGTTTACCGGCAGACTGGCCGAGCTGGTGGAGTGGTCCAAATCGATCGACCTTTCCATCGACGACGCATACGAAACCGAAGAGGAAAAGCAGGCCGTCCACAAGTATTTCGACGGCATTAAGAACGCCGTTGAAAACGGCAACACGACAACGTCGCTTACCAATCGCGAGCTGCGCAAGGCCGCCCAAAAGGTAGCCGACACCTTCGAGGTGGCAAATCCCAACAACTTCGACTCGCCTGCCGCATGGCTCGACCAGAACTTGAAAGACGGTGTGGATGGCATGAAGATCTCGTCGGGCACGGCGGCATCGGGCGAGCCAGACCAAAGTCTTGAGCAGGGACGTTTCGCGGGCGATGCCTTCCTGAAAACGAACGGCGACAACCCGCCTTCGGGCTACACCTGCGTGGTGACAGAAAACCCGCCCGCGAAATACGCGGGTTCCGAGCCCAAGAAAACAAGCTATACCGTCAACCTGAAAGAGGTCACCGATTACCGCGACAACTGGAAGGAAGACACTGCTTGGACTGTCGGGCTTAATGCGGCGGGATATCTGGTCGACTGGCTGGGCAACTTGAAGAACAAGCCCGTCGAAGCGGCGACCACCTTGCGCAATGCCGTCGCCAGCACGCCCACTTTGCCTCCTCCCGCCACCGCCCCTGGCACCGTTGGTAGGAAAGTAAGCTTGGCAAAAGTAGGGCCGGTGAATTTGAGCAAAACGGCGCAAACGGTGGCAGAATCGCAGAAAGAGCTTGCCAAGGCAGCAGAGCAGACGGCAAGCGCCGCCAAGAACAGCAAGTCGTGGTGGAACGCGCTGCCTGTTGTTGGTACAGGCTTGCAGGCGGTTGGTCTGCAGCGTACAATCGACTCGTGGTATGGCACAAGCGATAAGCTTGGCGTACTTGAGGCTGAAATCGAGGGAATTTACAACTGGATTCTGTACTACAAGCAGAAAAATCCTTGCGACAGCGACTGCCAGCGTTGCTTGCAAGCGCTCTACGCCGAACGCGACGCTGCCGAGAAGTATCGTGACTGGCTGATGGCGGAGGATTCTCAGAATTACGTTGAGTCGCAGTACGGCTGGCTTATGCTGAATGCAGGCGCAGCGGCATCGTTGCTTACCATGGAGGGTGCGCCTACTGCGTCCGATATTATCGGCAAGTGCTCGCTTGCCACCGATTTGGGAGGCATTGCGCTTCATCGTTATACGGCGGTGAAACTCGATGAGCTTTTGAACAAGTACAATCAGGCCACTGCATATCGCGAGAGCGTGTGCAAGAACACGGCCAAGGAAAGAGAGAAGGACAAAGAGTCCACTGAGAACGGAAAAGGCGCTGCAGGCAAGGGAAAGTACAACGTCGGCGCCTCGTTGATTCTTGATCCGTCGGGTACGGTGTACGAGGCACTGGAAAGCAACCCAGTTGAAGGAGCTACCGCAACCGTATGGACGCGCGGTGGTTTTCTCGGCTTGCAGGAACAGCAGTGGGATGCAGCATCGTATGAGCAGAAAAACCCGCAGACCACCGGTGCCGATGGTGCGTTTGCATGGGATACCCCGACAGGTGAATACCAGGTGCGCGTAAGCAAGGACGGTTACAAGGATTCCGCAAGCGAATGGCTGAACGTGCTGCCTATTCAGACGGGCGTGAAAGTGAAGCTGGAATCTACGAAAGCGCCCCAAGTTGCCTCTGCGTGGGCGACTCCCGAATATGTGGAGATGACGTTCGACCAGTATATGAAGGCGAACGACAAGCTTGATGTAAGCTTGAGCGGTGCGGAGGTTGATCGCATCGAATGGGTCGACCCACAGGAGTCTTCGGATGCCGACGGCTATGGCATGCTTTCGCGCACGTTGCGCATCTACCCCAAAGAACCGTTGGCCGAAAGCACGCAGGTGGACGTGACGGCAAACGGTGCTCAGAACTACGTGGGCACGAACTTGACGGACAATCAGTATAAGCTGACCGTTGCCAAGCGCCCCGCCCAGCTGGTTGCCAACTTCGAAAATTCGGTGGTGCTGCAAACAGGTGCGCAAGAGGCCACGCAGATAACAGCCTACGTGCGTTACGCCGACGGCGCGCCTGTGCCAGGCCAGCGTGTAGTGGCGCGTCTTGCATCGGGCAGCATCGCCTCGTTCGCCGACGGTGTGTTTGTGACCGACCCAGATGGCAGTGTGTGGATGGAAGGCGTGACCGATGCCGAAGGCAAGGTGAACTTCGCTCTTTCCGGCGCGCTGCCCGGCATGACGAAGCTCGAGCTTTCCGCAAGCGGCACGACGCTTACCAAGGAGCTTGCCGTGCGCGTAACGTCCGATGCGGCGCAACCTGTGCGGCCCGTGGCAACCATCGACGGGCATGAGTTCGGCGCAACCTCGCCCAAGGTGAACAGCGTAACGGTGAAGAAGGGGTCGCAGCTTTCGCTAACCTGTACCACCGAAGGCGCAACCATCTACTATACCACCGACAACACCTGCCCATGCAAGCCTGAAAACCAGCGCTACGAGTACACCGGTCCCATTACGGTGACGGAGAACACGCTGTTCCGCATTAC
>JAEYEL010000174.1 GCA_023403475.1 Actinomycetes bacterium
ATGCAGACATTTGCCTTCCTTCGTATGCGTTGCGCGCGATACGCATTTTGGAAGAGGCGGGGCACGAAGCATGGGTCGTGGGCGGTTTCGTGCGCGACGCGCTGCTTGGACGCGCGTGCGCCGATATCGATATCGCCACAAGTGCGCTCTGGCAGGACACGCAGCACGCCTTCGAGACGGCCGGCTGCCGCACGCACGAGACGGGGGTCAAGCACGGAACCGTCACCGCCATCATCGAAGGCAAAGCCGTGGAAGTGACTACGTACCGAACGGATGGAGCGTATGCGGACAGGCGGCATCCGAACGAGGTGCATTTCGTGCGCTCCATCGAAGAAGACCTTGCGCGGCGCGATTTCACCATGAATGCGATAGCCTATCACCCTGTTCGAGGAACTGCCGATCCGTACGGGGGCGAATCCGATTTGCGAGCGGGCGTGATACGTGCCGTGGGAGACCCTTTGAGGCGGTTCCAAGAAGATGCGCTGCGCATCCTGCGCGCTTGCCGTTTTTCCTCGCAACTGGGTTTTTCCATAGAGAAAGGAACCTACGCTGCGCTCATGGAGCGCAAAAACCTGCTTTCCCGTATTTCCGCAGAGCGCATAACGCACGAGCTTGACACGCTTCTTTTGGGCGAGCACGTGCACGACGCGCTCATGGAAACCTCAGACGTGCTGGCGGCGGTGCTGCCGGAGCTGGTTGCCATGAAAGGGTTCGAACAACGAACGCCCTATCATATATATGATGTGCTCGAGCACACCGCCTGGGTTGTGCAGTACTCGCCCGCCACGTCGCTTGCACGGTGGGCGGCTCTGTTCCACGACGCAGGAAAGCCGGCGGCGTTCTTCGCCAGAGCCGACGGTATAGGGCATTTTTACGGACATCAGCATATATCAGCCCAATTGGCGCGCGCCGCCTTCGGGCGGCTGCGCTTTTCGCCGACGTTCTGCGAGAAGGTGCTGACCTTGGTGGAAAGGCATGACGAGGTGATAGCGCCCACGCCCAAGGCCGTCAAACGGGCGCTTGCACATCTTGGCGGCGACACCCGTCTGTTCGCCGCTTTGTGCGACCTCAAGCGGGCGGATGCGCGAGCACAGGCACCGCGATGCGCATACCGCGTGCAGCAAGCCGACGAGCTTGAACGGATACTGGAGCGCATACTGGCCGAAGGCGCGGCGTTTTCTCTGCGCGACTTGGCCGTGAACGGACGAGACATATTGGCGCTCGGCGTGGCGGAGGGGCCTGCCGTAGGCGACGCGCTTGCAGCCGCGCTCGATGCCGTGATAGACGAGCGCGTGAAAAACGACCCCGAGACGCTGCAAAACTTCGTGCACACCTGGGCTTGCAAGCGAGGGTTGTTCGGCGAATAACGAAGAGGTGCGAGAAGTGGAGATTCGGGGGCTGGGTTCGGGGGCTGGGTTCGGGTTCGGGATTAGGAAAACCAGAAATGACCTCTTGACGAACGCAACCACAACACGTAGAATATTCATTCGCGCTTGCGGCTCTTGCAGGAGCCGACAATCGGTACTCATTGGGGTGTCGTCTAATGGCAGGACAGCGGTTTCTGGTGCCGTATGTGAGGGTTCGACTCCTTCCACCCCAGCCAATTTTCCTCTGGACACGGCAGGGAAATCGGGTATACTGGCAAAGCGCGTAAAGTGGCTCCGTCGTCTAGCGGTTAGGACGCCGCCCTTTCAAGGCGGAGGTCGCCGGTTCGAACCCGGTCGGAGCTACCAAGTCTATTCGCAGGCCATCGGGCGTTTCCGGTGGCCTGTTTTGCGCCACCGGCGCTTGCTTTTGGCGAAAAAGCGCCGATCGGGCGGCGCGCACGCTCGCAAACACCTTGGGGACAACCAGATCGAACGCAACGCACCTGAAACGATTCGGCATGTCCACCCGCGTTTACCGCAACATGCCCGTACGCGCTTGCCCTCCCAAGTTGCTCGGCGAGAACGTTTCGAGATCGCCGACACCTGCTGCTTACCGCGGGTGTTCTTCGCAGGTGTGTTTCAATCATTTAGATATGCCGTCTGTCTAGGTTTGCAGCGCGTGAGGCTGCGAAATGCGCTATCATGGTTGCCATGAGCCAAGACGAAGCGGCCCTGCCGCGCACTTCACCCACAACCGACCTCGCGCTTCCGGCCCCGCGCAGCACGGTCATCGTCATGCATGCTTCCGTAGGTTCCGGGCACCGCAGCGCCGCGAACGCCATAGCCCAAGCCCTCGAGCTGCTACGTGAAAGCGACGATGCGAGCCTTCGGCAAGACGTTGCCGTTCCGCCCGACCTTAACGTGGAAGTGCTCGACGTGCTCAGCTTCGGACGCATCGTCTTCGACGGCGACAAGGCGGCTTCCATGTTCACGGGCGCCACCCGCCCCGTCTACGACCTCACTTGGCGCTACACGCTTACCGGCCGCGTGCTGTGGGGCGGCGGCACCATATGGTCTCACGTGAACTTCCCCGCCTTCACCGAGCACGTGCGGAAAACGCGCCCGCTCGCCATAATATGCACGCACATCACCGCCGCCAACGTAGCCGTCGGTGCACGCATGCTTCTAGGCGACAGTTTCCCCGTCGTATGCGTGCCCACCGATTACGAGGTCGAGGGAATGTGGCCGCACCTGCATTCCGATTTGTTCTGCGTGGCCAACGAATCCATGGCCGAAACCCTGCGCCCGCGCAAAGTGCCGGAAAACCGCATCCTCATAACCGGCATTCCCACGCGACCTGCCTTCCGCGAGGCATACGACAAGCACGCAGTGCGCGAAAAGCGCGAACTGCCGCAGAACAAGCGCATCGTACTCGCGCTGGCCGGCGCCTATCTTCCCCGCCCCTACGTGCATTTCCGGGAAGCGCTCGACCGGATTCTTCCCTACCTGCACTCGTTTGGGAGCACGTATGTGGTCATTGTGGCGGGAAGCGACGCGGAATACGCCCGTCACCTGCGCAAAGATTGCGAGGAACTGGGGCTTCGAAACGCTACGGTGCTCGACTACGTGGAAGACATGGCGGCTCTTATGGCGGCAAGCGATCTGGTCATATGCAAGTCGGGCGGCCTCACGGTGACGGAATGCTTGTGCGCACAGGTGCCCATGGTTCTTCTGGGAAAGGCATACGGACAGGAGAAGGCGAACGTGATCACGCTCACCTCGCTGGGCGCGGCCATGCATGTGACCACGTGGCGCGAGCTGCTCGACACGCTGCGGCACATCGACAAAAACCCCGCCAGTACCGATTCCATGCTGGTGAATGCCTCTTTTCTGCGTAAACCCGATGCGGCGCTCGACATCGCGCGAGCATCGCTTCGCCTAGCCGCATACGAACCTTCCGGTGACGAGTCGATGCGTCGCAAGCGGTTCGCGCACTTTTACTGGGGAGGCAAACCCGCGCATACACGTTAGGGCAGCAGCAAAGCCCCGTTCCGCTGGCAGCTGAAGTCGGGGCAAACCCGCGCACGCGCGCTAGAGCGACAAGCGGGCAGCTGAGGTCGCTGGCAGCTGCGCCCGCCGGCAGCTGAGGTCGAAAACATCGGCGAACCTCGACGCGGGAACGAAGGCCGCGCCCGTGCAGGTCGCCCTGAAAACGAAATACGAACATGCGCCGCGTTTGCGGCGCGCCTGAAAGGAACAAAAGCACGTTTATGAAGAACTTCGACGAACTCGGACTTTCCGAAAACGCCCTCGGCGCCGTCGCGCGCCTGGGATACGAAGCGCCCACCCCCGTGCAAGAACAGGCCATCCCGCTCGTTATTGCGGGGCGCGACGTTATAGCCGCCGCCAAAACCGGCACGGGGAAAACCGCCGCCTTCTCGCTGCCCGCCATGGACAAGCTAAAACGCGCGCAAGGCAATCAAGGACCACGCATGCTCGTGGTCACGCCCACGCGGGAGCTGGCCCAGCAGATTGGCGAGGTGTGCGCCTCCATAGCCGTTTCCACCCATCACCGCATACTCACCGTGGTGGGCGGGCTTTCCTACGAACCGCAGATCAAGCAGCTTAAACACGGCGTCGACGTGCTCATTGCCACGCCGGGACGCTTGGTGGACCTTATGGAACAGCAGGCCGTGCGCTTGGGAAACGTGGACGTGCTCGTGCTCGACGAAGCCGACCGCATGCTCGACATGGGCTTTTGGCCTTCCATGAAAAAGATCGTGGCGGCAACGCCGAAAACAAGGCAAACGCTTTTGTTTTCCGCCACCATCGACCGCTCCATCGAGAACACGGCGGGAAAGCTTCTGCGAACACCCGCCCTTGTGGAAATAGCGCACAAAGGAGAGACGGCCGACACGGTAGACCAGTACATCGTGCGCGTGGGGCAAACGCTCAAGCCGGCGCTGCTCAAAGCCGTGCTCGCCGAACGGGGGCACAAGCGCGTCATCGTGTTCGCACGCACGCGCAGCCGCGCCGACGCAACGTGCCGCCGCCTGAAGCGCGCCGGCTACACCGCCGAGGCCATCCATTCCGACCGCAGCCAGAACCAGCGCAGGCGCGCGCTCGACAACTTCGCCAGCGGGAAAACCGACGTGCTCGTGGCAACCGACGTGCTCGCACGCGGCATCGACGTGGAAGACGTGGACTACGTTGTCAACTACGATCTGCCCACCCAGCCGGAAGACTACGTGCACCGCATAGGGCGCACGGGGCGGGCGGGCGCAAGCGGATACGCCGTATCGTTCGTGAGCCCGGAAACCGAAGAGGCGCTGCGCGACATAGAGAAGCTTACCGGCCGCCGCATTCCCGAAATGGAGATACACAGCTTCGATGCGGAAGCCGCCGAGGCCGAAGTCGCCGCACGTGCCACGCGTGCCACCGCCCGCAAAGACCCCGAGGTGGCAGAGGTCGCCCGCGAACTCGCCCGCAAGGAGCGCAAACGCGCGAAGGAAAAGAAGGAGGCCGCTACCGGAGGCGATGCGCAAGGCAAAGCGAAGAAGGCAACGCGGACGAAGGCGCGACCCGCCGAGGGCGGTGGCAAAACGCGTGAGACGCGTGAAGCTGGACGCAAGGCGAAGCAGCCGCAGGGGCAGCGCCAGCCGCAGCAGCCGAGACGGCAGCAAAACCAGCAGACGCAGCAAAGGCAAAAGCCGAAGCCTCCGAAAAAGCAGGGGCATTCGAAGCCGCTTTCGCCCGGCACCGATTTCCGCCCCGGTCGGGCGCAGCGTGCCGCCGCAGCCCGGAAACGTCGAATGAGCTAGACCAACGGCCGCCGTGGTGCGAAGGGACAAAACGCGCCGAAACAACAGCGCCCCAGACCGAGGAGCCAAAGCCGCTGAAAGCGTCGCGCTGCTCTTTCAGCCTGCGCCGCGCTTTCAGCTTATACCGCGCTTTTGGTGGCCACCACGTCGATACCTGTTCCGCACACGTTGGAAAGCACCACGTCGCCAGAGCGAACGGGAGCCTTCACGCGCAGAAGGCGCAATGCGGCAAGGACGGAGGGTACGAGCTTTTTGGGAACGGGCGAAGCTGTTTTCACGCTGAGCGGCTCAAGCCTGTTTTCCACCTGCGCGAGCGCGGTCACCATGCGTTTGGGCGATGTGGCTTCTTCGCGGGCGTAAGCGGCGCCGCGTGCGCAGGTGTTGCCCTCCACTTCCACCTCGCCGCCTTCGGGAAACGACACCTCGAGGCTGCATCCTAAAGGGCAACAGATACAGGTGAAGGTCGTTATTTGAGTTGCCACCTGCATCTATTCCGCTCCTCCTCCGGCATGTTCGGGCATAAGGCCCGGCTCGCTTGCACGACCTTGCTCGGGCTGCGACGCTTTCCCTTCCACGCGCACGCGCACAGCGGAATATCCCGAGACGTCGATGCCCCGCACATCCACCTGCACCATTTCGGCGGGCACGGCCACGAGTGCCTTCGCACGCCGCAGCTCGCGTACGCGCCCGTCGCCGTCTATTCCCTCCACCACGAAACGCGGGGAGCGCAGCGCACGGGCGACGCGGAACGAAAGCGGCACGGCCGCCTCTTGAGACGTTTTGCAGTCTATAGCCTGCGGAACGACGGAGCGCACGTCCTCGCCCGCCACCACGGGAATGCGACCGGATGCCGATATAGACGAACCGTCCCACGTAGGAACGACCCTTTCTAGTGCAGGGACTCCTCCTTTCGATGCAGGAGCACCCCCTTTCGGCGCAGGGGCTTCGCTTTCCGACGCAGGACCGCCGTCTTCCCCGCCGTCTTCCCGCACGCGGGCGCTTCCATCTGCGGGAAAAGACGCACGCAAGGCGAACTCCGCTGCCGAAAGACCCGCCACTTCCCCTTCGGCGGAAGCGTGATCCACCAAGTCATGGATGTGCAGGGCGTTTCCGCAGGCGTAGATTCCCGCCACGTTCGTGGCCAAGCGGTTGTCGACGCGAGGCCCGCCCGTCGCATCATCGAGGGTCACGCCGGCCGTCTTCGCCACCTCGTTTTCGGGAAGCAAGCCCACCGAAAGCAGAAGCGTGTCGCACGGCACGCGCACCTCGGTTCCGGGAAGAACCTGCAGCGTTTCCGCATCGACGCTTGAAACGTACACGGCGGTGAGGCGCCCTTCCCCCTCAAGGCGCGTCACCGTGCGACTCAGATACAGCGGAATATCGAAGTCATCAAGACATTGCACGATGTTGCGACGCAGACCCGACGGGTGCGGCATAATCTCGAACACGCCTACCACCTGCGCCCCTTGGCTCACCATGCGACGCGCCATGATAAGCCCTATATCGCCCGAGCCCAAAACGGCCACCCGACGTCCCGGCATGCACCCCTGCAGGTTCATGAGGTTTTGCGCACTGCCGGCAGAATACACGCCCGAAGGGCGACTTCCCGCCATGTCCAACGCACCTGCGCCTCGCTCGCGCGAGCCCGTGGCCAGAACCACGGCGCGCGCCGAGATGGCGTAGGCGCCACAAACGCTCGCAACATGCGCCACGTGAAGGCCGTTTTGCACAGGTGCGTCTTCGCCCGCAGGCGCACCTCCTTCAGAAAACGCATCGCTTTGCACGGACACCTCCGCAGACGCCCCGGCCGGATCGATGCGCACGACCGAAGCCCCACGCATGACGCGCACCGACGCGCCCAAGTGCTCTATTTCCCTATCGGCGTATTCGGGGCCGGTAAGCTCGACGCCGAAGCGGTGCAGCCCGAACCCGTTGTGGATGCACTGCTTCAGAATGCCCCCCAGCCGGCCTTCCCGGTCAACGAGAAGCACCTGTGCGCCCGCATCCGCCGCAGCGTGGGCGGCAGCCATACCGGCCGCGCCGCCGCCGACAACCAGCACGTCGCACTCCTCGCAGCGTTCACCCTCCTCGCAGCGTTCGCCTTCCTCGCGCCCTTCGCGTTCCCCGTGCCGCGCATCCGCCCTCTCGTTTCCGCCTTCGCTTTCGCTTCCACTCTCCGCGCGAACGATCTCCACGTAGTCGCGGCGCACGTCCACCACCAAAGGCGACCCCACCAGGCGCTTGTCAATCGCTTGGGGCGGCAACCCCTTTTCGCGCGCCATGATCTTCATCACCTCGGGCGAGCAGAACCCGCCATGGCAGCGACCCATCATGGCACGGGTGCGCCACTTGAGCGTATCGAGCGAAAGCACCGGCAAAGGCCCGTGCAGAGCTGCCACCACTTCCGCCTCAGAAACCTCGCAGCAGCGGCAGACCACGTGCCCCCATCGCGCGTCGGCCGCAATAGCGCGGGCGCGTTCGGCATCGGTCATGTCGGCAAAGCGCGGCGTGCGGGCACGCTGCGGGTCGAAATCGGGGTTTTCCCGCGCATCGAGCAAGCAGGCCACCTGGCGGGCGATGTGCGCCGCAACGGCGGGTGCCGACGTAAGCCCCGGCGAATCGAAGCAGGCGATGTTGAAGAAACCGGGGGCGTCGGGCGGCTGCCCCACCACGAAATCGCCGTCCGCGCCCGTCGCGCGCAATCCGGCAAAGTTGGCTATCATGCCGCGCATGCCCGCATCGGGCCATGTTTTTCGGGCGGCTTCCCTCACGAAGCGCAGACCTTCCGCCGTGGTTGAAAGATCGGTCTTCGAAAACTGTTCCACCGCGTTCGGGCCTACGAGCAGGTTCCCGTGCACCGTCGGCGTCACCAGCACCCCCTTGCCCAAAGACGACGGAGCTTGGAACATGGTGTGCGAGAACACGGTGCCGTAGTCGGTGTCGTACAGACAGTATTCCCCTCGACGCGGCGTTATGCGCAATCGCCGCTCACTCACCATGTTGTTCAGCTCGTCGGCGAACACGCCGGCGGCGTTCACTACCGTTCGCGTGCAGAAACGATCCCCCGCATCGGTGCATACCACGTATCCGGGCAGATCCGACCTGCTTCCGCTTGCCGGGCCGTTATCGAGGTCAGAACGGGCAGAGCGAACGGCGAGGGCGGGGAAAACGGCGCGCACGCGCGCGTTGAAGCGAAACTCGACGCCGCTTCCCGCAGCCTGCTCGGCGCAGGAAAGCGCCACCTCGTACGGGTCGCATATGGCGCCCGTCGGGGCAAACAGCGCGCATTTCACCTGAGGGTTTGCCCGAGGTTCCATCGCATGCACCTCGGCAGCCGAAAGCTCGCGCAACCCCTCCACGCCGTTGCGCGTGCCGCGCTGCAAAAGCATGCGCACGCAAGCCGCCTCCTCTTCGGTGAAGGCCAGCACCATAGATCCGTTGCGCTGATAGGAAAAGCCCAGCTCGCTTGCCCAAGCGGGAAACATCCGCGAGCCTTCCACGTTGAAGCGGGCTTTGAGCGTTCCGGGCATGGGGTCATAGCCTGCATGGACTATCCCCGAATTGGCCCGCGTCGCCCCGCACGCAATATCGTTTCCCGCCTCGATCACGCATACGCGCAACCGATAGCGCGCAAGCTCGCGCGCAACTGCGGCGCCGGCAATGCCCGCGCCGACCACGACGACATCGTAGCAAGTTTTTCCAAAGTCTTCCATGTCGTTCAGCTTACTATTTATTCCGCACAAACGAAAGAGCGCGCACGCAATTGGCAAACGGAGTATTATATGCATGGCGAGAAGCGAGGGAGGAGAAAGCATGCAGATGGCGGTTGCGAGTGATGGCCTGCAAGTATCATCGCACGCAGTTCATTGCTCTA
>JAEYEL010000083.1 GCA_023403475.1 Actinomycetes bacterium
GCACTGCGAGCCGATACGGGCGGAAGCCACCGTTTCCACTGCGGAAAGATCAATATAGCGACGGGGATAATGCGTGACCAGATCGCGCACCGTGCGAACGCCCAGTCCCGCAAGCGCCCGCTTTCGCGCGGGACTCACCAGCCGCACGCGAGAAACCGGTTCGTCGAGCGCCAACGTAGCCGTCATGCGATCCGAACAGGCAAGTCTTGCCCCTCGACCGTTTTTTCCTTCGGAAGTCATCCCGGTAATCGAACCTCTTATCGCAGGTTGGCGCCAGCAAGTCAGCGAGGGGTGCCCCTGCGCCGTCTACTCGACCGACATGACGATGGGATACAAAGGCTGCTCGCCGCGATGGGAGTCCACTTCCAAGTCTTCGTAGGTTTCCTCTATGTGCGAGACGAGCGCATCGAAAGCGGCATCGTCCATATCTTCTCCCGCAAGAATGGTGAGCGTGTCGCCGTCTTCGGCCTCCATAACGGAAAGCAGGTCCATGACCACGTCTTCCACAGAAGAGCCGACAGCCTCTATGGAACCGTCGGCGATGCCTATGACGTCGCCTTCGCGGATGGGGTTTCCCGCCGCGTCTTTGGAATCTTTAATGGCGTGCGTGACCTCGCCGGTCTTCACCTCGGAAAACGCTTCGGTCATGCTTTCCGCGTTGTCCTCAAGGCTCGCCTGCGCGTCCGCGCCGAAAAGCGCCGCGAAGGCCTGCGGCACGCTCTTGGTGGGAACGACCGCGCACGGAACCTTGGCCAGCGAGCAGGCGCTCTGCGCCGCCATGATGATGTTCGAGTTGTTCGGCAGAATGATGACGGCATCGGCGTTCACGCGGTTCACAGCGTCGAGCAGGTCTTTCGTGGAGGGGTTCATGGTCTGCCCGCCTGAAACCACCTCGTCTACGCCCAAGCTTTCCAGAATCTTGGCGTTGCCTTCGCCCGCTGCCACGGCAACGAACCCGAGCGGCTTGCGCTCAGCCTCGTGCTCGGCTGCGAGCGCATCGTTTCGCGCGGCGCTTTGCAGCTGCATGTTGTGCACGTGCACTTCCGATATCTGCGCATCGTGCGTGAGGAACCAGCCGAGCACCTGGTCGGGGCGGTTCGAGTGCACATGGACCTTGAAGTTGGGATGCATGCCCACCAGAAGATCGCAATCGCCCATGGTGGGCAGAAACGCCTTCGCCGCATCCACATCGAGCGTATCGGAATGTACCAAAAATTCGGTGCAGTAGCGGTATTCCGACCCCTCCCAGTCATTGATCTGCTCTATTTCCACCTTGGGCGCGGTGCTGCGCGCGAACGCCAGCTCGTCACCCAGCTTGCCTTCCCGACCCGTAAGCGCGCTTGCGAACGCGTCGAAGAAAATGGAGAGGCCGAAACCGCCGGCATCCACCACGCCGTTCTCCTTCAGAACGGGAAGCAGGTCGGGCGTACGCTGAACCGAAGCATACGATTCGTCCACAATGGCCTCAAGCGTCTCCTCGGTGGAAAGCTTCCTCTTCCGTGCGCGCTTGGCGGCAGCTGCGCTATCGCGCAGCACTGTGAGGATGGTTCCCTCGACAGGCTTGCGCACCGCTTGAAACGCCACTTCGACCGCACGGGAGAACGCGGCGTCGATGCTTTCGGCATCAAGCGTTTCGCACCCTGCACTGCCCTCGCACAGTCCGCGCAAAATTTGCGAGGTGATAACACCGGAATTCCCACGGGCACCCATGAGCGCGCCGGTCGTGATCGCCTTGCGAATTTCAGCGCCGTCAGTTCCGATGGGAAGCCGAGCCAAGTTCTCTACAACGGATCCCAGCGTGAGCGACATGTTCGTGCCTGTGTCGCCGTCGGGAACGGGAAACACGTTCAGGCGGTTGATTTCGTCTTTGCGCTCGCTCAAGGTTTTGCTCGCTGCGGCGAGCGCGTTGAGCAGATCGTTGGCGGTATAGGTTTTCGACATGGCGGACTTCAGTCTCCTTAACAATTCAAGGCGCTTCTCTTTCGGCCCTTAAGCCGAAAGCAATCTGCGCCTTTTTTACGAGCTACAGCGTTACTTGCTTACTTGCTTACTTGCGCACCTTGATGCCCTGGACGTGAACATCGACTCCGCTTAAGGGAACCTTGGCGTATTCGGTCAGGGCAAAAGAGACCTGATCGACCAAGTTCTGGGAAACCGTGTTGATATTGGTTCCGTATTCCATGACCACGTAGAGATCGACATGGACGCCGGCGTCGGTCGTGGTGACTACCACGCCGCGGCGCAGCCGCGGCGCAGGCAGTATCTTGGCTATGCCGTCGGCGGCGGAAGGAGCCGTCATGCCCACCACGCCGTAGCATTCCATCGCGGCTTTTCCCACCATATCGGCCAAAACGTCGTTGGCAACATGCAAATTGCCGGGTATCGTCGTGCTCATTGCGTTCCTTTCACGATGCGCATGCGAACAAGACGGCGCATCCTTCTCCTATAAGCACAGCCTAGATTCCGCTGCGCGAACGTCGCATGATACCGGTGCCTTCGCCCGCAGACGGCAGCCCACCCGGACGCGCAGAGACGCGAGTGCGCGGGCGGGAAGCGCACCTTGCCTTGGCAGTATAGCGCATGCGCGCCAAGGTACGCGATGCGCCCATGGGAAGGCAACGCGATATTACACGAAAAATTCTTGTGAACATGTAAATCCTTATGGTATAGTGGTAAGGCTTTGTCAACAAGCGGTTTTAACCGAACGGTTTTAACCGGAACGTACATGGAGTTGATTCAAGATGTCGAAGGTTTGCGAAATTTGCGGAAAGCACCCTGTTGCCGGCCGCAGCATCAGCCACTCGCACCGCGTGACGAACCGCATGTTCCGTCCCAACGTGCAGAAGATCACCATCAAGGAAGCCAACGGCCACGTCCGTCGCGCCAACGTATGCACTCGTTGCATGAAAGCCGGAAAGGTGGAGCGCGCCTAATCGCTTTCACCGTCGGTTCAGCTCGACCGTATGAAAAGCCCGCGATGCGGGCTTTTTTGCGTTACCCGACCAACATCGGCAGATCGACGACAACTGCTGCCGTGTTTTGCAAGCTCTTCTCAACCGGCGCACTTGGCCTATGCCGTCCGGCAAACGCACTTGACCTATGCCCGTCCGGCAAAGCAGGATTTCCGTCACTCCACGCCGAAGACCTAATCGCCAAAGCGATAGCCCACGCGCCCTACCGTTCTCAGAAAAGCAGGATGAGAAGGATCGTCTTCTATCTTTTCTCGAATATGGCGAATATAGACGGCTACGCTCACGGAACCGGAAAGGTATTCCTCGCCCCAAACATCACGCACGATATCGGTTCGCGTGAAAACCTCGCCATGGTGTTCCGCCAAAAGCATAAGGATGCTGAATTCCTTGGGAGACAAATCAACTTTTTCGCCGTTTTTCAAGATCTCGTACCTCTTTTTATCGAACGAGAACGCGCCGATTGAAAACGCGTCCTCGGTTGTGCGATTTTGACACGTTTGAGAACAACCGCACCTGCGCAGAAGAGCTTCAACGTGCAGCATCAGCTCTTCGCCGTTGAAGGGTTTCGTCATGTAATCGTCGGCGCCAATGCCATAGCCCACTTTCTTATCGACGATATCCCCCTTTGCCGAAAGAAAAAGGACAGGAACGGAAGCGCCCGATTCCCGGATGGCGCTGCACACTTCGTACCCCGTCATTTTCGGCATCGCCACATCGAGGATCACGAAATCGGGCTGCTCTCGAAAAAAGACCTCGAGGGCATGGCGTCCGTCTTCAGCCGAGCAGAACCGATACCCCGCCTCTTCCGAGACGATTCGCACCAAATCGACGATGGCGCAGTCATCATCCGCCAGCAAGATCTTCATATATCCCCTTCCCAACATCGAGCCACATTGGCCGTGCGTACCACTTCGCCGCCGGCGACGGAGATGCGCACCGAACCCGCAGCATCGAACAGCACCGAACAACACCGACCCCGCGCATCAAGCCTCGCGCAAAGGGAGCTTCACGGAAAAGCTGCTTCCCCTGCCCAGCTCGCTCTTAACGGCCACGGTTCCGCCCAGCATGCCCGCCAATTCCCTCACCAGGGAAAGCCCGACACCGCTTCCTCCCCGCCTCCTCAACGATGAGGAGCAGGATTGGACATGCCGTTCGAAAACGCAATCAAGTGCCTCGAAGGCAATGCCGATCCCCGTGTCGCGCACCTCTATCTCCACACTTCGCCCGTCAGATGAAACCGCAGCCCCAATGAACACGGAACCGCCTTCGTCAGTATACTTCAAAGCATTGCTCACAAGGTTTGCGAGGATCTTTCCAAGAGCATTGCGGTCGCTTCTGATCACGGGAACATCCGGGGCAATGTAGGAAGTCAGCCCTATCGACTTCTTCTCGGCCAAAGGGGCAGCCACGCTAACAGCATCTCCGATCACATCGACAAGATCGACCTCTTCTTCAACCAAATCGAAGAAGCCCATTTCGACCCTTGCGGCATCGACGTTGTTCTCTATCATTTCGAGAAGAGATTGGCAATTGATGCGAATTTCCCGTACCAGCCGCTCATTGTCGGTCGCATCCTGCATGCCTTTCCTCTCCCAAATCTCCGCGATGGCCAAAATAGCCGAAATAGGGGTCTTGAGCTCGTGATTCATAATCGCCGCAAAGTTGGTTTTGAACGCGCTTTCCTCTTTGAGCTTCTCGTTCGCGCAGGCAAGTTCGGCGGTTCTGTCTCTCACCTGGTCTTCAAGCCCCTGCTGAAGCGTCGAAAGCCTATGCTCCATATCGCAAAATTCGCTCACGAGACTTTCGACCTCGCTCGAGCGAACAAGGCTTTCGGGCAGTTTGGGAGCCATGCCGTCGCCAACGCGGGACGCTGCAGCCTCCAAAAAGCGCAGCGGTCGAACGACCCAACGCCTCAAGGCTATCGTCATGGTCGCTATGACAAACAACATGATCGCAGCAAAGAAACCGATGCTCGCCATGAAGGCCTCGCCTAAATCTCCCGCATATGCGTCAAGGGGGATGGCAATGCTAATGGCACCGCCGACATCCCCCGTCCTATAGCCCTCTTTGAGAAACCCCGTCACGTCTTTTTCCCCAGCCGGCTCCCCGTGACACTCGAGGCAGTTTCCCTCTATTCTGAGGGGAACGACGTAGCGTAGAGCGCTTTGGCCCTCGTATTCGTTCACAGAATAGAATTCGTCAGCAGCCCCGTTGTAAAAAGCGGAAAGGGCCTTGTTTTCATATGAGTCGGGAACGTCGTTTGCCGAACGCGGAGAATCACGCACAAAGCGAATGTTGTAGTCGGTTTGCCGCATGAATCGCTGGGCGATGTTTTTACCCGCTATGGTGCAATAGACGCCTTTGAAATTGTACTTGCCGTTGGCATCGTAGTTAATGCGCACCTGATTCTCGTTCACGTAATCCCAAATAGCATTCATCTCGCTTTTCAAAACGCGCGCTTCGGCAAGGGCTATTCTTTCCATCTCCTCGCGCTGAACATGTTGGCTCCACGCAACATAGATGCCGAAGGATACGGCCATAACAACCGCCAGCAACAAGGAGAATCTGAAAAAGAGGCTTGGCCCGTGCGCGGGTTTCTGAAAAGCTGCATCTTCCTTTTTGCCAAAACGCATCAAAGCCCTCCAAAAGACAGCTGGGCAAACCGCCCATCGGCATCGCCTCTTGCGCAGTATACCCGATCTCGTCGAGCCGAGACAATTTCCCCGCGCTGGTTATTCTCATGTGAGAATTTATATCGCTCGGACGAAAGCATCCGATTCCTCTTCGAGCAGCCTTCAGGCGTCATTGTCTCCAGAAGAAAGGCTCGCATTAGGCGATACAGTGACAGCAACGAATACCGACCGCTTACGGCAACGGAGCCGAAACCCCGCAAAAGGCTCCGACTCCGTTGCAACGCGTAGTTGAAGAGAGACCGACCAAGCTCGACGAAAACGTTATAGGCTTAGCTTAGAAGATCAATGGCTTCGTCGACAAGGGCAGACGCCCTGTTAATGTATTGGCTCATCGCGTCGGACGTGTACATGGCCACCTTGATACCTGCGGTCGCGCATCCCCCTTGCTGCCACAGGTAATACACGTCCGCAGTCGTATAGGCCCACCGCGCCTTATCCAGTACATCCTCATCGACGCTACCTTGGGCGACTGCATCGGCAATAAGGCTGTGGAGCGTTTCCATTTTGGACAGCAATTCCCCTTCAGGCTGGATAAACGCTTCCTGCTTTTCCCGAACCCACTTAACCATTGCCTGGGTGCTTTCAATTCCTTGCCCCTTATGGCAAGTCAGGCAATACTCCAAGGACGTCTCCGACGCCAGCGGCGAAAGCGAAGCGGCATGGCGTGTATACGTTTCGCCTTTAATATTCTGCTCTTCCGTCATATGGCAGTCAACGCATGTAACGCCGAGGCTTTGATGAGTGCTGTTCTGGAACATCTCTATGTCGGGATTATACGCGCCCATCTTCACGATCTTCGTTTCCTCGTCAAGATAGCAGATGGCGTCCTCGACTATCACTCCCTTAGAGTAATCCGCGTTTTCAAGAAGCGACTGCATCCACGTGTCGGCATCCCAACCATTCTTGTAGGGGCCAAAATCATAAATCGACTTGCCGTTTTGCCCAGCGAGATAGCGATAAGGCTCCAGGGCATTGTGGCATTGCCCGCACACGGCATTGTCGACTTCGACGTTTTCGGAAAGGCCGGCGCTCAGCGCTTTCCAAAAAACGATTCTAGGTCCAACCGATGCGGCAGGGTCGGTCGCATCGGAGTGGCAAGTATTGCAATTCCAAGTTTCCACAACATCCTCAACACCGCCCTCGGCTTTAAAGTACGGCATATCGAAGGACGCATCGCCATACTCTTCGTAGATAGCGGTCATGTCCGCCGACTTGCAATACATGCACGATGCAATTGCTGGGCGCGCAGGTCCATGTCGCAGCGCCATCTTGTTCACCAAGTTGGAATGAGCGTGTACCTTGCCATCCATCTTCACCAAATCGTAGTCGCTATAGAACGAGTCGTACTCTAACGGGTACAGCTTGCCCCAGTCTGCCAGCGTCAGCCTTTCCCCTACAGCATCGCTTTTCGGCTCCTCGCTCTTCGATGCGTTTGGCCTCGTCGGCGCGCAACCAGCCGCCAGTACCGCGCATAAGCAGAACGTTCCCAACGCAATTCCTATTTTCTTTTTCACGGTTTCCTCTCCTTTCCTCTACCATCTTCGCCAATTTGTCGAAATCCTCTCCACGGCGCAGGGCGCGCCCCAGGGTGCTCCCTAGGCAGCCCGTGAAATGCGCTAATTGAAGTATAAGCCGCACGCGTTCCAGCCCTTCTTGCCGTTCGGCTTCTTTTGGATTGTTTTTCGATTGCGATCTATGGAGAGAAAAGGCGGCCACCGTCTATCGACATGCGACGCATTCCGCGTTCTGCACCCCCTGAGGGATGCCGTCATTTTTCCGTTGCGCCGTTGGCTTCCGGCTTATGCCATTCTCTCAAAACCGCCTTCACCTGTGCGATCAGTTCCTCTTTGTTAGGGATTACATAGGTATAGCGCGAAGCGAAAATGTTGTTGGAAAGACCGCCGAGGGCGTATTCCGCTTCCACATTTGCCTTGTCGGTACAAAGGATGATGCCAATGGGCGGATTGTCGTCGGAATCGTTGACCTCTGCGGCATAGTAGTTGAGATACATATTGAGCTGCCCGACCGCTTCCGGCAGCAGCTTGACCGTTTTCAGCTCGATCAACACGTAAGCGCGGAGAGGTTTGTTGTAAAAGACCATGTCCACATAGTAATGGATGTTGTTCAGCGTGACCCGCTGCTGCGTGCCGACGAACATAAACCCGCGCCCCAGCTCCAAAAGGAACTTCTCAATCTGCTGGACAAGTGCTTTTTCCAGCTCGCTTTCCATAATGGGCTTGTTTTCGGGGATGCCAAGGAACTCGAACACATAGGGATCTTTGATGATGTCGCTGGGAGAGGCCAATTCGATGCCCTTTTGCGCGAGAGCAAGCACTGTTTCCTTATTCGTTTTTCCGTCGGAAAGAAGCAGCCTTTCGTAGAGGGAGGTTGCCATCTGACGCTTCAATTCCCGAACAGACCAGCTGGAATTGATTGCTTCCTTCTCATAAAAACTGCGCTTGTCTTCGTCAGAGATGGAAAGCAGCTCGCAGTAGTGCGTCCAGCTCAATTTTCCAGTCACCGACTGAAAATTCTTATAGGTCAGATAAAACAGCCGCATATTGTAAATGTTTGCGCGAGAAAAACCCTTACCAAACTCTTTTGTCAGTACTCTAGACAGTTCTTTTAACGTCTGCTGTCCGTATTCTGCTCGTTCCTTGTTTTGCTGCTCATGCTCCACTATAATGCGCCCGATGTTCCAGTAAGCAATCAGAAGCTCCGTGTTCACCTGCTGCGCTACATTCTGCCGCGCAGACTGTCGGCTTTGTTCCGTCAACCGACAGGTCAGCAAAACCCCAACGGCTGCTAGGTCGCCGGGACGACGATGAGCAGGCGCTTGCAGTTGGGACATGTCGCCAAGGGAGCCTGCGCCTTCAGGTCGAGCAGGCGACCGCCGTCTATCGGCGTGCGGCAAGCACTGCACTTCCCGTCGAGCAAACGCGCTACGGCTACACCGCCCGTGCGCGAGGCCGTTTTCTCGTAAAGACCTCGTATCCCTTCGGAAAGATGCTCGGAAACGCGCGCCTTTTGCGCTTCGAGGCGGGCGATGTCGTTTTTCAGCGCGCCTCCCTGCGTCTGGAACGCCTTTGTCGCCTCCGCCTCCTGTCGGTTGACGGATTCAAGCAGCGAGGAAACCTGAGCCTCTATCTCCTCCACCTTCGCAAGTTCTGAGCCAAGCTTGTCGAGCTCCTCTTCAAGCGTGGCGCGCCGCTTCGCGTAGCCGTTCATTTCCTTGGCACGAGCCTCGACGTTGCGATAGTTGTCTTTGGCGTTCTCGACCGCCTCCTGCGCAATGCGCTGCTTGACGGCCAGCTTCGCATCCTCGTCGCTCACGCGGGAAAGCTTGGCCTCGGCCTCTTTCCTCATGGCTTCCACGCGCGCGCGCTTCTCCTCTATAACGCGCTTCTTTTCGCGAGCGGCCACGATCACCTTGCGCTGCGGAAGCTCGGCAAGCTCTTTCTCAAGACGAATGATTTCCAGATCGACCTGTTGCATCTGCAGCAACGTTGCCAGTTCTTCGCTCGTGGCTCTCATACGGTTCCTCTCGTCGCGCGTTTTTCCGCCTACCGCTCAGTATGCCACAACGTGCAGGCAAAACAAGCGGTGCTGCTACATTCTGATAGTTTCCGGATACGACCAGTTGTCGCCTTGATCGAGCACCTTCACACGGTCGGCCGGCACGCCCGCACGCACGGCGGCATCGGCGAGCACCGCCGCAAGGGGAAGCTCGCTCACATCGTGACCTAGATCGACGATGCACAGACCCGCTTGCGAAAGCGCGAGGGCATCGTGGTACTTCACCTCCCCGCACACCAGGCAGTCGATGTGCGCCCGCAAGCATTCCCGCGCCATCTCGCCGGCAGAACCCGTGCAGGTGACCACCGCTTTCAGCTCGCGGGAGAAATCGCCCCATACGCGCGGGGCGCGGGCGAACACCGAGGTGCAGCGAGCAGCCAAACGGCCCAGCGTAAGCGGCTCGTCCTCGCCCCGCACCGAGCACACCTGCCCGTAGCCCTTGCGCCTGGAATTCGGCGCGGGAACGAGCAGCTGGCCCTTGAAGTTCAGGTTCAGCATGCTCGGCAACACGCGTGCGGCGCGCTCGCTCACGTCGAGCGCCGTATGGAACGACATGACGGCCACTCCGCCTTCTATGGCTGCCCACACGCCCGCACCGGTTGCCGCCGCCGCGCTTTTCGCGGGCTTGAACGAATCGGGAGCCTCGAGGAAAAGCGGATGATGGGTCAAAAGCACGTTCGCGCCGCAAGACGCAGCGTCGCGCACTGCGAAAACCGTCGGGTCGAGCGCCACGGCGACGCCTTCCACAAGGCGGGCAGGATCCCCCACCGTCATGCCGGTCTTATCCCAAGCTTCGGCGTCGGCCGCAGGGAAGTCGGCAAGCAGCGCCGCTTCGAGCGCGCCCACCGTCAAAGTTGCGGCGGGTTTCGACAACGGCCCTGAAGCCCTTCTGCTCAAGCCTTCCTGCTTCTTCTTCACTATCATGATGAAACCTCCTTCTTGAAACCTTGGCACCGCTCGCCTTCGCGGTGGCGTCTGTCTATCATGGGAGCGAAACGTTGCGCAAAACGCACGTCGCCGTCCGCTCGCGGGCTATTCCCATGCAATGGCCTTCCCGAACGCCTCCAAAAACGACCGGGCATCGTCTTTCGTAGTGAGCCTTCCAAACGACACGCGAAGCGCCCCCTGGGCTTTGTCGCGAGAAACGCCCAGCGCGCGCAGCACGTGGCTCGGCTCCAAGTCGTGCGAGGCGCAGGCAGAGCCGCCCGAAACGCCGAAGCCCAGCGCATCGAGGCGGATGATGAGCGTCTGGCTTTCGAAGCCCTCTACGAGCACATGCACGATGTTGGGGAGAAAACGCGTGGAACCCGGCTGCACATCGACCGTGCGGGATACGCGCGGATAACGGGAAAGACCCTCGTAGAGCAGATCGCGCAGCGCACGTTGGCGCGCAGTTTCCTTGTCGAGCATTGAAGTGGCGGCGCGACACGCCGCCGCGAAGCCCGCCGCCCCGCACACGTTCTGCGTGCCGCTGCGACGCCCCTCTTCCTGACCGCCGCCCAGCATGAACGCCTCGAAGGGCGTCCGCGCGCGCAGGTACAGGGCGCCTATGCCTTTCGGCCCGCCTATTTTGTGAGCAGAGAACGCTGCGGCGTCGACGCCCCACGCGCCCACGTCCACGGGCGTCTTGCCGAGCGCCTGCACGGCGTCGGTATGGAAAAGCGCCCCTCGCGCATGGGCGATGCGCACAAGCTCGGCTACGGGCTGTACGCTTCCCACCTCGCTGTTAGCCGCCTGCACGGAAACGAGCACCGTGTCGTCGGTAAGCGCCTCTTCGAGCGCCTCTTCATGAATAAAGCCCTGGGAATCGGGGGAAAGGCGCGTGACGCGAAACCCCTCGCGCTCAAGGCGGCTTGCAGGTTCGAGCACCGCCTCGTGCTCCATGACCGTCGTGACGATGTGAGGCGCATCCGTTCGCCGCCCCGCTCGGGCGCGCGCGGCCACGGCGGCATGTGCCATGCCAAGCAGGGCAGCGTTGTCGGATTCCGTGGCGCCGGAGGTGAGCAGAACCTCGTTCGCGCGGCGAGCCCCCACACACCGGGCAAACGTTCGCCGTGCTTCTTCGAGTGCGGAAAACGCCGCGCGCCCCGGCGAATGCAGAGAGTTCGCGTTCGCGCCCAGCGCCACGTTCGCGCGACCGGGCGCGAGGAACGGCTCCATGGCGCGCGCCGCCTCCTCGCACAGAGGAGCCGTGGCCGCCCAATCGAGATACACGTAGGCTTCGGGGTCGAACGAGGTCACGCTCGCTCACCGGCTTTCGGGTGGAGAAGTCTTTCGCGGCCTGCGCCTTTGCAGCCGGCATCGCTGCCCGAGGGGTGCGTGGTGCCCGAGGGGTGCGCGGCGCCCGAAGTGCCTTCCCCGTCGTCGGCGCTTACGGCGCGTGCGCGCGCGGCATCGGCCACCTCGCGGATCATCGCTATGGCTCGCGCCGGATCGGGGGATGCGAACACCGCGTTACCGCACACGAGCACGTCCGCCCCGGCGGAAGCTGCCAGCCCCGCCGTGGGAAGACCGATGCCGCCGTCTATCTGGATGAGAGGCGCAACCCCTGCAGCACGTGCGGCCTTCGCCATCTTGAGCGTGCGCCACTCGCTGCCGTCGATGAAGCGTTGACCGGAAAACCCCGGCTCGACGCTCATGACAAGCACCATGTCGAGATCGGCCAGATACGGGACCACCGCATCGACCGCCGTGCCTGGCTTGAGTGAGAGCGTCGCTTTCGCACCCGCATCGCGCATGAGGGAAAGCGCACGGCGCACCTCCTCTTCCCCGTCAAGCGCTTCCACGTGCACGGTCACAAAATCGGCTCCGGCATCGAGAAACCACGGCAGCTGCTCAAGCGGGTTGCTTATCATAAGATGCACATCGAGCGGCAACTCGGTCGCGCGTCTGAGCTGCTTCACCAAGGGAACTCCCATGGAGAGGTTCGGCACGAAGTGCCCGTCCATCACATCGATGTGCACCATATCGGCGCCCGCTTCCTCGATGAGCGCCACGTCGCGCCCTAAGTTCATGAAGTTCGCCGAAAGAATAGACGGAGCTATTCGCACCGGTTCGAACATGACTGCCTCGCTTTCCCGTTGTGCGCATCGCGCCCTGCGGCCTTCCTTCGCACTGGCGGAAGACAGCCAACCGCAGCCTGCAAGCGAAAGCCTGCAAGCGAAAGCCGCACGACGTGGCGCATACGCGTCGTTTCCCACCCGCTATTCTAACGCATGCGCCCGCACGCCGTGCCGCCTTGCAGAAAGCATGTCAAAAAACGCACGGAGCCGCACGTGCACGCGCACGCACGTTTCCAAACACGCCCCCAGGCGCGCACTCCAAACGTACTCCCGGGCGCGCAGCCTGCCTCTAGGCGCGCGCCTAGTGCGCACCTAGTGCGCGCCCAAACTTCACCGCTCGGAAACCGGACGCTTTTCGGACGGGAAGCCAGAATCCATTCACTCGGGGAATAACCTGCCGCATCGGATAGCATCCTTACGAGGAAGAGATGCTTCGAAACCGGGAGGCGCACTACCTCCGTTTCTCACCAACCGCGCAAGTGATGTCGAGTTCCACAATGCATTCGACAAAAAAGACCCGCGAAGGCGCCCTGCGCAACGACTATAATAGGAATCGCACCCTTCTTCACTTCTCTTCGCTTCTCGACCGGAAGGAGCTCGATGAACGACCAAAGCGCAGCCTATTTCGTTTACCGCACGCCACATGGACCTGTAACCATAGGCGTTTGCGCAGGATGCATTACGCATGTTGCGCTCGGCGAGGTGGAGTTTGCGGGCGAACGCAAGCCTACCGAGCTTTCCAACAGGGCGGCCACCGAGCTTCTGGAATACTTCGCTGGGAAGCGCCGCGAGTTCGATTTGCCCCTGGCTCCTGCGGGGACGGCCTTCCAGCATGCCGTATGGAACGAGCTGGCACGCATTCCCTACGGACAGGAGCGCACGAGCACGGAGGTGGCAGATGCCTTGGGGCGCCGCTCGGCGATGCGCGCCGTAGGGTCGGCCGTGAGACGCAACCCCGTGGAGATACTCGTGCCCGGACATCGTGTGGTAAGCGCACAGGGAAAGGCGCTCGGGGCGAGCAAGGCCTCCCTGCTCCGGTTCGCCTTGCTGGAGTTCGAAAGACGCAACCTATGAACGTGTACGTCTCCGACATCCTTGCCGCCTTTGCCGCGTTCGCAGTGCTCGCCCTCGCGCTGACCGCGCCCTACATGATCTACCAGTACCGCAAGCGCGGATCGGTGCCGTGGCTGCGAACGCTTGTAATCTACTCGTTCGCGTTCTACCTGCTGTGCGCCTATTTCCTCGTGCTTCTGCCCCTACCCGCTGACCGCACGGCATACGTTCCCTACGCCGCCGCACCGCAGCTTGTGCCGTTCAAGTTCGTTGCCGAGATAGCCCGCGAGGCGCACATAAGCGCGAACCCTGCCACATGGATAGGATTCGCGAGCACGCCCGCCGTGTACGAGGCCTTCTTCAACCTGCTGCTCACACTGCCCTTCGGCGTGTATCTGCGCTACTTCTTCCGACGCACATGGTGGCAGACGCTCGCCTTGAGCTTCTGCCTCACGCTCTCGTTCGAGACGTTGCAGCTCACCGGGCTTTTGGGCATATACGCGCACCCTTACCGTCTGTTCGACGTAGACGACCTTATAGCGAACACGCTCGGCTCCATGATAGGTTTTTGGATGGCAGGCCCTGCCATGCGCGTGCTGCCCGACGTGCGGCTCATCGACGCCGAAGCGCAGGAGGCGGGAATGCGCGCCAGCGTCACGCGACGGGCGCTCTCGTTTTTCATCGACTTGCTCATTGCCCAGGTTGCATCGGGCATGCTGGCAGGCGCGTTCGGACTCGCTGCGGGAATAGCCGCAGCGGCAGGCGGCAACTCCAACCCAGCCCAACAGAGCTCGGGCTTCGAAGGGAGCATCGCCGAATGGGCAGCCTTTGCCTTGGTGTTCGCCGTCGTGCCCGCGCTCACGCAAGGGAAAACGCCCGGACAGGCGCTGCTGCGGCTGGTCATTGTGCGACCTGATGCGTCACCCGCCCGCTGGTACCAGCCCGCCGCGCGCTACGGCATCCTGTTTCTGATTGTCTGGCTTCCGTTCTCCCTGATAGAGGGCTTGGAAGCGCTTGGCGAAGCAGCCTTTGCGCAATCGGCTGGACTCGCCGGATTCGTGGCGGGCAACTCAGCCCTGTTCGCCCTTGCACTTTGGGCCGTGATGTTCGGCTGGATTGCCACGCTTAGCATCCGGGCGCTGCGCAGCGCGGTATGCAAGCGCCCGTTCGTCATGCTGAACGGCATCTTAAGCAACACGCGCGTCATGACGAGCGAGGGTGCGAAACGCGAACGGGCACGTCGGCGCGCCATGGACGTGAAGGACGTGGTAGCACTCGAGCAGAAGATAGCAAGCGAGGGAACGCCGCTTGCCGTCCTCATGTCCCGTGCAGGAGCAGCCGTGGCAGACGAAGTACGCACGTGGGTTCCCGATCCCTCGTCTGTGGTCGTTTTGGCCGGCAGCGGGAACAACGGCGGCGACGGTTGGGTGGCTGCGCAGTTGCTGGCGCGTGACGGCTATCGCGTGACGCTCGTCACGCCGAAGATAGCGGAAGAGATAACCGCCGAACCTGCGCGCACGACGGCGTTGAAGGTTTTCTCGGACGCGGCGGCGCAAGGGCTTCCTTTGCACGTGCTCGTGGCACCCGATGCCGACGTGCTGGCAGACGCGGTGGACGGTGCGGCGTCCGTCGTCGATGCCGTTTTGGGCACCGGCTTTTCCGGCGAGGAGGTGCGCGAACCCTACGCGAGCTGGATAGAGGCCGCGAACCGCCGTCGCTTCGAAGGCTCGCGCGGGAAGGGTCGCGGCAAGCATCGCAAGCGCGTAGGCGCGCGCGGCAAACACGAGCGCTACGAACGTGTGCGCAAAACGGGCAAGACCCTCCCGCCCAAGGCGAAAGACGCGCCATTCGCGCTGGCGGTGGACGTGCCGAGCGGGCTTTCCGCACAGACGGGCGCACCGGCGCTGCCCTGCTTCGCGGCGGATATGACCGTGACCATGCTGGCCTTCAAAACCGGCCTCGTCGCGCCTTCCGCAGGGACATGGACGGGGATAATCCACTTGGCGCCGCTCGTCAGCGAGGGTGAGGCCTCCTGAGGAGCTGCGCCCTTCGCGCACCTTTCGCGCGCCTTTGCGGCCTTCCTGCCCTTTCGCACCCTTCGCTCCCTTTCGACCGTACGGCAAAGCGGCAAAGCAACGCCTCCCTTGGGGTGGGGAGTCCCAAGGGAGGTTTTCCAGTGCGCACCGAGGAGAAGGGGGCGGTGCGCATGCATTCGGCCCGTCGCAGGGTTTGAGAGGGGGTGTTCACACGAGAGACTGAGACGACGGACACGCGGATAGGTTGATTGAAGCTGCGCGTTGGAAGCGGCAGCGGTGACGTCGGAAAACGGAAGAAACGACATCAGCGGCGGCGCTGGGGGCAGCGGACGATGCGGGCAGAAATCGCGCAGATAGTCGGCTATTCTTTGCCGCTGCGGCCTTCTTCAAGCTCGCAGGCGGTTCCGGCATCGTTGCGCAAAACCGTGCCCATGAGGTTTCCTATCTCGTCGGCATCGATGCCGAGGTCTTCCATCATGCCCTGAACCTCACCGACGCCCTCTGCCATGTGGTTCGCCTCTTGAGGCGCAAGATGCTGGAGCAGCGCGAGCAGCTCGCCCATGTGTTCCTTTTCCTCGTCGGCTATGTCGAGAAACACCTTGCGGGCAACCTCGTCATCGGTCGCTGCAGCATGGGCTTCGTAGAGAAGCTGGGCTTCCAGCTCTCCGGCTATCTCCACGCGAACAGCCTGCACCAGCTCCTGCTTGGTCATCTTGCGCGGCACTAACGCCACGAACGGATTTGCGATTCCCGGCATAGCATGCTCCTTTTCGAATGCGCCCGCCTAGGCGAGCAGAGGGTCTTCCTTTCGACAAGGAGCACTGTAAGACACGGCGGGATGCGCCGCAACGCAGATTCCGCGATGGTAAGGCCTTGGTGGGCGGGCTGTAGGAAGGACGTTGACTCAACAGGTGCAACAGGCTTTATTCCAGCCCGTAGAGCTCCATCATTCCAGTCCGTAGAACTCCATCTTCAAAGGGCGCCTCGCCAAAGAGGCGGCTGCAGCGCGGGCGTCGGCGCCTTCCCACACTATGCTGCGCACAACGTTCGCTATGGGAAGCTCAACGCCTTCGCGCTCGGCTAGCGTGGCAATATTCCTGCAGGCAAGCGCACCTTCGACCACCATGTGCGTTTCCGCCTTGAAATCGCCGAGGGTCTTCCCCTGGCTCAGCATCTCGCCGAAACGGCGGTTGCGCGAATGGCGCGACATGCAGGTGGCCACCATGTCGCCCGTGCCGGCAAGCCCCATGCAGGTAAGCGCCTGCCCGCCGCACGCCACCACGAGCCGGCTCATCTCTGCCAGCCCGCGCGTGAGCAGAAGCGCCGCCGTGTTGTCGCCGTACCCCATGCCGTAAGAGGCTCCCACGGCGATGGCTATGACGTTCTTGAACGCGGCGCACAGCTCCACGCCGCACACATCGTCGCTCGTGTAGGTGCGAAACGCCTCCGTTGCGAACAGCTCTTGGAAAAACGTCGCCGTTTCCGCAGACGAGCTGGCTATTACCGTGGCTGCGGGAACCCCGCGAACAATCTCTTCGGCGTGGTTTGGCCCGGAAAGCACGGCGAAACGAGAAGACGCGCCCATCTCTTCCGCCATGACCTCGATGGGCAGGCGCCCGCTTCCCTCTTCCACGCCTTTCGAGCAAATGACAACGGGCAGATTCTCGCTTACCAAAGGGGCAAGAGCATACGCCACCTCGCGCAGGATGCTCGACGGAGTCACCACGACGACGGCTTGCGCGTCCGCAAGCGCTTCCTCATGGGACGTGGTGGCCAAAACGGCCTCGCTCAGCTTCGCATCGCTTAGGTAGCGCGGGTTGAAATGATCCTCGTTGATGGTGCGCACCACCTCGGGTTTGCGCGCCCACAAGCTCACCGCATGCCCGCCCGTCGCCAGAACCTGCGCAAGCGCCGTTCCCCACGAGCCAGCTCCGATAACCGCTACCTTCATTTCCCGCCCCCTATCTTTCTTTCCGTGCCCGCACGCAGGCGCTCTATGTTCCCGCGATGTGCCCACACCACGGTCAGACCCACCACAGCGCACAGAGCGAACGCCGGCCACGAGCCCCAGAAGAAGTAGAGCGCGAAAAACGGGCACGCGACCGCAGCGGCAATGGAGCCGGCGGACACGTAGCGCGTCACCAGCACCACAACGGCGAACAGCGCCAGCTCCAAAAGGGCGCCTGCCGGCCCGTACACGAAGAACAGCGCGCCCACGGCAACCGCTATGCCCTTCCCGCCTTTGAACCTAAGCCACGGGCTGAAGATATGCCCGTAGGTGCACCCGAAAAACGCAACGCCTAGCATGGTGTTGCAGCTCATAAGCGCCCCGGGCGCAAGCCCGTCGCAAGGAAGCAGTCCGCATGCCAGATACGCAAGCGCACCCGACAGAAGCCCTTTGCCAAAGTCGAGCACGAACACGGCCGCGCCGCCCGCACGCCCCAGCGTGCGCATGGCGTTGGTTGTTCCTATGTTGCCGCTTCCATGCTTGCGGATGTCGTCATGGAAGAACACCTTCGATATGACCACGCCCCAGGGAACCGACCCCAGAAGGAACGTAACCGCGAACAGTCCGATGGCAACGAAAACGTCGTGCATGGCAGCTAGTCCTTCCGCTTGAACTTGAGAAACACCGGCGTTCCCTCAAGATCGAAGCTTTTACGCAGGCGGTTCTCCAAAAAGCGCTCGAAGTTGTCGT
This sequence comes from Actinomycetes bacterium, assembly GCA_023403475.1. Classification (GTDB taxonomy): domain Bacteria; phylum Actinomycetota; class Coriobacteriia; order Coriobacteriales; family Eggerthellaceae; genus CAJFUR01. Next base: position 18,091 of record JAEYEL010000083.1, read on the forward strand.
CTACCAACTCGGGATGGTTCGCGAAAAACGTGAAGCGCGGAGGGCAACAGCCCGTTTGCGTGATGTATTTCATGCGCAGTATCTTCTTGCCACAAGACACGGTGTGACCCGTATCGCGAATCTCGCCCAGCCAAACGTTGAGCTTGTTGGTGGGGATGGTCTGGCAGTAGTTAGCGTACACCTGGTCGATTATCTCCCAAATGCGCTCGACCTTCTTTCCGGTTAGCGCGCAGACGGCCACTACCGGCGCATATCCCACGAACGTCATGCGGTCGGCTATGCGTTCCCGAATCTCCGCCTTCTTCTCGGGGCTTTCCACCAGATCCCATTTGTTGAGGACGATGATCATGGCGCATCCGCGTTCGGCGGCGTATCCGGCCACACGCTGATCCTGATCGGTCAGGCCCAGCGAGGAATCGACGACGAGCAGCGCCACGTCGGCTCGGTCGATGGCGCGCATGGCACGCACGAAACCGTAGTATTCCACGTCCTGGTCTATCTGGCTTTTACGACGCAAGCCCGCCGTGTCCACGATGGTGTAGCGTTTCCCGTCGTGCGTGACGGTCGTATCGATGGCGTCGCGCGTTGTGCCCGCCACATCGGACACGATGGAGCGCTCGCCGCACGTCATCTTGTTCGTAAGCGACGACTTCCCCGCGTTCGGGCGACCGATGATGGCCACGTTGACGGAAGGCTCGTCGTCTTCCTGCGAAGCGTCGAAACAGGGCAGTTTCGCCACCACCTCGTCGAGCAAGTCGCCCGTACCGTGCCCGTGCGTTGCGGAAATAGGCCAAGGATCGCCCAGCCCCAGCTGGTAGAACTCCCACATCTCATCGACGCTGCCCGGCGTGTCGAGCTTGTTCACCGCCAAAAACACCGGCTTGTCGGCTTTGCGCAGTATGCGCGCCACCTCCTCATCGTCGGCGTTGATGCCGGTCTTGCCGTCCACAAGGAAAACGATGACATCCGCCTCGCGCGCGGCCTCGAAGGCCTGCGAGCGAATGGAACCTTGAAACACATCGTCGCTTCCCATCTCTATGCCGCCCGTATCCACGAGCGCGAAGCTGACGCCGTTCCAGTCGGCCTCGTGGTAGGAGCGGTCGCGCGTGACGCCGCGCATTTCGTGGACGATGGCCTCGTCGGCCTGAGCTATGCGGTTCACCAGCGTGGACTTTCCCACATTCGGGCGTCCCACCACCGCAACAAGAGGCAAGGGCATGGCTTGTTCCTTCTATTTCGGGCCGCACATGGCGGCAGGGGCAACTACTCGCGCGCCGAGCGGGCGGCGCTTCCAGCTTCGGCTCGGCTACCGACCGCGCGCACCGCCCGCCGCATCATGCACGCGAGCCTCGGCCAAAGCGGTTATCTCCGGCAGAAAACCTGACGGGTTACAGGATACCACGTGCAAAGGCCTTCCCGCCGCCTTCTGCATATCCTCCAAACTCATATCGTCGAGCGTCACCCCGTTGTCGTTGAACACCACGTTGGGGATGCAGAAAAGCCCTCCCCCGTCGCACGCTGCCACGGCACGCGCGATGTCGCAGCCGCACAGAAGCCCGGTCACGTCTACGTTTCCGCCGAAGAAGTCGTTTTTCACCACCAAGGGCTCGAGCGCTTCGGCCAAAGGGCTTGCCGCCACCAGTTGCCCCAAAAACGGCTGCATGGCGCCGCCCACGACGAAACGCGCGCGCAGCCCCGCCGCGCGCAGGGCCCGGGCACACGCCGCAGCTTCGCCCGCCTTGCAGGAGGCCTCCCAATCGTCCACATACGTGCGAATGATGCCGATACCGTCCTCGAACAGGCTGAAGTCGCCGTAATGGCTGGCAGGCGGCAGCTTTTCGAGCAGCTTTTCGCCATAGGCGTTGCGGTAGAACTCGTCGGCGGCAAACACCCACGGAGTGCCACGCTCGGCTAAAGCTCGCTTTTGGATAGGCTCAATGAGATCGAGCACCGCGCGGGAGGCGGGCGGATCGTTGAAGCTGTGCTCGAAGCATCCTTGGTGCTTCGTGAAACCTAAAGGCACAATGCCCACGTTCACGATGCCGGGACGAGCGTAGGCCCATGCGAGCGTTTCCGCGAGCACGTCGCCGTCGTTTTCGCCCGGTACGAGCACTATCTGCGTATGGAACTCGATGCCGGCGGAAAGCAGCCGCTCGAGCACGTCGATGCCGTGCTGCGCGTGCTTTCCTATGAGGCGGCGGCGCACGCTAGGGCGAACGGCGTGCAGCGACATGCGCAAAGGCGATATGCGCTGTTCGATAATGCGCGCCTCGTCCTCGGGCGTCAGGTTCGTGAACGTGACGAAGGTGCCCGAAAGGAAGCTTAAGCGGAAGTCGTCGTCGCGAAGGAAAAGCGAGGAGCGCATGCCGTGCGGCAACTGGCGCATGAAGCAGAACGTGCAGGCGTTTCGGCACTGCTTCACCGCATCGAAGATGACGCCGTCGAATTCGAAGCCCCATTCCTCGCCCGCATCGCGCTCAAGAACCACCTCGCCCGCATCGCCGTCGAGGTCGATGTAGCCTAAGGTGACAACATCGTCTGCGGTAAGCCAGCGCCAGTCTATAAGGTCGCGAACCGGATGTCCGTCCACCGAGGTCACGAAGCACCCGGGTTCGAATCCCGCGTCGTCGGCGGGGCTTTTTTCAAGCACGCTTTCCACCCGCGCGCGGGACACACGGGAATGCCTCGCCCAAGCGTCCCTATGGGCAGAAGCCTCTTCGTCGCCTGCCGCTCTTGCGCAGTCCACGCCCGCTTCGCCCACCGCAGCCGCACCAGCCGCAGCCGCACCAGCCGCAGCCACCGCAGCCGCGTCCCGCTCGATATCTTTCGAAGGATACGTGCTCATAGCCTTCCGTTCGCTCTAGAAACCTTCTGAAGAACAGTTTACCCCAATACTAGGGAACGCACGAGAACGCCCTGCCCCACTAGGCGGCTCTCCCCAGAGAAAAGACAAGCGAAATCTGCGCTTCATCCGCGACATAGTTCCGTTTTCGCCGATGATAGACGCAAGGCGCTCCTCCCATCCCCGAGGAAACCCGCAAGGTTCGGTTAAATTGGCAGATGATCTTCCCGCCACGGCAACCAAGTCGCCAAGCATATTGCTCGCCGCCGCCGGCATGTTCCTTTTGAATAAATGCAAAATCATCACGAAAAGGCAGTACATGGACTTCGTATCACAGTCAACCAACTCACGCGTCCTCTTAGGTTGGCTATCAAGTTGACGCCCATAGAACACTCCCCCGTGAGCGCATTCGTTTCGCGCATGCGAGAGCGCTCTAGCCCAGCTTCTCATCACAGAAGAGGGCATTCCAAAATACGAAGAGACCTTGTCGCGCGCAGAGCACTTAACCAAATTGCCGTAAGCATTCGAAGCCATCCCAAACGAAAGAATGTCGAAGGCAGCCCAAACAGGCAGCTCACCCGCTTCGTCAATGTAATGGACGACGAATGGAGAACCGGATCGGCTTTTGGCATCTCGTTCTCGATTATACTTTTTTACAAACAAATGCCACAGCTCTTTGTTGGAAAAAGGCTCGGGACGAAGATGGGCAAACGATCCAAATTCCTGTGCAAGCCCGTCGGCAATGCTAGTCTTAAACGCCCTTTCGAAAAGAATCAAATAAGACAGCAACACCCTTTGCAAAGTCATGTCGAACAACAGAGCCTCTTCCAAATTGCCCATAGACGCATGATCGCCAAAAACGCGCTTTACAGCAGGGATATAACGAGATAGATGGCAATAGCTGCTTGCTGCAAGAATTCGAGAAGCTCTTTGCGCGTCGCCAATTGCAAAGCCCTTCGACCGAATGCGCTGCAATAAAAAATCGGATGACAGAACTTCGTATCCAAAAAATGCGCGGGCCGGGGAGTTTCCACGTCGTTGAGAGGTGTCCCCGGCACTGTCAGTGCTAATGATAGCATCTCTTTCTTCCATGTCAACACCTTTCAAACATTTGTTTGTAAAAATTATAGCAAACAAATGTTTGAAAATCAAGAACGAGAATCGATTGCTACGGCTTAGGTTCGAAAGGATTCACTACCTCGATGCCCAGATAAGCGAAGTCCTTGACGTTGCGCGTGACCAGCACCGCATCGTTGCGCTGGCAGATAGCGGCGATCATAAGATCCTCTACGGTAGGGATTCGCCCGTCCGCTACCGCTTGGCAACATATCGCACGTCGCTCATAGCCAACCCTCCGTCTCGACGGTACGAGAGGGATGGCGGACAGGAAATCATCTTTTTGAAAGCCAACGAAAACTCTTCCCGCTTCCCGAAACACCAGCCACATGGACACCAGCTAGACATAATGAATATGTCCTGCTCGAGATCAATACGAGGGCGCAACACGCAAAAGCACCCGCCACAACAATCGCGGCCAACGCCCCTTTCAAGCCCTCGAGGCGCTGCGTCTTTAGCGGCGCAAAACACTCATTACGAGCAGTCACGCCCGACCTCGTTGCCTATCGCCTACGAGGCTGCCGAATGAGTTCGACCTCGTTGATAGTTTTCCAAATATTGAGAGAATTCAGGCGAAGTATCCGAGTTGCCCGTGCGCCATGCTTTATGGTCGATTATCTCGCTCTCGAATCCATAATATGCGTCAATGTAGGCAATAAGCCCGTCGAGTGCGCAGAGCTGCTCTTCGGGATAGTCCCCCGTACCTCCCATGTGGACAAGCTCGATGCCCACGGAATATGAATTCATGCCGTAATCGGAAGCCCAGCTGCCGATGCCAACTGTGCCGACTTTGTCGTCCCGAGATTCGTCCTCAACCCCATACGCCCCGTTGTGCCCCGTATCGCCGAAACCCGCATGATGGGCTATCTCGTCCAGCCCAACGCATTGGACGATGCTGCCATCCGCATTAATCACGAAATGAGCAGCTACGCCGGAGCCGTTGGAATCCCACCAATCAATTACCGACAAAGCATCCGACGTCCCTTCCGTGTCATGAAGCATAATATACTTCTGAAAAGACGCTCCTTTGTCTCCATGCACGAAGCTTTGTCGATAGTCCTCCGATATATTTAGCCTCTCACGCAGCTGCTCCGCCAGAACCTCACAGTCTGCAACCCCGTCTTCCAGAGATGGATCGCCATCCATAGCCACATCGCTAACTTCCAGACTCAAATATGAAACATCGGGAGACTCCTCCGAAGCACTTACAGCGTCTTGGCCAGAAGGTGTCGAAGATTCGGCACTCGTACATGCTGCAGCCGCCAAAAGGAAGGTTGTTACGGTCAATAAAGCGACCGATACCTTCATGTAAGGCAACGGCTTTCGCAATAATGCAATCATAGGTACTCCGACCCTCGTTCTTCCTCAACGCGCCTAATTGTCTCAACGTTTTTCAGCTCGTGATCATTCAAGAGGGAGGGCATGGCATCGAATTCTTCGGGGGAGTATTTGGGATGGTACCAGTTTTTCGCCGAAAAGTAATCCGCCAAATCCTGGTTCTTGAACATACGACCCCTGCGCGCGAAGATTTCGTTCCGAGCGATATACAGGTCCCAATCACTCAGCGAAGATAGTTCACTCTCGGTATAGTAAAGAGAATCGGAGTTGGGCAACATGTAAGAATCGGAAGAGTCCGCAGCATCAAAAACGGTATCAACATCATAATGGATAACGGGTGATTTTCCTGCAGCATTTATACCTTGAGAAGAAAGAATTCTACTAATTTGCGCATCGCTCAAACACGGTTGATACAATTCGTCCAATCCCAAAGGGTTACTGTAAATACTTGGTACGTAACAGCTTCTATCCACTTTTATTTTCTTGTACTCGTATTCGGTTATCCTCGGCAAGTACCGCGAATCAGAAACAACACTAGCTAGGTTCCCATTGGTGTCGTAGCGCAGCGTAACTCGGCCGAAATCTATCCCCTTATAGGCCACTTTATAGCAAAGGATTCCATTGGGTATATCGGAAAATTCCTGCGATAAACCGACGGCGGTCACCGCAGACCCGATTGAAGCCGTCTTCTCAAGAACCTGATCGTCCAAATACGAAAAGATCAATGTTGAGGAATACTCTTCTGACAATCCCTCAAAGCCCGAATGATCGAAAACGGAAACCTCGACAGAGCTTATATTTCCGCTGGAATCATATTCGTAAGAATACGACTCGCTGCCATCCCCCTGAGACAAAATACTCCTTGCTATACGAGACACTCGGCCGCTCTCATCATATTCAATCGATTCATAACCACCATACTGCCAATCATATTGAGAGTATGCGTAGCGAACATCTACTATTCTGCTTCTATCGTCGTAACTAAAACTGCCTTTACTGAAATTGTTTTCTCGAGGAAGGTCGGTGGAGAAAAAGTTCGTGTAATCCTTGGTCTCCAGCAGCCGGCCGTCATCATCATAAGAGTATTCCGTAACCAACTTGAAGGCATCATAAGAAGCGTCGGAAACGCTCTGATACTTCTTGTCGACAACCCACACGTCCACAAGCCCATCGTCTTCAGAGGCAACCTCACTCGAGGCGGTCTCGAACTCCTGTAAAGAACCAATGCCCTTATTCACCGCACCGCCAAAGGCAAATGCAACGCCAACCCCAGCGAAAAAAATTAGCAGAGCGGAAACGGCAATCACGGCAGACTTTTTCCACTTCACTTTTTCGGAAGACAAAGCCGGAGCCGCCATGATGCGCTGCTTGGCAGACCCCTTTAACGGAGAACCTTCCGCATGGGCGGGCATAACAACAGTGTTGTCGGCCACTTTCGATAAGCCGAACAACGCCTTGTCAGATGAAAGCTCTTCGATACCCCCAGAACTGCGTGTGGCTATCACTTGAGTTTCGTCACAGCAATCGGACGGACTCCCCAGGGTTTGCCGAGGGTCAAGTGGCGAACTTTCCTCCAGTTCAACTTTGTGAAAATGACTAGAAACTAGCGCCCGTACAGATGAGTTCGATTCACGAAGGCATGCTTCAAGGTCGCTTTTCATTTCGGTTGCGCTAGGATACCGGTGTGCAGTATCACGCTGCAAAGCCTTGGATAAAATCTGCTTCAGACCAACTGCTATTTCCTTTGAAGCGCCATGCCGCTCGAAGGAAAGAGAAAGCTCGCCCGCTATGTCTCCACACGCCTTTCCTAAACCTTGACCGTCAGACGGCAGGCACCCGCATGCAGCCTCGTAAAGAACGACTCCCAGCGAATACACGTCACTTGCCGGAGTCAGCTTATCGCCCCGAAATTGCTCAGGAGACATATAGCGAATCGTTCCCGCCGTTGTCCCCGAAGAGAATCCTTTCGGCGCACCCTCAACATAGGCAATACCGAAATCCATCACCTTCACAATACCATCCGACTGGATCATGATATTCTGCGGCTTGATATCCGAATGAACGATACCCATGCGGTGCGCCGCCGATAAAGCCTCAGCAACCTGGCTGCCTATTCCAAGAACCTCGCATTCGCTTAAGCAGCCATGAGAATCAAGTAGTTCACGAAGAGTCTCGCCTTCGATAAGCTCCATGACTATATAACAAGAATCGCCATCGACTACCCAATCGTACACGTTGACGATATGGGGACTCTGCAGGTTTGCGGTAGCCGCAGCCTCCTTTTTGAATGCCGCAAGAAATTCTTCATCCTCGAGTTGCGGCGACAATGCCTTGATTGCAACAGCTCGACCGAGCACCAAATCTTGCGCTCGGTAAACCTCGGACATTCCTCCAGCTCCAAGCTTCCCAGTAACAAGATATCGGCCAGCAATAGTTAACCCCTCTATATCGGCATCCACAAGCCCCTCCGTCTTTTCGTTCAACGAAACATCTTTGCACACAGTTTACCCGACCATTAGGGGTTGCGCTAGGACAACAGCCAACTTCCGGCCCCAAGGTCCCCCATTTTCCCAGTTCGAATATTCGCTCGAGGCATTCCTTGCAGCGAGAGACTTGATCGACCGGCATTTTCGCCGCAAAACCGAGGCAATCGCAACGGGAAGAAAGCGCCCGTCCGCAAAGAACGGCTACATCTTCTCCAAAGCGGCGACAACAGCTTCTATGTGGGCTTCGGGAGTGGAGGCTCCGGCGGTTACGCCTACGGTCTCGCAGCCGGCGAACCAAACAGGATCAAGCTCGTCGGCCGACTCGACATGATGGGTGTTTTCGCAGATAGCAGAGCAGATTTCAGCCAAGCGCGTCGTGTTCGACGAGTTGCGACCTCCTATGACCACTATGGCGTCTGTCTGCTCGGCAAGCTTGGCCGCAGCGTTTTGACGCTGACGCGTGGCAAAGCAGATGGTGTTTCTCACCTCGGGTTCGATGCCGCGCGCATGCAGCGCGTCCACCACCGAGTCAAGGCTTTCGCGCGTCTGGGTAGTCTGCACCACAATGCCCACCGGTTCGTCCAAATCGGCGGGAACGTTGATCGGGTCGGCAACTACGCAAACTTCCCCGCCGGCGCGCCTTGCCCACGACACGAGACCCTCCACCTCGGGATGACCCGCCTCGCCTACCACGACAACGTGGCAACCCTGCCGAGCAAGATCTTCGGCAGCTTGCTGAGCGCGGGCAACATGCGGACAAGTAGCATCGATGACGGACAGGCCGCGCTGCTCCACTTCCGCATGCACTTCGGCCGTGACTCCGTGGCTGCGGATGATGACGATGCCCGCCTCAATATCGTCTACACCCGCCGCCACATGCACACCGCACGACTCCAGCTCGGAAACCACGCGCGGGTTGTGGATGAGCGGCCCTAAGGTATACGCCTCACCGCCGTCCATGACGGAAACCTGCGCCATATCGAGCGCACGCTGAACGCCGTAGCAGGCTCCCGCATGCTTCGCGCGAATCACCTTCATGCGCGTTTACCCTCCCTTGCGCCCGCGTCGTCGTTTGCCGCAAGGATCTCTTCGGTTGTGTGCACGGGAACGGGGTGCTCGGCGAACACAGACGTGAAATCGCGGCTTTCGGGGAACAGCGCGGGCATATCCACCTGCTCGCGAGGCACGCGGCAAGAAAGCGCGAAGCACTCGCGCATTGCATACCACGTGCAGCCGTCCAAGCGGTCCGCTTTCGGCAGGAAGTCGAAGTCGGAAAGCACAACGGGGTTCCCGAACTCGATGGTTATCTGAGGGAATCGGAAAAACCTACCCTTCTGCTTGACCAGTTCCGCATTGCGCACCGTCATGGGAAGGATGGGTGAGCGGCCCATTTTCGCAATGAACGCAGCCCCTGAGTGGAGCGTGGGCTGAAGCGATCCTTTGCCCCGGCGCGTGCCCTCGGGCAGTATACCCACGACCTCGTTGTTCTTGAGCATGCGGGTGGCGCGCTTGATGGCGGTGCGATCGGCTTGGTCGCGGCGCACGGGGAACGCCCCCACGCGCGAGAGGATCTGGCCCACCAGCCCCCGCGCGTTGTCGAACAGTGTGTCGCGTCCCATGAAGCGTATCCACTGCGACGGGCGTGCAGCCAGATACATGAACGCCACATCGAGAAACGACGTGTGGTTCGCCACCACAACCACGCCGCTTCTCCCTTTGAAGCCACGCAGGCTTTCGCGGTTATCTACGCGGTAGCGGAAGCATATCTTGAAGACGAACGCGAGAAAACCCCAGATGATGTTTCCCGCCCAATGCGGTATCTGCTTTTCCTTCGACGTGCCGCCAAGCGGCATGTCCCACATTTTCTCATAGGGAAGGAACATGCCCACGTCACTTTCCAACCTGCGCGGCAAGGGCGCATATCTGGTCGATTACCTCTTCTATGTAGTGATCCGTCGAGTCGATGTGCACGGCGTCTTCGGCCGCACGCAAAGGAGCGGTCTTTCGCGTGGAATCACGCTCGTCGCGACGGCGCAAGTCGGCAAGCACCTCGTCGTAGTCGATGGAGCCTATGCCCCTGTCAACGTTTTGGCGCACGCGGCGGTGCGCGCGCTCCTCGTCGGAAGCGGTCAAAAACACCTTGACCTCGGCCTGCGGGAACACCACCGTGCCGATGTCGCGGCCTTCCACCACGTAGTCGCCCGCGTTGCCGATGCGGCGCTGCTGGTCGAGCAGGGCGGCGCGCACGGCGGGCACCGCCGAAACCGGACTTACCGCGCGGTCTATTTCGGCGGTGCGTATAGCCTCGGTAACCTCCGTATCGCCCATGAACACGCGACGCGGAACGGGGTCTCCCTGCTCATGCCTAAAGCTTATCTCATAGTCGCGCGCAATGCGCCCAAGCCCCTCTTCGTCGTCAAGGGCAACGCCTAGCTGCAGCGCCTGCCACGCCACCGCGCGGTACATCGCCCCCGTATCGAGGCACGAGAAGCCAAGGGATTTGGCCACAGCCTTGGCCACCGTCGATTTCCCCGCCCCGGAAGGCCCATCGATTGCTATGATCATTTCGCCAGCCTTTGCATGTCTAAAAGAAATTGCGGATAACTTATCTTCACGGAGTCGAAATTCTCCACGATGACCGGGTGTTCGCCTACAAGCCCCACGAGCGCCCATGTCATGGCAAGCCGGTGATCGCAATGCGAATCGAACACGATGCCGGAAGGGGCGCTTAAACTCGGCTGCCCTTCCACGTACAGGTCGCTGCCGTCAACCCACGCGTCCACGCCGAGGGCTTTAAGCCCCTCCATCGCGGCGGCAAGACGGTCGGTCTCCTTCACGCGCAGCTCGCCCACCTTGCGAAACACCGTGATGCCGCGCGCATGAGCCGCCACAAGCGCAAGCACGGGAATCTCGTCGATAATGGTGGGAATCTTTTCCGCCGGCACCTCGCAGCCGCGCAGGCAGGGTTCGTAGCGCACGGTGATGGAACCGTAGGGTTCTTTTCCCTCGAACCCCTCGTGATGAAGAGCTATGTTCGCGCCCATGCGCTCAAGGGTGCGCGTGAAGCCGATGCGCGCCGTGTTCAGGCTCACGCCCTCTATAACCACATCGCTTCCCGGCTCAAGCGCCGCCGCGCAGGCGATAAACGCCGCCGACGAAGGGTCGCCCGGCACCGCCACCTCGCTTGCCCGAAGCTTGCAGGAGCCCTCCACGCTCGCCGTGCAGTTGGCCGCCGTGGTGGGAACGCCGAACTCGGGGAGCATGAGCTCGGTGTGGTTGCGCGAAGGCGAAGGCTCGTTTAAGGTCGTGGCGCCCTCCGCGTACACGCCCGCCAGAAGAACGGCCGTTTTAAGCTGGGCGGAGGACATGGGGGCATCGTAGGTGATGCCGTGCAGGCTGCGGTTTCCGCACACAGTGATGGGAAGCGTCTCCCTTCCTGCGGGAAGGAACTGCGCACCCATCTTCATGAGCGGCGCCGTGATGCGGCGCATGGGGCGGGCGCACAGCGACTCGTCGCCGGTAAGCTTCACCCGCACGGCCCACGGGGCGAGCACGCCCATGAGCAGGCGAGCGGTGGTACCGGAATTCCCGCAGTCGATAGGCCCTTCGGGCTGAACAGGCCCCGCACCTCCCCACCCTTTCACGGTGCCCGCCAAACTGCCGTCGGGCTGTTTGCGCAGATCGACCCTTGCACCCAGCTGGCGCACCGCCTCAATGGAGGAGCGCACGTCGGCGGAATCGAGCACGCCCGACAACTGCGAGGTGCCCTCGGCCATAGCCGCGAACAGCACCGCCCGGTGCGATATGGACTTGTCGCCCGGAACGCGCATGCTTCCGCGCAGCGGCCCTGTAAGGGGCATGATGGTCATGGCGGCCTCTTCGTTCAACATGAGCATGCTCCTTTGCCTTTGCTTTCCAGTCCGTATCATACGTCCGCTTGCACTATACCATTATTCGCTGGAAACGGCGGCGCGCAAAGCCTCCACTTCAGAATCACTCAGCAATCGCCACGAACCGCGCGGAAGGTCGCCCAGAAAAAGCGGGCCTATCGCCTCACGGTGCAGCGCACAGGCGGGATGCCCCACTGCTTCGAGCATACGGCGCACCTGCCTGTTACGCCCTTCGTGGATGCCGATGCGCACCACCGAGCAGGCGGCGGCCTTGCGCGCACGGGCGGCGGAGTATTCGCGGGAAATAGCGACGTGGTCTGCTAAAGCTCCGCGAGCGCCGCAAGCATCTCCGTGCGCCTGCCCGCGGCGCACGCTCTTTGCCGCTGCGCGCCCGCTCGCGCGCTCCTCCTTGCGTTGCTGGGGAACCGGCAGCTCGAGCACGTTGCGGGCGCGGGCCTCTTCTGCGCCGGAAAGCACTTCCGCTTCCGCAGGCAGCGTCACGCCGTCGTCGAGCATGACGCCCTCGCGCAGCGCCTGCAGCGTGCGCGCACCGGGGTGCCCCTCCACAAGGGCAACGTAGCGCTTCACCACGTGCCCGCGCGGGCGAAGCACCGAAAAGCCTAGGTCTCCGTCGGTGGAAAACAGCAAAAGGCCGGATGTGTCGCGGTCGAGACGCCCCAGCGGGAACAGGCCGGGATACGCGCCTGTCGGCACGAGATCGGATACGATGCGTTTGGCGTGTTCGTCTTTCATGGTGGTCACGAATCCGAGCGGCTTGTGCAGCATGAGCGTGACCTTCGGCGTCTCGCAGCGCACCGTCTCGCCGTCGACCTCGACGATATCGCAAGAGGGATTCACTTTCGCACCCATTTCGGCTACCACCGTGCCGTTTACCCGCACGCGCCCGCCTGCTATGAGAACCTCAGCACCCCGCCGAGAGGCCACCCCCGCCCGCGCGAGGAACTTCTGCAAGCGCATAACGGTATCGTTCGATTGTCTTTGTTCCACAGATCCTCTTCCGGTCAGCAAAGGGCGCTCGGCAAACGCCTGCGGGCTTCGTCGGGCGTCAACGTGGCGAAGCCTTTCCTATTCATCGTCGGTCTCGAAGGTCAGCTTGTCGAAGTCTATCTTTTCCACTAAGCCCAGGTTCTGAGCCATAGCGTCGGCCAGCAAGTCCCGCGCAGCTTCAGCGGCTTCGGGCGCGGCTTCAGGGGCGGCTTCGGGCGCGGCTTCGGGCGCGGCTTCAGGGGGTGCGCCCTCAAACAGAACGGTCGCAAACTCATCGTCGTCGTTAAACGTCACGCTCTCGAGCACGTCTTTTTCCCCCTCCTTGCCCGCAACGGCGCTCGCAACGGCCTCGCGCGTGGCGCTTAGGCGCTCGCGGATGAACGCGCGGGTGGCATCGTCGGGCGCGAACTGGTCGAGATCGGGCAGATCGCCGGTGGAGCGCAGGCCGAACTTTTCCAAGAAGGCGCGCGTCGTGGCGTAAAGCACGGGGTTTCCGGGCGCGTCCGCCATGCCCGCTTCGCGCACAAGCCCTTTTTCCACCAGCGAGTTGATGGAGCTATCGGAGTTCACCCCGCGAATGGAGGCCACGCCCGCACGCGTGACGGGCTGCGCATACGCCACGATGGCGAGCGTTTCCATGGCCGCCTGCGAAAGCTTGCGCGTATCCCACGAAAGCACGTACTTCTCTATCAGCTCGTGATAGGCCGGATGCGTGAACAACCGCCATCCGCCGGCAACCTCGCGCAGCTGGATGCCGCGGTTTTCTTCCTCAAGCTGGGCGCGCAAATCCACCAGCGCCTCTTCCACGCAGGCCGGCTCCGCTTCCAGCATGTCGGCAAGCGCTATGGTTCCCACCGGCTCGTCGGTCACGAAGAGCATCGCTTCGAGCGCACCTTTCAGCTGGCTTTCCTGCAAACCTGAAAACATCGCGATCCTTTCCGCAGCCTTGTCGGCTCCTATTGCTCGCCCACCGACGTCAAGGCATCGTCTCCGTCGAGCAGAAGCTCGCCCGATCCCTCGATGTAGCGGATGTCTATATCGCCGAACAGCTGCTCTTGAGCCACCTGCACCATGTTGCGCTTGTAAAGCTCGAGCACCGCCAGAAACGTCACGACTACCACAGCGGCCGGAGTGCTTCCGTCCACCAATTCCGAGAACATGAGATGCTTTTTGTTCATGATACGCTGATGGATGGCGCGCACGTGCGCCTCCACGGGAATGGGCTTAGCGGCGATGTGCTCTGATTCCAGCAGAAACACGTCGCGGCGGGCCATGGCACGGGCGGCGACAAGCGCCAGGCCGTCAAGCGTCACGTCGCGCAGATAGTCGGGCATGAGCGTGAGGAAGCATGCGTCGGGGCCGAACGGACGCGCATGCATGCGACCTTCCGCCACAAAACGCGCCAGCAGCGCGGAAGCGGCGTTTTTGTACTGCTTGTAGACAAGCAGCCGCTCAACCAGCATGTCGCGCGCCTCGTTGGGCGCAAGCTCGGCTATGTCTTCGTCTACGGCCTCGCGCTCGCGCGGGATGAGGCTTTGCGCCTTTATCTCCAGCAACGTGGAAGCCACCAGCAGAAAGTCGCTCGCCACATCAAGATCGAGGTTGGGCATGCGCGAGACTTCGTCCAAGTACTGGTCGGCAATCTGGGCGATGGAGATGGCCCCGATGTCCACCTTTTGGCGACTGACCAAGTAAAGCAGCAGGTCGAACGGCCCTTCGAAACTGTCTATGCGAACCTTGTACGACATACCAGACCCTTACGAAATGGGGAACGGGAACAGCAGGTTCGCCACGTTGCCCGCCGTCCAGTCGAGGTATATGCCGATGGGGTTTATATGGAACGCATAGGGAATCACCACGATGATGATGAGGAAAACCGGGAAGGCGTAGCGCTGCATTTTGTAGTACTTAGGCAGGTATTTGCGCGGCAACAGCAGCGCGAGCACCGACGAACCGTCAAGCGGCGGGATAGGCAGAAGGTTGAAGAACATAAGGTACAAGTTGATAAGCGCGAACATGGGAAGGAACAGCAGGTAGAAGTAGTAGAACAACTGACTTTCCATCACAAACGCGGGGGCGGGCGCAAAGAAGATCCACGCCACCACGGCCGCGATCACCGCCATAGCCAAGTTCGCCGCCGGACCCGCAAGGCCCACTATCACGTCGCCTCGTTTCGGATCCTTGAAATACGACGGGTTGTAGGGAACGGGCTTCGCGTATCCGAACACAGGGCCGCCCATGAGCAGCATGCACAGAGGCAGAATGACCGTGCCGAACGGATCGATGTGCGCAAGCGGGTTGAGGGAAAGCCGACCTTTGCTCTTCGCCGTAGGGTCGCCCAACTTGTACGCAGCGAACCCGTGCGCAACCTCGTGGAAAACGATGGCCGGCACGAAGCACAAAACGCTGCAGATGATATATGGTAGTTGCGAGCTAGACATAGCTAGACAGTCTAGCGTAACAAGCTGCGCTTCCCCTACCGAACACGCAAAACTTCACAAGTGAGGGCGCTTAGGCGAGCCTAGACAAGCCCGGGGTTGAGTCTGGCGAACCCAGACAAGCCCGGGCGAACCTAGACAAGCCCCGGCCAGCCTTGCTGACGCAACGCCTCGTAGGCGGCGATGGCCACGGCGTTCGATAGGTTCAGACTGCGCAGCCCCTCGCACATGGGAATGCGCACGCAGCGGGCGGCGTATTCCTCGAGGAAGCGCTCATCGAGCCCGCGGCTTTCGCGGCCGAACACGAGGAAATCGCCGTCGGCATAGCGCACATCGGAAAACGCCAAGCGCGCTTGCCCCGTGAACAGGTGAAGCTCGCCGATGCCCAGCTCGCCCGCATCGTGCGCTTCGAAAAAGGCATCTGAGCAAGGCCAACGCTTGATGTCCACCTCATCCCAATAGTCGCAGCCCGCTCGTGCAAGATTCTTCGACGTGAGCCGAAACCCCATAGGCTCCACCAGATGCAAAGTCGCCCCCGTGCAAGCGCACGTGCGCGCGATGTTGCCCGCATTCTGCGGAATTTCGGGTTCAACCAATACGATGTTCAACATGTTGCCCTTCCGCTACGACAATGCCTGTTGGCGAGCCATTTCGGCTTCCAACTCTTCGGTAAGCGCGAACCATTCCTCTTCCGCCTTGGCAAGCCGCTGCTTTACCCGCGCATGCTCGGCGATGGCGTCGGAAGACGCATCCTCGTTGATGTAGAAGTCGGGGTCGGCCATAAGTTCGAGCAGTTCGGCCATGCGAGCGTTGTCGCGCTCCATCTGCGCATCGAGCTCGGCGATGCGCGCCCGATGGTTTTTAAGCGCCGCATAGGCGCGATTGCGCGCCGCAGCCTCGCGGCGCTTCTGCTCCTTGGTCTTGGGTGCGCTGCCGCGCGGGGCGGTAAGCTCGACGGACGCGCCCTTCGCCTGAGCAGGTCTCTCGCCTTTTCCGTGGCGGTTCACCGTCACGACGGTCTTGTTGCCCGCAGCGACGCCTTTGCCGGCAGAACCGCCGCGAGCCGTGCGCCCCTTGCCCGCCTCGACCACGCGCCCCTTGCCCGCAGCCGCACCGCCAGCCGCCCTCCCCTCGCCCATCACCTCGTCCACAAGCGATACGCCCTCGGGCGCAGGACCTTCAAGCTGGCCGCTCTTGAACAGGTAGTAGTCGTAGTCGCCTGCATAGTTGGCTATATGGCCGGGCTTCACCTCCACTATGCGGTTCGCCACCCCGCGAATGAGGTGGCGGTCGTGTGTGATGAGCAATATGGTGCCCTCGAATGCGCGCAGCGCCTGTTCCAGAATATCGGCGCTCGCAATGTCCAAGTGGTTCGTAGGCTCGTCCAAGCACAGAAGCGGACGGGGGGCGACAAGCATCTTCGCCAGCGCCAAGCGGCTCTTCTCACCGCCGGAAAGCACGCTCACCTTCTTGTCCACATCGTCGCCCGCGAACAAAAAAGCGCCCAGAAGCGTGCGCACCTGGCTTATGTTCCAGCCGGGCGCCACGTGGTCAAGCTCCTCGAAGACGGTGTTGCCCGGGTGCAGCTCTTCCAACTGGTGCTGTGCGTAATAGGTTTTGGTCACATGCACGCCGTACTCGATGGTGCCCCCGTCCGGCGCAAGCACGCCCGCCACCATCTTGAGCAAGGTTGACTTGCCCGCACCGTTGGGCCCCACAAGCGCCACCTTGTCGCCGCGGTAGAGCGTGAAATCCTGGCCGTCGTACACCACGTGGTCGCCGAACGCCTTCTTCAGGCCGCGAGCGCACACTACCGTATCGCCCGTGCGCGGAGGCTGCTTGAAGTTGAAGTGCACCGTCTTCTTCTCTTCGGGAATGACGATGCGCTCCGCTTTAATGCGCTCGAGCTTGCGCAGGCGGTCTTGAGCCTGCTTCGCCTTGGTGGCCTTGTAGCGGAATTTCTCCACGAACGCCTCGAGATGCGCTATCTCCTCATCCTGTTTCGCCTTTTCGGCGCGCAGCAGCTCCAAACGCTCCTCGCGGGCGCGCAGGTAGGCCGTGTAGTTCCCTTTGTACAGGACAACCTTGCCGTTGTCGATTTCAGCCACGCGATCCACCATATTGTCCATGAACGCGCGGTCGTGGCTCACCACCACCACCGTGCCGGAATACCCGCGAAGAAAGCCCTCCAACCAGCGGACGCTTTCCAAGTCAAGGTGGTTGGTGGGCTCGTCGAGCAGCAGCACTTCCGGATTGCGGATGAGCAGCTTCGCCAGCGCGATGCGCATCTGCCAGCCGCCGGAAAACTCGCTTGTGGTGCGAGCCAAGTCGCTTTCCTTGAACCCGAGGCCGAAAAGCACGCTTCTCACCTTCGCCTCTATGGTGTAGCCGCCTAAAACCTCGAACGCATCGCGGGCACGGCCTGCGGCGGCAAGCTGCGCCTCGGTGGGGTCTTCCCCCAGCTCGGCTTCCAGCCTGTGCAGGCGACGCTCGGCTTCCACAACCTCCACCTGCGAAGACATTACCTCCTCGAAAATGGGCGAATCGGCCATCTCTATGGCCTCCTGCTCAAGGTAGCCCACGCGGGCACCCTTCGCAAACAGAACGCGTCCCTCGTCGGGGGCATCCTCGCCCGAAACGATGTTGAGAAGCGTGGTCTTGCCCGCACCGTTAGGCCCCACCAAGGCCAAGCGGTCGTATTCTTCCAAGCGAAACGTCACATCGGAGAACAACGTGCGTCCGCCGAACGATTTCGTTATGTGTTCAAGCTGCATGATCATGGTGTGTACGCGCTTTTCGCGATGCTACTTCTTTTGAGCAGGTTCCGCATCAGCGGAAAACGGCAGGGGGTCGCCTTCGAGCGGGAAGCGCGATTCGGGTTTGTCGGATGCCTCGCGCGCGGGCTCTATACCGTCGCCATCCTTGCCCGGAAGAATGACGTTCATGATAATGCCCACAAGCGAGCCTACGGCCAAGCCGGAAAGCGAGATGGTGAATGTGCCGGCGGGAATGACGATGGCGCCCGCCGCGCTATAGGCGATGCCCAGCGAAAGCACCAAAATGAGCGCTGTGATGAGCACGTTTCTGCTCTTCATGAAATCGACGTGGTTCTCAACCAGGTTGCGAATGCCCACAGCCGATATCATGCCGTACAGAACAAGCGACACGCCGCCTATGACGCAGGCGGGCATGGCCCCGATAAGCGCTTCGAACTTCGGGCAGAACGAGAAGACTATGGCGAAGACGGCGGCGATGCGAATGACGCGCGGGTCAAACACCCGCGTCAAAGCCAGAACGCCAGTGTTCTCACCGTAGGTGGTGTTGGCAGGTGCTCCGAAGAGCGCCGCCAGGATGGTGGCCAAGCCGTCGCCGAGAAGCGTGCGATGCAGACCCGGTTCGAGAATGTAGTTGCGGTTGCAGGTGGAGCTGATGGCCGTGATGTCGCCGATATGCTCTATCATGGTGGCCAGCGCAAGCGGCACGATGGTGATGATGGCCGTAAGCGCCAAACCCGTATCGAAGTTCGCGCCAAAGAGGGAGAACACCGTCGCGTCCCACTGCACCGGCGAGCCTATCCACGCAGCCTCGGCCACGCTGGAGAAATCGACCACGCCGCACAGCGCCGCCACCACATAAGAGACGAGCACGCCCATGAGGATGGGAATGATCTTGATCATTCCCTTGCCCCAGATGTTGCACACCACGATGACCGCAATGGCCAGAACCGCGATAGGCCAGTTGGTGGACGCATTCGCGATGGCTGAGCTGGCCAGAATGAGACCGATGGATATGACGATGGGGCCTGTTACCACCGGCGGGAAGAAGCGCATGACCCGCGTGGGCCCGAATATCTTGAACAAAAGCGACAACACGAGGTACAAACACCCCGCGCATGCCACGCCTAGACAGGCGTACGGCAGAAGATGCGCCTCGCCGTTAGGCGCTATGGCCGCATACCCTGCGATGAACGCGAACGAGGAACCCAGAAACGCCGGCACCTTCCCCTTCGTGAGCAGATGAAACAGAAGCGTTCCCGCGCCAGCCCACAGAAGCGTGGTTGAAACCGGAAGGCCCGTGAGAACCGGCACCAAGATCGTTGCGCCGAACATGGCGAACATGTGCTGCAATCCGAAGACCGCCATTTTCGGCGCACCGAGCTCGCGCGCGTCATACACTGCATCCGGGCTGTCTTGAGCCCCCATGGTTGAAACCGTCTTATCGACCACTGAAACCCCTCTTCCGCGTTCCCGCAAAACCGAAATGTGGCTTTCCGCGCGCCCGCGCGCCCTTATCGCGCGCCTAAGCACACAGCGCCGCCCGCGCCATTGCGCGAACCTTCGATATATTGCCACAAGTTAGAGGCTTTTGCCATACAGAAGCGGTTAAACATGGGTTAATTATCGCGGAAGGCGTACGTGAGCGAAAGCGACACGTGCGACGAAGCGTTGCGGATGAGTTTTTTGGGTTCGCGTTCTCCGGAAGCATATTGTTTTTTGTCTTATCCAGGAATGAAGACGTCCCTCGACAAACCCGCCCGCATATTAGAAATCTATCAAGTCGCGCACTTTCACATCGAGTGCGCTTGCGATACGACACAGCACGCCTACGCTTACATTGCATTTTCCTTGCTCGATACGAGAAACATAGGCTTTTCCCATAGAGCTTCCAATCATGAGGGCAAGCTTGTCCTGAGACAACTTCTGCATTTTCCGCTGCTCGCGTATTTTAGAACCAAGTGATTTCAGGCATTTCTCGTCCATGTGAAGAACAGTATGTGCTACCATCCTATAAAAGTAGACTAATTAGTCTACTTTTGAAATTAGGACTGAAATATCAAAGGACGACGGTGCCGCAGCAGGTCAAATCAAGAGAACGAGTGCGAGCGCACGGAGAGGTGTTCACGAACCCTCGAGAAGTGAACGCCATGCTCGATATGGTCAAACAGGAGACCGACCGCATCGATTCGCGATTTCTCGATCCAGCGTGCAAATCGGGAGTGTTCCCGCGTGAGATTGCGAAACGGCTGATAGCGGGTCTGGAGAGTGAAATCCCCGATTTGGAAGAGCGCTTGGATCATATTTACAAAAACCAGCTCTACGGCATCGCGATTACGGAACTGACCAGCCTGCTCTCCCGCCGAAGCCTGTATTGCAGCAAATGGCCCAACAGCACGTACAGCGTAGTGCGGTTCGACAACCCCAAGGGCAACATCGAGTACGTGAAGATGGAGCACACTTGGAAAAACGGCCGTTGCCGCTTCTGCGGAGCCGCCGAACGCGAATACAACCGCGAAGAAGGCTTAGAGCAATACGCCTACGAGTTCATCCATCTAGACAATCCCGAAGAGGTGTTCCCCATGAAGTTCGACGTAATTATAGGCAACCCACCCTACCAGATGAGCGATGGAGGAAATAATGCATCGGCTATCCCAATCTACCAGAAATTTGTCCATCAGGCCAAAGTTCTAAATCCACGATTTCTAATAATGATTACACCTTCGCGCTGGTTATCGGGCGGCAAAGGGCTGGATGCCTTCAGAAAGGAAATGCTGAACGACCGCCATATAAGGAAGATGATTGACTATATCAACGCTAAAGACTGCTTTCCCCAAAATAGCGTGGGAGGTGGGGTTAACTACTTTTTGTGGGAGAGAGACTATCAAGGCGACTGCGAAATAACGACGGCATTGGGGAGTCAAAAAGATACAAGAACTCGCCCCCTGAACGAATTCCCAACTTTCGTCCGCCACAACAAAGCGGTATCCGTGGTACATAAAGTTCTAAAAGATAAACCGCGAACGGTTGACTCTATGGTTTCTTCTCGCAATCCATTTGGTCTTCCCACGTCAGAGAGGGGGCACGAAAAGAAACAGCAGGGGGATCTTGTCTTGATATCCTCTAAAGGGCGAAGCTTCATTTCTAGATCTGAGGTTGAAGCAAACAACACTATAGACTCCTACAAAGTCCTTATTAGCCGTGTTACATATGAACATGCAGGAGAGCCCGACAAAGAAGGCATGTTACGCGTGCTGTCGAAGATTGAGCTGCTTGAACCTGGCGAAGTGTGCACAGACTCGTATCTAATTGTGGGGCCATTTGAGCATCGACGAGAAGCCGAATTAATGATTCTCTATCTGAAATCGAGATTTGCAAGATTCTTAATTTCGCAAACATTGTCTTCCATCAATTTAAGCAAAGACAAATTTTGCTTTGTCCCCATAATTGACCAGTGCGAAGACCTTTCAGATGAAAACCTTTGCGCAAGGTTTTGCCTGAATGAAGATGAATCTGCCTATCTATTCAGCTTAATTCGCCCTATGAGCTTGGACGGAGATTCCAATGCCTAGCACTGACTTCTTTCCAGAGCGCCCAGCCGCATGCCCTATCATCTACGCTTACGAGGAGCCCAAGAACCCGCAGCTCAAAGGCCTGCTTAAAGTGGGTTACACTTCGCGTACTATCGATGAGCGCATGCGGGAACACTACCCCACTCTCAAACCTGGCGAAACGCCGTACCGCGTGGTGTTCACAAAACCGGCCATGCGAACCGACGGAACAATTTTCCGCGACCATGAGATTCATGTCAACCTTGAAGCCAACCGCATCCGCCGCATGCGCGACCGCACCGGCAAGCTCACCGAATGGTTCCGCTGTTCACCACGCGACGTGGAAGCAGCCTACATCTCGGTGCTCGACCGCGTCGGCAACATAGAGCGGCGCACGCGCAACTTTTCCATGCGCCCCGAACAGGTTGCCGCCGTTCGCAAAACCGAGGAGTACTTTCGCGAAATTGCAGCGGAAAGCTCGCATCGCACGCCGAAGTTCCTTTGGAACGCCAAGATGCGCTTCGGCAAAACGTTTGCCGCCTACCAACTTGCCCGCCGCATGGGCTTCAAGCGCGTGCTGGTGCTCACCTTTAAGCCCGCCGTTCTCGCTGCTTGGGAGGAAGACCTGCTTACGCATATGGATTTCGAAGGATGGCAGTTCGTTAGCCGCCAGAAGAACCCGGGAGCGCCCGATATTGCCGCGCAATATGAACGCGCCGACAAGCGTCGCCCCATTGTGTGCTTCGGCAGCTTCCAAGACTTCATGGGGCGCGACTCTCGCACGGGCAGCATCAAGGCGCATCACGAGTGGGTGCGTCAGGAAGACTGGGATCTTGTCGTCTTCGATGAATACCACTTCGGCGCTTGGAACGAAAACTCGAAGAAGCTCTTCGAGCAGGAGACCGAAGACGAGCGCGACACTCGCGAAACCGACGACACCTCACTCGGACACGCCAACACCGGCAACGAGGTGAACGAGGGCGACCTGCCTATCGTCACGCGCTTCTACCTGTTCCTCTCAGGCACGCCTTTCCGTGCGCTCAACTCCGGTGAATTCATCGAGGAACAGATATACAACTGGACGTATTCCGATGAGCAGGCCGCGAAAGCCGCCTGGCCCGCGCAGCATCCCGACCTCCCCAACCCCTACGAAAGCCTGCCGCGCATGGTGATGCTCACTTACCAGATGCCCGAGGAGATAAAGAAGGTGGCGTTAGGCGGCGAGTACAACGGGTTCGATCTCAACGCTTTCTTCGAAGCCGAAGGCGAAGGCGACGCAGCCGAGTTCGTGCTGAAGGACTACGTGCAGAAGTGGCTCGACCTCATACGCGGTGCATACAGCCCCGTCACGACAGACAACTTACGGCTTGGCACCGAGCGCCCGGCGCTGCCGTACTCCGATACGCGCCTTCTGCGCGTGCTCAACCACACGCTGTGGTACTTGCCACGCGTGAACAGCTGCTATGCCATGCGCAACCTGTTGCGCGAACCGCAGAACGCCTTCTTCCACGACTACACGGTAAACGTGTGCGCCGGCACGGAGGCGGGAGTCGGCATGGCGGCGCTCGACAAGGTACGCGAAACCATGAACGACCCTCTGCATTCGCAAACCATAACGCTCACTTGCGGAAAGCTGACTACGGGCGTAACGGTGAAGCCATGGTGCGGCATCTTCATGCTCACGAACATGCGCAGCCCCGAGTCGTACTTCCAAGCCGCCTTCCGCGTGCAGAGCCCTTGGACAGCCGAGGACGATGCGGGAGCCGTACAGATAATCAAGCGCGAATGCTATGTGTTCGACTTCGCCCTCGACCGCGCTTTGCGCATGGTGTCCGACTACAGCTGCCGCCTAAAGGTCGACGAGAACGCGGGTCCCGAGCAGAAAGTGGGCGAATTCATCAACTTCCTGCCCGTGCTGGCCTACGATGGGAGCACTATGCAGCGCGTGAGCGCGGCCGACATTCTGGACATGGCTATGGCGGGCACTTCCGCCACCCTGCTGGCACGCCGCTGGGAAAGCGCGCTTCTGGTGAACGTCGACAACGACACGCTGCGTCGCATCTTAGACAGCGAGGAAGCCATGCGAGCTATCATGAGCATCGAGGGCTTCCGCGCACTCGGCGGCGATATCATCGAGACCATCGTGAACAAAAGCGAGGCCATGAAGCGCATCAAACGCGAGGCGGCCGACGACGATGGCCTCTCGCCTAAAGAGAAAAATCAGCTCTCCGACGAGGAAAAGGAATACAAATCCAAACGCAAGCAGGTGCAGGAGAAGCTCATCAAGTTCGCCACGCGCATTCCCGTGTTCATGTACCTTACCGACTATCGCGAGGAGACGCTGAAAGACGTCATCACGCAGCTGGAGCCCAAGCTGTTCAAGAAGGTGACGGGGCTTGCAGTGACCGATTTCGAGCTGCTAGTATCATTGGGCGTGTTCAACGACGCGCTCATGAACGATGCCGTGTACAAGTTTCGTCGCTACGAGAACGCGAGCCTCGAGTACGCTGGCGTGAACCGCCATGCAAACGAGCGCATAGGTCTGTTTGACACCTCTCTTTCGCAATACGACCTGATGGCGATGGAGCAGGAGGAGTCGACGATTGCACCCGACGGCCTGCTTCGTCGTGATGGGCGCAGGAGCGCGGCAGATCGGAACGGCGTTAGGGCGGCGGCTTCGCGGTGCAGCACAGGCGGGAAGAGACTCGACAACTCTACGGGAGCAAACGGGTCTGGCGGGCTCACCGGTGCGGCAAAGGAAAAGATCGCCTCGTCGATGGGGCTCACGACGATTCCGCCTGAACCCGCCGCGAAACCCGCCCAACATGACGTTTGCGACGAGAATCCGCAGTTTGAACAGGTGGAGGAGGCTTTTCCGAGTATTTCCGAAGAAGATCTGGCCGCACTTGAACCAGGCGTTTGCATCTTTCACAAAGCGTTTGGGTATGGCAAAGTACTCGAGATCCGAGAGACGCTCATCAAGGTTCATTTCACCAGCGACGACCGCAAGAAAGACCGCCTGTTCGGCTTTCCCAGCGCCTTTCACCAAGGTCTGCTGCAACTCGGTTGAAAAGGTTGGAAGGTAGAAAAGCTGAACACTGTTGCTAGAATCTTCTCAGACACGAAGTTTTCAGGCAGTTGGAAGATGCGACCGACAAAAACTGGTCGCATCTTCCAACAAACCTTTGCGCCGAATATCAGCGAAAGCCCGCAAGAAAGCGCCGGAAGAACGCTACGCCTTCACGTATTCCGCAGCCGACTCGCCGGCAATAAGGCCGCTGGCAATCGCGAAACCGTTTTCGCACGCCATCAAATAGAGCGGCGACGTGTAGATGTCGGCATCGACGCCGCATATGAAGAGCGAATCGACAGGCTTATCGTCTGCGTCGAGCGCTTGGCACGAAGCGTTGGTCTTGATGCCGCCCAAAGAGCACCATCCGCCCGCTTGCGACTGCACAATATAGTAAGGACCCTGCACCAGCGGTTGCAGGTACTTCGCATCTTTGAAGAACAACTCGTCGATGCCCTTCTCGCAATACCCGTTATACTCGGCGACCGTTTCAGCGAGCTTCGTCTGCCCGAAATGCTCGGAAAGCTCCTCGACAGTATCGGCCTTGAACGCCCAGCCTTCTTCGACGGCCTTGTCGAATTGCGCCTCGAAATCCGACATCACGATTCCTTCGAACATGCCTTTCATACGCTCATCGCCGTAAAAATCCGACACCGGCTCGTTGGAAAGGCGATCGACGAACGTCTGGTCGGCAACCGCGTAACAGTATTTCTCGCGAATAAAGGTGTCGCCGGCGAACATGGCGCGCTCGCACGCGAAGCCCTCGTTGATGAAGCGGTTTCCGCACTGTGCCCGGCCGCTGCGGTAATGATTTGGCGCTCACTCGCCCGGAGAACCGCCGACAATGCAGCCTTCAGCACGCAGCCCGACTTCCTTCCTAAGGCTAGGAGTGGAAAGAAACGAGACTCCGACTCAGCGAGCAGACGAGCAGGCAAAGCGGTCTGCGGGCAGGTGACGCACGGGCAAAAAACCGGATCGCCCAAACAGCCGAAATCAGCACAACGACCCGAAGAGGCCGCCCGCAGAGAGCAATGCGATTTCAGGCGGAGCATGCTGGTGATTTTCTTGGTAAGCCTTGTGATTATGGGCGTGTATTCCCGCTGGCAAGGACAACAGGACGGGGGAATCGCGTCCATCCTCATCCAAATCTGCTCCGGCCTCGGCCTTGTTTCAGCCGCCGCCTTCTCCATGATCGCGCACAAGCGCCTGAAAGCCCCGTCGCTTTTCCTTATCTGCCAGACCATCGTTTTGCCCGTAGCAATCGGCGCGCTGTATCTTGGAACGATATTCGAAGGGCCTGGGGTTTCTGTTTCGGTTCTTCTGTTCGATTTGGCCTACGGGCTCATCCTTCTTTCCATTTGGCTTGCGCCATACGCCTACACAACCCCGAACACCCTCTTCGTACTCACAGCAGGATTCCTTTCCCACAAGATGGGCTGGGCCGTTGGCCTGTCCCTTACCCGGGCGTTCCCCTGGCCCGACCTTCAATGGATTGGCACTTTGGTCATCATAGCTGCGTTCTTGGCTCTTATCGCGCTCAGCGGAGCAACTATCGTGAGGAACCGGCACGATACCGACGAGGCGCTTTCAGCCGGACCGGAATACGGCCACGAAACAGCCTGCCGAATCGTTGGGGAGCGGTACGGTCTTACAAAGCGAGAAAACGAAATCCTGCTTCTTCTAGCCAAAGGAAGAACCGCCCCCTACCTTGCACGCGACTTGTTCATTTCGGAAAGCACGGCGCGAACGCACATCTCCCACATCTATCGCAAAATGGAAATCAACTCTCAACAAGAATTGCTTGACGAAATAGAGTGTACGCTCAAGGCGGCGATACGCGAACGGCGAGGCGAGCAGGGCAACACCGACGCTCCGCAGGCGAAACTCACCCCGTAAGCGCCTCGAAACAGTTTTCACTCAGGATATGCAAAAGGCCATCGGGTTAACCGATGGCCTGTGAGTTTTCTGGCTCCCCGGGTAGGATTCGAACCTACAACCCTCCGGTTAACAGCCGGATGCTCTGCCGTTGAGCTACCGAGGAATGAGCCGTATGCCTTGCGCACGCAACCGCCAAGGCTGCACGCGCAAGTGGACATTATACCCGAACCACAAGATTGTGCAAGACCGAATTTGATGAGATTTCAAAGACCACAGAGCAGAAACGAGCAGAAACGAAAACGCGACAGGAGCGCGAGACGATTTGCAGGCGATTTGCGGGCGGTTTGCTGTTTCCGCTTGGAAGGGACGATTGCCAAAAGAAAACAGGCCACCGAGAATCACCCGATGACCTGCGAAGAGTCATGGTGGTCGCTACAAGATTCGAACTTGTGACCCCCGCCGTGTGAAGGCGATGCTCTCCCGCTGAGCCAAGCGACCAGTGTTTCCGAGATTCGCGCCGAACCTGAACCTCAGATTCCGAACGCGTCCGTCAGTGCCCGAGTATTGTATCGGTACCCGGCGCTCAGCGCAAGTGTTCGCTACGATTTTTCCATTTGTCGCCGAAAATCGCCGTCGAAAGGCTCCCGGCCGCACAAAAACCAGTATACTGTTGCGCTGTGACCTTGAAAGCCGCAGGCACGCAGGCCGCAAGCAACACCGCTGCAGGCACACAGTCGCAGGCACGCAGCCCGCAGCAAGCAGAAGAAGGAAGCAGGAAAGAGAGACAGATGAGCACCGACAGCTTCGAAGCAAACCTCAAACGCAGCAACGAGACACGCGCCGATATCGCCGAGCATCCCGAGAAGTACCGTATGC
>JAEYEL010000024.1 GCA_023403475.1 Actinomycetes bacterium
TGGCCGACGGCGCGCACCTGCGTCGCTTCTCTCCGCTCAAGGTGGTAGTCCTGTCCGGCTCGGAAGGACGGTGCCGCAACAGGACTACCACATCCGCCGGAAACGGCACCGCCCCTCCGAGCCTTTCCGTGCGGTCGGATGATTCGGTTGTACGGCTAATTATACGTCGAGTAAAGGCTTTCGTGTCGCCCTAGGAGGTGCACACTGCAAAGGGGGATTTTTTCCCAAACCCTCAGATAGAAGAACAGGAACGTTTACCGCCGAAAACCTTTCGAACCGCAAAGACCTTTCATTATCGAAACGATATCGGCAATTGCCGCAGACCTATTTGACTTCTTCCAAATCGCAGCGAGGGGAATCATGAGGTCGGTTCCCTCCGGGGAGTTGATGGGAAGAATCTCGAACGTTTCGGAGTCAAGCGTTTGCGCAAAGTCGCTCATAAGAAAGCAGCCGGAGTTCTTGTCAATCATTTCGAAGTAACGCAAATCAGGGTCGAGAAAATGCCCGACAATGTTAGGCTTTGCATTGAGCTCGGACATTCTGGTTCTAAGCCATGCCGCATACTTTCCCGTCTCCGTAGCAGACGGAGCCAAAACGGGGTAATCGCCAATCTCCTCCGCAAGAAGAAAACCGCGTTCGGAGACGTGCGAGGGAATGATTTTTCTAGGAGCGGCAAAAAAGACCGTCTCAAAGCCCAACCGAACGATGTTGTACGAGCCATGGAGGCTCTCATCGCAGTCTACCGTAAAAATAACGTCCAGCTCGTTTTTCGCAAGCGCAGCTTGCAATTCGACGTAACCGCCGGATCTGAGAGATATTCTCGTACCAAGAGCAGCAGACTCAGCGCTCCTGACCATTTTTTGCGCCGAATTGCAGAAAGACTTTCTCAGAAACCCGACGAGCAGAACCTTTTCCGCCCCAAGGATCTCGCTTTGAATTTCCTCGATCATTCTTTCGTGTTGCTTGACAATGATCTGAGCATTTTCCAAAAAGATTTTCCCGCACTCCGTAAGCCGTATGCGCCGATCCCCTCGCTCTATAAGAGCGGTTCCCACTTCTTTTTCGAGATTCTGAATATGCGTACTCAGCGAAGGCTGACTCATGAAAAGCGTTTTGGCGGCTTTCGAATAGTTCATAGAATCGCACAGCACGAGAAACTCGTTCAAATGCTCGATTTTCATTACCCCCCCTAGCAGTATATTCGCGATAACCAGTTTACCGATAGACCGCATCGGACATGATACTAAAGCCTATTTGATTCTACAATAGCCTATCGCTGTTTCGAATTTCACAAAAGGCTCCGGCCAACCTATAATGAGGAACGTTCAAAGACGGAGCTTTCCCCAATCAAAACATTTTGCCGCAACCGCAATAGACGGACTTCCCGCAAACGCTCAGAGAGGTCCAGAAGGGAACAAATATGTGTTTTAGACCAACCGAAATTCAAATCAAGAAAAAATGCCGCGAATGCGGCGCTGAGGCAGGCTCCGACGACACGGTTTGCCCTGAGTGCGGAGCCGAATTGCCCTCAGGTCCGAAAATGCCGGGCGCCCCTGGCGCCCCTGGCGCGCCCGGTAAGCCCCCCGCTCCTGGCGCACCGGGAAGACCTGCGCCAGGCAAACCGGCAGTACCGGGCGCACCCACATCAGATTAGAGCTACCTGGTGCTTTGGGGAAGATTGAAGCGCCAGACTTTGTTTCATCGCCAACTCGTTTAAGCGACGATATGGACGAACCATATCGTCGCTTTTTTATGCGTGGAGCTCGACAGCCCAGCTTGGACCAGCGCTGATAGCGATACCGCAAAAGGTGGCACATCCCCCCCCCGAATCCGCAGATGAGAGAGCATTCCGAAACACCATTCCTCGATGCCGTGCCGAATCATGCACCAACCACCAATCACGCCGCAATCGAAAGCCAGCACACCCAAGCAATTAAGTTTCCGAATAGCTTATGCAAAAATCCTCGGCAAACCAAAATGCGACCCTCCCTATAATTCCCATCAGGGAAAGTACCGCGGTCTTCTTTGAATGCAAAGCCGACAACAGTCGTACGGCATTGCAAGAAAAATAGCTTTGAGAGGAGAGTGTTATGGCTCAACCATGGAAGCAAACGTTAGAAGACGGCACCGAAGTCTATCGCACGTGTGCTTGGTCTGCACCGGGGTGCCATCCCACAGCATGCGGTCTTCGCGTTTACGTCAAAGACGGTAAACTTGTCAAGGTAGACGGAGACCCCGAGCATCCCATCAACAAAGGTCGCCTCTGCGTTCGCTGCCTTTCGATGAAAGATTACATCTACCATCCCGATCGCATTATCTACCCTATGAAGCGCGATCGTGCAGATCGAGGAAAGGCAGACGCCTGGGAACAATGCACTTGGGACGAAGCATACGACATCATCGAAGAGAATTGGCGTAAAATCACCGCGATCTACGGTGAAGAGACCTGCGCGACGTTCTTCGGAACCGGCCGCGAAGGCCACAAGTACGGACGCGTCGATGCGTTCGGCGTTCTTGGCTCGCCCAACGCCGCCTACACCCAATCAGGCTGGTCATGCTACGTCCCCCGTTATGCCGTGAACTCCTTCGTCATGGGCGGCGGCTATCCGGAAATCGACTACGGCGGAGACTCCCCGCTGCTCTACGACGATCCCGACTACATGCTTCCCGAATACGTTGTCATTTGGGGCAAAGAGCCGCTGAAGTCCAATCCCGACGGATTCTACGGACACGTCATCATCGACCTCATGAAACGCGGAACCAAGCTCATCTCGGTCGATCCTCGCATGACTTGGATTGGTTCTCGTGCCGAGCAGGTTATCCAGCTCAAACCCGGAACCGATACCGCTTTGGCACTCGCCGTTCTCAACGTCATCATCAACGAGAACCTGTACGACCACGACTTCGTCGACTGCTGGTGCTACGGCTTCGAGGAGCTGGCCGAGCGCGTCCAAGAGTATCCTCCCGAACGCTGCGCGGAAATCTGCGATATCCCCGTCGAGCAAATATATTGGTTGGGCCGCACCTTGGGCACCGCAAAGCCCTGGGGTTTGAGCTGGGGTTTGGCTGTCGACCAGAACACCAACGGCGTTCAAGCCGGCCAAGCGATCTTGTCCATCGTAGCCATAACGGGCAACCTCGACGTTCCCGGCGGCACCGTCTTGGGCGTGCCCCAAGACCTGGCAGGCGACTCCTTCAGTTTCCTGCGCGAAAAGGCTCTCACGCCGGAAAAGGCAGCGAAGATGATCGGCGCCGACAAGTACCCGGCATACCCCCTCACCGTCACAACCGCCCAGCCCGACGAACTCATCGGCGCCATGGAGACCGAAGAGCCCTACGGCATTCACTTCGTATGGATCCAGGCATCCAACCTGCTTGCCCCCACCAATAGCGCAGAGCCAATGCGCTGGCACGATGTTTTGGCAAAAGTGGACTTCGGTTTTGCCACCGACCTGTTCATGACCCCCACCATCCAGTGCTGCTGCGATGTATTCCTGCCAATCAACACTACGATCGAACACGATAGCCACGTCGAGACGCTGTACGGAAACAACATGGGCGTTATGGGCGCGCAGAACAAAATCATCTCTGTTGGCGATACGCGCTCCGACCTTCGTATCACGCTTGACCTGGGAAAGCGGCTACACCCCGAGTTGTTCAAAGACTTCGGCGATGAAATCGACTTCCACAACGAGAAGCTCGCCCCGTTCGGTCTCGACTTCGAACAGCTAAGGGAAATCGTCGCATGGCAGCCAGGCAAACTCCGCTATCGTAAATACGAGAACGGCATGCTCCGCCGCGACCACCAGCCAGGCTTCCCGACCACCACGGGCCGCGTCGAGCTTTACAGCTACATGTTCGAATATTTGGGTGACGACCCCTTGCCGTATTACCAAGAGCCCCTCTTCTACGACAAAGACCGCGACGAGTATCCGCTGATTCTCTCCACCGGAGCCCGCGATTGGGCCTCGTTCCACTCGGAGCATCGCCAAATCAAGCCACTACGCGAGATTACCCCCGACCCCATTGTCGAGGTCAATCCTATCGATGCGGAAAAGTACGATATCAAAGACGACGACTGGGTCATCATCGAAAACATGTTCGGCAAAGCGAAAGAACGCGCACGGGTTCAGCCTACCGTACGCCCTGGCACCGTCATGGCCGCCCATGGCTGGTGGTACCCGGAACAAGACGGCAACGAGCCCAACTTGTTTGGCGTATGGGAGTCGAATATCAATTCGTTGATCCCCAACGGCTATGAAGGCAAGATGGGTTTTGGCTCTCCGTACAAGAGCATGGTCTGCAAAATCTACAAGGCACAGGAATAGATTCGGGAGGAGAAGAGATGGCTGAAGCAATTGTAATTGACTACGGCTTCTGCAGCGGCTGCCACAGCTGCGAGATTGCCTGCAAAAACGAGCACGACATCCCACTGGGGCAATGGGGCATAAAAGTTGCCGAAACCCGCCCGTTCAAAATGGACAACGGCAAAACAGCCTGGGATTACCTGCCCATTCCCACCGACTTATGCGATTTGTGCGTCGATCGCCGCGCAAAAGGCGAACAAGCCGCGTGTGAGTTGGTATGCCAGTGCAAATCGATTTTCGTTGGGAATTGGGATGAAATGACCGCCAAGGCTGCCGAAATCGGTAAGAAAGCAGCGTTGTTCGCTATCTAGGGGAAATGATGCGGTCGGAGGAAAACACCCCCGGCCGCACA
Source organism: Actinomycetes bacterium (assembly GCA_023403475.1). Lineage (GTDB taxonomy): Bacteria > Actinomycetota > Coriobacteriia > Coriobacteriales > Eggerthellaceae > CAJFUR01. The sequence continues at coordinate 4,720 of JAEYEL010000024.1, forward strand.
CCAACAAAAGGGGTTGAGATGGAAAAGGTTTCAATGAAGAAAGTGGCGGGCATTATCTTAGCAGCAGCTTGCATTGTCGCATGCTACCTTATCGTCCCGCCAGAAGGAATGTCCCACGAGGGGCTGACCGCTCTCGGGATTTTGCTTGGCGGCGTTGTATGCTGGATTACGAACTGCCTTCCCATGGGCTTGAGCTGCATCACAATGTTGTTTCTTGCCTATACGTTGGGCGTAGGCACATCTAACGAAATTCTTTCTGGGTTCATGAGCACTATCGTGCTATTCGTTATGGCAATGTTCGCCTTTGCCGCCGTCATGACGAAAACGAACCTTACCAAGCGCATCGTAGGCGCGATAATGTCCTGGGCTGGCACAAACTCCCGAAAAGTCATCATCGGCTTTTTTGTCGGCGCGTTTGTCGTCTCCGCCTTCATGTCCGCCGTACCGGTATGCGCTATGTTCGGAGGCCTTGCTCTTTCGCTTCTGAAGAACAAGGATGAAGTCATCGAGGAGTATAAGCCTCTGGGACGCTCTCTTATGATTGCCATTCCTATGGCATCTTTGCTCGGCAACTTCGTCACACCCGCAGGAAACTCCATCAACTTGCTGGTCATGGGAGGTTACACTCAGGTAACCGGTGCGGAAATCACGTTTGCGCAATGGTGTATGTTCGGTGCCCCCATTGCCATTGTCATAGGAGCAATCGGCCTCATCATGATTCTCAAGATGTTCAAGGTCGAAGACCTGAGCGAGGAATCGCTTATCGAACTGAAAGCCCAGACCAGCTCCCTCGGCAAACTCGATGCTCAGGAAATCAAATTTCTCGTCATCTTCGGAGCTATGATTGTCCTGTGGTTTGCCAGCAGCTTCGGATTGAAATGGCCCGGCGTTGTCGACACGGCGCTTATCGGCATGATTCTCCTGTTCATTCCGGGAATCAACCTGCTCACGGGCGAGGAGTTCGTCAAGTCGGTCAATTGGGATGTCATTATCCTTACCGGCACTCTGCTTGCTCTTGGCGGCGTCATCCAATCCACAGGCGCTATTACGTTCATCGTGAACTCCTTGCTAAGCGACCCGTCCGCAATGCCCTTCCTGTTGGTTGTCTTGATGATGTCCCTCATTCCCTGCATCATACACATCTTTGTTCCCTTGGCGGGCGCAATCTATGCGCTCACCCTTATCCCCCTCGTCACCGTCGCCGTAGCAGCGGGCATCAATCCTCTTATCCCCATGATGATGGTAGGCATTTGGCTAAACTTCGAATGCATTCTGCCCACGGACACCATCTTTATGCTAACCTACGCGCACGGTTTCTACGAGTTCAAGGACACTATCAGAATGGGCATTCCCCTGACCATCATCACCGTCTGCCTCACCCTGATATGGGTTCCCTTTGCTGCCGGGCTGATTGCCTAGCAAGGGCGATTCGAGCGAACGATAACCTTCATAGATATTTCAATTATACCGATATCTCTTCAAAAGAAAGGCGATCGCAATGATTAACGAGTTTGGCTCCATGCTCATGGAACTCCGTTCGAAAAACCACGAGTCTGTTGGCAAAATGGCGGAAAAGCTCGACGTCCCTCGGCTGACGCTCACATCCATAGAAGTTGGCCGCGAAGCTGTCCCTGAAGACCTGGTGGAAAAAATCGTCGAAGCGTACGATCTCGACGCTGAGACAGCCGCCAAGTTGGAGCAAGCCTCCACCTCTTTCTCCGTCGACAAAGGCTTTGGCCTCGACAATGCGCAAGGCGGCTTCGAGTTCAGCCAAGACCGTCAAATTACGCAAGCCGAATCAAACAAGCTTGCATAACCACCAAAACGGAGAGTACGAGGCGGCTTCGTGCTCTCCGTCCATTTGACGCAACTTCGCAAGAGCAAAATCGCGTCAAAGCACAATGGGCGGAATTTACGAAGCCGCCTCAAAGGGGGAAGACACCATGAGGGCAAAGAGCCTCGCATCCTTGGCACTTGCTTTAGCAGTCATCGGCATTTCAGCAAACGCACCGACTCTCGACGGATTAACCGCTGCAGGACTGAGCGGCATTGGCGTCCTTGTCGCAACCATCATTCTGATGATCACGGAGGCTCTGCCTTTGCCTATCACCATGCTTTCAATGATGTCGGCGGCATTCCTGCTTGGAGTAGCAAGCTTTTCCGACATTTGCGCTTCCTTCGGAAATTCCGCCGTATTCTTCATGCTGGCATCTTTTGGTGTTAGCGCGGGCTTGATGAATACCAATATCCCCCAGGCATTCGTCGAACGCGTGGTCGACTGGTCAAGAGGAAAGTCGAAAAGACTCGTCGCAGGCTTCTTAGCGGCCTCGGCTATCACGTCATCGTTCATGTCCGACGTTCCAACCTGCGTTATTTTCGGAGCTTTTGCCGCTAAGCTACTCGAAGCGTCAGGTCACGATAAACCAGGAGAGTCTTCCCTCGGTCGATCCCTGATGATTGCCGTACCCGCTGGCGCTATTCTTGGCGGATTTGCCACACCGGCGGGCAACGGCCTTAACATTATGGTCATGAATTCAGTGAATCAGATGGCCAACGCCAATTTAACGTTTGTAAAATGGTGCGCAGCGGGAATCCCCCTCATGGCAGCTATGGCGACAATCTGCACGCTTGTTATCTTACGCATGTTCAAACCCCACAATATCAGCGTCGAGGTTATCCGAATTGCGGAGCAGAAAACGGAGGGTTCGACCAAGCTCGGCAAAAAAGACCTGAAATTCGCCGTGATCATGTTTGCCATGATTGCCCTTTGGATATCCAGCTCATGGGTTCCGCAAATCAACATTACCGTTGTGGCCATTTTAGGAGTCCTTGCCATGCACCTTCCAGGCGTCGACTTGTTGAAGGGCAAAGATTTTGTCCTTGGCGTCTCCTGGGAATCAATCATTATGTGTGGGGGCATTATCGCCATTGGCACCGTCGTGCAATCAACCGGTGCGATTTCCTGGTTAGTCGACCTGGCTCTCACCGGCTCTTCAATCTGGCCCACGGCAGCGCTCCTCTTTGTCTTCTCGCTAATTCCGTGCCTGATTCACCTTGCTACACCAGTTGCAGGTGCAATTTACGCACTGAGCTGCATCCCCCTTATCACCGCAGCCATGGCGCTCGGGATTGACCCCTGCATCGCTGCGCTCTTTGCGGGGCTTTGGATCTGCGTTGTGTTTATGCAGCCGTTCGACCTCGTGTATCTACTTACCTACTCGTACGGCTACTACACATCGAAAGATCTTATCGCATTCGGCGCTATTCCTACTGTTGTGCTGCTGGCGCTGAGTGTTATATGGATTCCTGCGATTTGCGCCGTTCTATGATTAGGCGAACAATATGTGCTATGTGTGCGTAGGATGCGGAAAATGTCCGACAGGTATTCTCCAAACCTCAATGCGGCAGCGTGGACGCTGCTTAAAATGCGGGACGCTCAACTCGTCCGACGCTTTGCGCTGCAAAGAGTGCGGCGCAAAATTTCCCCCACCACCAGGCGAAATAAGCTCATCTGTGGCGGTAAACACCGTAGGAAAGCCAACTGGGAGTCACTAACTTCCGCATTATCGCCAGCAAAAGGGAAATCAACGCAATGAGCATCCTTTCGCTTCCATCAGCGATATGGCCAACGACAGCGCAAGCCTAGTAAAACAGAGGTACGCGATCAAAAAGGAAGTCCTCTATGCCTACCGCCCCAGACGACGCCCCACCGACGACGATTCGCTTGGCTTGGGGATGCTTAGCAAGAAACTTGGCCATACCGCTCTGGGACGATTCGCGACCGCCCTTCACTTCGATAGCAGACAGAGACCTTCCCTTCCTCAGAACGAAATCAACTTCGTCATTGCCCTCGCGCCACCACATAACATCGAACCCCTCCTCCTGGGAGCGAGCAAGAAGCCTCGCACCCACCGAAGACTCCACAAGCCTTATGGAGCAGAAGCGACGACGACCCGCTGAGCACGACTTTCACGCTGGTCAGATTTCTCCTATCGCTGTCGTAAAGCAACTTCACCGCAGTAGGCCAATGGGGAACCTTCTGGATTTCGTCAACCACCAAAACAACGTGACCTGCATGGCTTTGCAGCATGTTCCTCGCCTGCTGCCATTCCGTTTCAAGCCACTGCCGCGAAAGGACAACAGCGTCATCCGAGCTGGCAAAATGATAGGGAACATCCAGCTTCCGCAGCGCCTGGGCGATCATGGTGCTCTTTCCCGTTTGGCGAGGACCTACAACAATCTGGATAAGAGGATTGTCTTTTTCCGCCATCCTTCCTGCTATCACATCCACCTGAGCATGTTCGTACATATCCCCCCTTCAACCCGAACCTCCCTAGCGCCGTCCCATGATGGCCCCCTCTGGTCAATCCGGTTGAATCGCATACACTACGCATCATAGAGAACACCGCACGAAGCGTTCACGCTCGCAGCGCTTCCCCAGGGTCGACGTTCCTTAGCAGCGAAGGGTCTTCGAAAAGCGCGGTGCACACCACGTCTTCACATGAAAGCTCGTTCTCTTTGAACCCCAAAACATTCTCATAGAACGCCATGAGAAAGCTGTCGTCGGGGAAAATTCCCGCAGCGGCATTGCGGTACATGGCACGAACGAGGGCATCGCGATAGAAGCGAGCATGCTTCCCGAAAGGCTCGTTGGTAACGCGAAACCCCAGGTAGTTCAAATAAAGCTCGGAGAACACCGCCACCGTGCGCGTATTGCCCTCGAAAAACGGGTGGATCTGCCACAGAAACGCAACGGTATGGCAGAATCCCCGCAGATCATCATCCGAAAACGCACCGTAGACCTTCGCCTGCTCAGCCGCGAAAGCGCCTGCAAGCGACATGCGGTAAGTCAAAGGGTCGGCATAGAGCACGCTGTCGCCGTTGAGGATTTCCTCCTGCTTCACCATGCGCTCGGTTTTGAATTCCCCGGGATGATAGATGCCAGGCTCAAGATCCTGGAAAAGATACGCATGTATGCGGGTAAGCATTTCCGGCGCAAGGTAAAACGCACCTCTTTCCAGCAGTTCGGCGATGCGCTGGCTTACCAGGTCGGCTTCGCTGCTGCCCTCATCGCAACCGGATGCGTGATGCGCGCGCACCAGCTCGCCCGTTTCGGCGAGCGATCTCTCACCCGCAATATAGGAGGCAGCAGTTTCCCGCAAGTAAGGGGAAACCGTCAGACCGTCAACATCCTGCAGCCCGATGGCGACCGCCCAGTAATGCCTACGCGCGGCCTCCGATGTATGGTCGGAGGCCTTCTGATACCCAAATCCGTCCAAACTATCAGCCGTCATGGTTCCCGCTCCTCTGGTCAATCAAAACGAAATGCTGCACCGTATATCATAGGGCACCCGACTGACCAGCCGTCCCGAAAAGCAAGAATTCACCGCAGGGGCAAATGAGGATGCGGACGATTTCTTGGACCAACCTACGCGACGGTTTCTGCCTATTTTTTCGAACTTAGCTGCGAAGCCAACGTCGAAGAGGCCGCACAGGCGCAGCGCGGCCTGCGCTCACATGAACGCCAGCAGCTGCACGAGGGGAACCGTCACCACGCTGGCAGCCAGCGTAACTGCGGTTACTCCGGCTGCGTATTCGCCGCAGTTGCCGTGAGCACGCGCTATCATGGGAACCACGGTCATCACCGGCAGCGACATCAGAACGACCATGGCCACCGCCAAGTCGTGAGGCATGCCGATAAAGGCAAGCACATGCCCGCCGATTACAGGAAGCGCAACCATCTTCACAAGAATACCGATGTACAGATCTTTCCGCTTAAGAACCTGCTTCCAGCTGGAGAAGTGCATAAGCGCGCCCAGATACAGCATGCAGAGCGCTCCCGTTCCGTTATACAGCACCTGCAACGCATCAAGCAGCACGCCGGGAAGAGGAACGGAGAAAACAACAAGCGCGAACACCAGTGCCAAGCTGATGGTGTTGGGCGTAACGAAGCTTTTGAGGCTGAACCTGTATACCCGGTCACGCCCCGTAGCGAGCCAGATTCCCACCGTCCAGAAAACCGCCTGGTCAACAATGGTGAACAGTGCCAAGTATAGCATCCCCCGCTCCGGGAACAGCGCTGTCAGCAAAGGCATGCCAACGAACAGCGTGTTGCCGAACAGGAAGCAGAACGTGAAACCTTTGTCGTAATCGCCTTCCAGACGCATGAGCTTCGCGAGCCCGAACAGCAAAAGACCGACCGCTGCATAGAAGACGATGGCGAACCCGATCATCGGCAGGTTCTGGACTATCGCTTCCAGCGTGGCCCCCTTGTAGGTGCCATAGAATATAACCGCAGGTAAGAATATCTTGGTCACAAGCATCTGCAGACTGGGAAGATACTCTGCGGTTATGATTTTCCTCTTGCCGCAGAATGCGCCCAGCGTATGTCCGCATACCGGAACGTAACCGCGCACCACGCACGTCAGGAGAGCCACCGCATGACACGCGATATCAGAAACGACCGAACCGAGAAAGCCATCGCGGACGGCCTTCTCAAGGTTCTTGAGAAGAAGCGCTTCGTCGACATCACCGTATCCGAGGTCGCACGCGCAGCGAAGATAAGCCGGTCGACCTTCTACGTGCACTTTTCCGGCCTTGACGAGGTATTCTCCTTCGCCGTGCGAACCCTCTTCGAACGCACCCGCAAGCTGAACGTTCAGCTACGCTGCGCATCGTGCGAAAGCCCAGGTCCGGGCGTGCCTTTCTGCGTTCAGATGCGCGCCGTTATTTCCGATATTCGAAGGAATCCAAACAGCCCAATTCTATGCGCCTGCTCAATTCCCATAGAGCCGTTTTGTTGCTGTCGTACTCCAGCAATGCTTGAGCCTCCTCGTAGCTCGTCCATTTGCACTCGACATGCTCGCAGGACAACGTCACAACCATGCTTCCCAGCCTTACGCCAAACGCGTACTCGGGAACCACGAAGCACTCCCTGCCCCACTCTAGCTCCACGTGCTCAAAGCAGTTGGCGGGTATGCTGCAGCAAGTGTCAAGTTGAACATATTCGCAGCTCGGAAGAATGCCAGCCTCCTCAAACGCCTCCCGTTTCGCCGCCTCGAGCACAGAGGCATCCTCTCTTTCTCCCCCGCCCGCCACGAACTGCCAAATACCTGCATCGGCTCTTTTGAAGACGCAGTAGCGAGCCTCACCCCCTTCCAGAAAATAAGGGATGACCAGAACTTGATAATTCGCCCTCGACACGTCTTGCACCTCCTTAACTCCACTTGAACACCTCAATTCGCAACTTTATAGCAAAACGCAAAATATTCAACTCAGCGGCAATTCCAAGACGGCGTGAAGTTGATGGTGGGGATCCCTATCCCTGGGCGGCGCCCATGCCCCCGTCCACGTCGGCAGTATAGCGGATTCCGACCGCCATGCCGGCCACGCTGGCGTGAAGAACAGCAGGCCCGCTTCCGGCGGCGGCGCTCCCTTCCGCCACCGGCAACGACTACCGCGTGGTGCTCGGAGCGCTCGCGGCACCGGGGCTTGCCGCCGGCGCCCCCTACGCCGTGTCGCCGCAGGCCGTGGCCATATACGCCATAGCCGTGGAAGTGGCAGCCATCGTCATGCTATGGCGAGCACTGGGCAAAGCCGAATTTACGCGGCCACGCAAAGCGCGATAACGTGTCGATACCCATTAGGTCGACATTAGTGTCATATTTCGCCTTCAATCTGGTTGAGTTAGTGCCATAATATGCCATGCAAAAGGTTGGCTTAGAGCTATCTCCGTGCGGAAAGAGAGATCTACCATGATAGAACGTGACGCGTACTCCCCTGCTCGAAGATTGGAAAGACAACGATTTCGATAAGGCGCTCCTCGTCAGCGGAGCACGCTAGATAGGCAAAACCTTCCTCATCGAGGATTTCGTCCGCCGCGAGTTCGAAGACTACGTCAAGGTGGACTTCCTGAGAGACGACGCGGCCTCGACAGCCCTCTCCTCGGCAACAGATGCGCAACAGGCGGTCGAAGCTCTCTCCCTCTTAACCGGAAAGCAGGTGACCCCTAGGCGAACCCTTGTCTTTCTCGACGAAGTTCAGGAGGCAAAAACATAGTCACGTTCTCGAAGTACCTCGTCCAAGACGGGCGCTTCCGAATTGTCATGTCGGGCTCGCTGCTGGGCATCGAGCTCGCCCACGTCAAGTCGCTTCCGGTCGGTTTCCTCCGCTCGGAAACTATGTATCCGGTTTCGTTCTCTGAATTCTGTCGCGCCCAAAACGTTCCCTCATCAGCCGTCGACGAAGTGGAATCCTGCTTTGCGGAAAACGGCCCGTACGTCAAACCGTACATGAGCGCCTCGTCAGGCTCCTGCGACTCTACCTCGTGGTGGGCGGTATGCCCGAGGCTGTCCAAGGCTACCTCGAAAGCGGAGGCGACCTTGGAAGAGTTCGCCAGACGCTCGAAGAACTCATAGGCCTGTACGGGGAAGACATCGCCAAACATGCAGGCCGAAGGGCGCTGCAGGTGAAGGCCATCTATGACGCACTGCCCGCCCAGCTAGACAAGGAGAACAAGCGCTTCCAGATGCAAGCAATTAAAGACAAGGGGCGCTACGAGCGCTATGCAAACGACTTCGCCTGGCTGGCGGGAGCGAACGCCGCGCTCAAGACGGTCAACGTGACCGACCCCCGCCCCATGCTCGAGCGCAGCGAGGATCAGAGGCGCTTCAAGTTGTACTCTTCGGATGTGGGCATGCTCATGTCGCAGTACCGCAGCAACGTGGCACTCGACGCCATAGCGGGATCGCGCAGCGTCAACTTCGGAGTGGTAGAACCCTGAGACCTGCCGCGAAACCGCATGGAGAAGGGCCCGGCTGCGAGATCTTGCATCGCGCTCGGGGCGGACGGCATGTAATGCGGTCGCTCACCCTGCAAACGAAACTAAAGCGATGAGTAAATACAGGGATAAACGTCGTATCTGGAGCATATAATATATTTTGAAACGGAAAACAGTATCGAGTTGCAAAAATCTTTCCCAAGGAGGTTGCTGCATGGAAATTCGCAGGGATTTTTATTAAAAAGTACCTTGATTGTTTTGAAGACTCTTTCTTGATCGAATCGGCGCAGAGATATGACATCAGAGGAAAGGCCTACATTGAGACTCCGAAGAAATACTATTTCTCTGACCTTGGCCTTCGCAACGCCAGAATCAATTTTCGCCAATTTGAGCAGACTCATTCTATGGAGAACGTAATCTACAACGAGCTGCGTATGCGTGGATACAACGTGGATGTTGGCGTTGTTTCTATTGCGGAAAAAGACCAAAACGGCAAGGTAAGCCGAAAACAGTTGGAGGTCGATTTCGTGTGCAATCTCGGCTCTTCCCGATATTATATCCAGTCAGCATATTCGCTGCCGGATGAAGCAAAGCGAACTCAGGAAATCAGACCGTTCAGAAAGATTGACGACTCTTTCAAGAAGATCATTATTACAAAAGATGTTGTGCAGCCCTATTACGATGACTACGGCATCCTGACTGTGAACATTTACGATTTCCTTCTTGA
>JAEYEL010000032.1 GCA_023403475.1 Actinomycetes bacterium
AAACCCTACTGTAAGGTGTGCGAAAACCAGCGTCCATTATACCCGATAAGGCGAAGCTGCGTGCCCATTGTATCCGATAGATGCCGCTTGCCGCGCGTAGGAAATCTGAAATCTTTACCATAGGTTCGCGCACTCGCGCACTCGCCTCTCGCTTAGCTGGGGTGTTGCTTTGCGGCTTGCCGCTAGAAGTCTCTGCGGCAAGCTCCGGAAATGAACGTTTCTTTCGACTAATCGAAAGAAACGTATCAAATTCGCTGTAGGCTACATGCTGATTTATCTGTGCTGCGTCCTTTTCGTGGCGAACGTGGTAGCGAACGATGCGGTTGTTTCTTTTGTCATGCTGCCGATATGGCATCTTGGTGGGGCAGCTTTATATGAAAAAACTGTGAAATTGCGGGGCATGCAGGAATGCGTTGCGCGGGTTTTCGGTATCTGCGGCTTCTATCAGGTGTTTCCCGATTGCAAGAAATAGACACTCCCGGGTGCGTGGCGTTTGACAAGCTGCGAAAAGGAGGGTAGTATGCTCACTCGCGCCCTGAGAGGGGCGCTTGTTTTCGTGTGCGCAACAGCTGAGCGTACATGGAACGAGCCGGCAAAAGCGCTGGCGAAGGTAGAGGCAAGGGCGTCTTGGCTTTCCAAGGTGCCCGTCAGGTTAAAAGGAGTTGAAGCTTTGCCTACCATCAATCAGTTGGTCCGCAAGGGCCGCAAGAAGTCGGTCGACAAGAAGAAGACGCCGGCTTTGAAGGGCAACCCGCAGAAGCGCGGCGTGTGCACGCGCGTGTACACCACCACGCCGAAAAAGCCGAACTCGGCTCTGCGCAAGGTCTGCCGCGTGCGTCTGGTGAACGGCATGGAGGTTACGGCCTACATTCCGGGCATCGGGCACAACCTGCAGGAGCACTCCATGGTGCTCATCCGCGGAGGCCGTGTGAAGGATTTGCCCGGCGTTCGTTACAAGGTCATCCGCGCCGCGCTCGACTGCGCTGCGGTTGACAGCCGTCGTCAGGCCCGCAGCCGTTACGGCGCGAAGCGCCCCAAGTAAGCAGCCGTTAAGCCGCGCGGGCTTTAAGCAACGTGCTTGCCGTAGGAAAGACCGGGCAGGCAGGAGCCTAATGGATGCGAAGGGCATCCCGAAGCGCGCAGGAACAAGAAGGAGAAATACATGCCGCGTCGTGCAGCAGCCGTCCGCCGCGAAGTGCAGCCGGACGCAAAGTACAACAATCGTTTGGTCACGCAGCTGATCAATAAGATCTTGCTTGACGGCAAGAAATCCCTCGCCGAAAGCATCGTGTACGGTGCCTTCGACATCGTGGAGGAAAAGACCGGCCAAGACCCGCTGTCCGTGTTCAAGAAGGCCATGGACAACGTGCGTCCCACGCTCGAAGTGAAGCCGAAGCGCGTGGGCGGTGCCACCTATCAGGTGCCCATGGAGGTAAGCTCCCGCCGCGCCACCACGCTTGCCATCCGCTGGATCGTGGACTTCTCGCGCAAGCGCAAAGAGCACACCATGAAGCAGCGCCTTGCCGCCGAGATCATGGACGCCGCCGAAAACACTGGCGCTTCCGTGAAGAAACGCGAAGACCTCTACAAGATGGCCGAATCCAACCGCGCCTTCTCGCATTATCGTTTCTAGGGGGTGCGAAGAACCACTTATGGCTAAGATCGATCTGAAAGATACGCGCAACATCGGCATCATGGCCCACATCGACGCGGGCAAGACGACCACCACGGAGCGCATTCTTTACTACACCGGCAAGACCCACAAAATCGGCGAGGTGCACGACGGTGCCGCGACGATGGACTGGATGGTGCAGGAACAGGAGCGCGGCGTGACCATCACCGCAGCCGCCACCACGTGCTTCTGGAAGTATCCCGGCGGTGCCGAAGGCGGCAAGGAGTACCGCTTCCAAATTATCGACACGCCCGGCCACGTTGACTTCACCGCCGAGGTGGAGCGTTCGCTGCGCGTGCTCGACGGCGCGGTGGCCGTGTTCGACGCCGTTGCCGGCGTGCAGCCCCAGTCGGAAACCGTGTGGCGCCAGGCGAGCCGCTACGGCGTTCCCCGCATCGCCTACATCAACAAGTACGACCGCGTAGGCGCCGACTTCTTCCATGCCATCCAGACCATGAAGGACCGCTTGGGCGCGCCGGCCGTGGCCGTGCAGCTGCCCATGGGCGCCGAAGACGGTTTCTGGGGTGTCATCGACCTTGTGACCATGACCGCATGGGACTTCAAGGCCGACGACAAGGGCATGACCTACCCCGAGCCTATGGACGCCATTCCCGAAGAGTTCAAGGGAGAGGCCGAGCTTCGCCATCAGGAGCTTCTGGAGGCCGCCGCCGACTGCGACGACGACCTTATGGAAAAGGTGCTCATGGAAGAGGAAGTGTCGGTCGAGGAGCTGAAGGCCGCCATCCGCAAGGGAACTATCGCCTGCAAGCTGCACCCGGTGTTCGTGGGCTCTTCCTACAAGAACAAGGGCGTGCAGGAAATGCTCGACGGCGTGGTGGACTACATGCCTTCCCCGGTTGACGTCCCGCCCATCAAGGGCGTAAACCCCGACACGGGCGAGGAAGACGAGCGCCCTTCCGACCCGAAGGCGCCGTTTTCCGCGCTGGCGTTCAAGATCATGACCGACCCCTACGTGGGCAAGCTCACTTATCTGCGCGTGTATTCCGGCAAGCTGGATTCCGGGTCGTACGTGATGAACGCCTCGAAGGACAAAAAGGAGCGCATCGGGCGTTTGCTGCAGATGCACTCGAACCAGCGCGTCGATATCGATTCCTGCTCGGCGGGCGATATCGTCGCCGTCGTCGGTCTGAAGGACACCTCCACGGGCGACACGCTGTGCGACGAGTCCCATCCCGTCATTCTGGAATCCATGGAGTTCGCCGACCCGGTTATCGACATCGCCGTGGAGCCGAAGACGAAGGCCGAGCAGGACAAGATGTCTATCGCCCTGCAGAAGCTGGCCGAGGAAGACCCCACGTTCCGCGTTTCCACGAACCACGAGACCGGCCAGACCATCATCGCCGGCATGGGCGAGCTTCACTTGGAGATCATCATCGACCGTTTGCTGCGCGAGTTCAAGGTGGAGGCCAACGTGGGCAAGCCGCAGGTCGCCTACCGCGAGCGCCCCGGTCACGAAGTGCTGGGCGCCGAGGGCAAGTTCGTTCGTCAGACCGGCGGTCGCGGCCAGTACGGGCATGCGGTCATCAACATGTATCCGCAGGAGCCGGGCAAGGGCTACGAGTTCGAGAACAAGATCGTGGGCGGCGTGGTTCCCAAAGAATACATTCCCTCCATTGACAAGGGCATCCAGGAAGCGCTGAACTCCGGCGTGCTGGCGGGGTACCCCGTGGAGGACGTGCGCGTGGAACTGGTGGACGGCTCCTACCACGAAGTGGACTCTTCTGAGGCGGCGTTCAAGGTGGCGGGCTCTATGGCCATTAAAGACGCGCTCAAGAAGTCGAACCCTGTTATTCTGGAGCCGGTCATGGCCGTTGAGGTGGAAACTCCCGAAGAGTACACGGGCTTCGTCATGGGCGACATCCCCAGCCGCCGCGGCCTGATCCAAGGCCAGGAGCAGCGCGGCAACGCGGTGGCCATTCAGGCGAAGGTTCCTTTGGGCAACATGTTCGGCTATGCTACCGACCTGCGCAGCGGCACGCAGGGTCGCGCTGTGTACACCATGCAGTTCGACTCTTACGAGCCGGTGCCCAAGAACGTGGCAGAAGAAATTATCAGCAAGGCCGGCGCCGGCGCGTAGGCGCGCTCGCCAAGCAAGCTTAACGGAGGTAAGGTAAGTGGCTAATCAAAAGATTCGCATCCGCTTGAAGGGGTACGATCATGAGATTGTGGATCAGTCCACCAAGCTCATCGTCGATACCGCCCAAAAGACGGGTGCCAAAGTATCCGGTCCCATTCCGCTGCCTACGGAGCGCAACATGTACTGCGTCATCCGTTCGCCGCACGTCAACAAGGACTCGCGCGAGCAGTTCGAGATGCGCACGCACAAGCGCCTCATCGACATTCTGGAGCCGACCCCCAACACGGTCGATTCCCTGATGCGTCTCGATCTCCCCGCCGGCGTTGACATCGAGATCAAGCTGTAAGGGGGTATGCGAGCAATGATTAACGCTATTTTCGGTAAAAAAGTGGGCATGACCCAGGTTTGGTCGGAAAACGACACGCTCATTCCCGTGACGGTGATCAAGGCCGAGCCGAACAAGGTGTGCCAGGTAAAGACTAAGGAAACCGACGGCTACGAAGCGGTGCAGATGGGCTTCGGCTACATCAAGCCCCGCCGCGTGAACAAGCCCATGGCGGGCCATTTCGCCAAGCAGGGCACCGAGCCTGTGCGCTATCTGCGCGAGGTTCGCGTGGACAACGCCGGCGAATACAAGGTGGGCGACACCCAGACGGTTGCCGCCTTCGCCGACATCAAGAAGGTCGACGTGACGGGCACGTCCAAAGGCAAGGGTTTCGCCGGCGTTATGAAGCGCTGGGGATTCCGCGGCGGCCCTGGCGGTCACGGCGCGCACTTTCATCGCGCTCCCGGTTCGGTTGGCCAGTGCGCCACGCCTTCGCGCGTGTTCAAGGGACTCAAGCTTCCCGGCCACATGGGCTGCGATCGCGTGACCGTGAGGAATTTGGAAGTGATTCGCATCGACGAGGACCAGAACCTCATTCTGGTTAAAGGTGCGGTGCCTGGTGCGAAAAACGGCATCGTGCGCGTGCGCATGGCGTAAAGATCACAGATAAGCAAGGAGCTGCATAGATTATGGCAACTATCGACATTAAAGACGGAAAGGGGAAGAAGGCCGGCACCGCCGAGCTTTCCTCTTCCGTGTTCGGCATCGAGCCGAACGTTCCCGTCATGCATTTGGCGGTGCGCGCCCAACGTAACTCGTGGCGCCAAGGCACGCACAGCACGCGCACGCGCGGGCAGGTTCGCGGCGGCGGCAAGAAGCCGTGGCGCCAGAAGGGCACCGGCCGTGCCCGTCAGGGCACCATTCGCGCGCCTCAATGGGCTGGTGGCGGCGTGGTGTTCGGACCGCATCCGCGTTCCTACGACATCAAGATCAACCGCAAGGAAGTGAAGCTGGCCATGCGCTCGGCTCTTTCGGCGAAGCTGGCCGACGGCGAGCTGCTCGTGGTTTCCGATTTCGATTTCGAGAAGCCGCGCACGAAAGACGCCGTGGCCATGCTGAAGGCGTGGGGGCTTGAGGATCGTCGCATCACGCTGGTCGTGAAGGACGACGACATTGACGCCTACCTTTCGTTCCGCAACATTCCCAAGGTGAACGTCATTCCGGTTTCGGAAATTAACACCTACGAGCTTATCGACAACAAGATGCTGGTTGTTGTCGAGTCGGTTCTCGCGCATATCGAGGAGGTGCTTGCATAATGAAGGATCCCCGCGAAATCATCATCCGTCCTGTCGTGACGGAGCACAGCTACGATATGATGGAGAAGAACACCTACACGTTCGAGGTGGCCAAAGACGCCAACAAGATAGAGATTCGCCAGGCCGTGGAGGCAATCTTTAACGTATCGGTGGTCAAGGTGAACACCCTCAACGTGAAATCGAAGCCCAAGCGCGTGCGTGCCCAGCTCGGTCGCACCCGCACGTGGAAGAAAGCCATGGTCACCCTCAAAGAAGGCGACACGATAGAGCTTTTCGCAAGCTAGAAGCATCGAAGCGTCCGGCTATCGAAAACGAAAGCGCCCGCCGAAATTGAATCGCCTCCCATTTCTTGAACACGAGAAACGGGAGGCTCTTTTATGGCCGGAAACGCTTTTTCCGATGTCGGGCCGAGGCTGCGCGCCACTAGGCGTGCCCCTTCGGCACCCTATTAGGCGTGTCCCTTTGGCACCCTGATGGCATCTCCGGCACCCGGATGGCGCCCTGATGGCGCGGCTTACAAGCGCTACGGCACGAAGCGGTATACCACCCTGTGCGTTCGGTTGATTCTCTGGCATAAGAGCTGAGGTTGGTGTATCGTGGCGCGTTGAGTGTGAAAAGGGGCGGCGAAGGGAGCGTGCCGTGGCGTTCGTGGAGTTTCGTGACGTGCGCAAGGTGTATGCGATGGGCGAGGTGGAAGTGGCCGCCGTCGACGGCATGACGTTTTCCATTGAGCGCGGCGAGTTCGTGGTGGTCGTGGGGCCTTCCGGCGCGGGCAAGACCACTCTTCTGAACATGCTCGGCGGCATGGACGTGCCAACGTCCGGCTCCATTCTGCTTGACGGACGCGACGTGAGCGCCTATTCCGAAAAGGAGCTCACCTATTACCGGCGCTACGAAATCGGCTTCGTGTTCCAGTTCTACAATTTGGTGCAGAACCTCACGGCGCTTGAAAACGTTGAGCTGGCAAGTCAGATCTGCAAGGAGCCGCTCGATGCCGCCGAAACGTTGCGCCAAGTGGGCTTAGGCCACCGCTTGGACAACTTTCCCGCGCAGCTTTCGGGCGGCGAACAGCAGCGCGTGGCAATTGCGCGCGCACTTGCGAAGAACCCGAAGCTGCTCTTGGCCGACGAGCCTACCGGTGCGCTCGATTATCGGACGGGCAAGTCCATTCTGGGGCTTTTGCAGGAGACCTGCCGCACGACGGGCAAAACGGTCGTGCTCATCACCCACAATTCCGCGTTCACCGCTATTGCCGACCGCGTAGTGCACATTCGCGAAGGTCGTGCGGCCAGCGTCGAGGCGAACGCGCACCCGCTTTCCGCCGACGTGTTGGAGTGGTAGGCGGGATGAGGAACATTTTGGTGAAATCGGGGCACTTATGCACGGGTTACGGTGAAAAAGTGGCTGAATCAGGGTACTTATGCATGGATTTCGGCGAAACGTCCATACATAAGTACTCCGATTTCACCAAAAACTTCGAGAAGCACGTTTCTCTGGATTGCGCATTCTTAGGCGAGCGTTTGAGCGAACGTGCGCTTGCAGGGTCTGTGCGAGAGACGCATGAGGCGGTGCGGGTTTGAAAAGCGCGTTTAGCAAGGATGTTCTTCGGGCTGCGACCCGTTCGCTCGGGCGGTTTCTCGCTATAGCGGGAATCGTGGCTTTGGGAGCCGGCTTCTACGCGGGCTTGCGCACGACGGCGCCCGATATGAAGCTTTCGGCCGATCTGTTCTACGACGGAACGTCGCTCATGGATATGCGCGTGCTTTCCACGCTTGGCCTTGCCGACGGCGATCTGGACGTGCTGCGCTCTGTTGAAGGCGTGGAAGAGGTTATGGGCGCCTACGAGACCGACGTGCTTGCAACGGTGAACGGCGAGCAGTACGCCACGCGCGTTCATTCGCTGCCGTTCGCTGCGACGGCGAGCAGCTGCGATGACGGGGTGAACGTTGAATCGGACGACCCGAGCTATCTGAACAGGCTCGTTCTGATGGAGGGCTCATGGCCTGAGCGCGAAGGCGAGTGCGTGATGTCGGGCAACGTGGTTATGGCGACGCCGCTTTCCGTGGGCGATACCGTGACCGTGACGGAGGGCTTGCGCGATGTGGACGACACGTTGACTACGCGCACCTACACGGTGACGGGGCTGGTGAGCTCGTCATATTACGCAACCTCGTCGAATATGGGAACCACGTCTTTGGGCAGCGGAAACATCCAGCAGTTCATGTACGTTCCCGAAACCGATTTTTCGCCCGATCTTCCCTATACCGATGCGTTCGTAACGGTGAAGGGCGCTGCGGGAAAGTTCTATTCTAGCGCGGCATACGATGAGCGTGTGGAAAGCGTGATGGATGCCGTAAAGGCCATAGCTCCTGCGCGCGAGCGGGCGCGGGGCGACGAACTGCGCGGCGCAGCGCAGGCCGCGCTTGATGGCAAGCGTGCGGAATACGAGAGCCGGAAAGCCGACACCGAGCGCGAGCTTGCCGAAGCGAAACAGCAGCTTGCCGAAGCGAAGCAGCAGCTCGACGACGCGGCTTCCGCCATTGCTGACACCGAGCGCGAGCTTGCGCAGGGTCAAGACGAATACGACTTTGGCACCTCGGAACTTGCCGCGCAGAAGGAAAGCGCACAGGTGCGTTTCTCCGCCGCCGAGCGGCAGCTTGCGGAAGCTCAGGCGGAACTTGACGAGTCCGCCTCCCGGCTTGCGCAGCTCAAAGCGGCGCTCGACGCGCAAGGTGAAGCTGCACCCGATGCGCTGCGTTCGGCCTACGAAGAGGGGAAAGCAGCCTACGATGCGGGTGCGGTCGAATTGCAGCAGCAGCGCGAGGCGTTCGCCGCTGCGCGGGCGGACGCCGATTCCCAAATGGCTTCCGCACAACAGCGTCTTGCGGGTGCGGCCGGGCAATTGGAAGAGGGGCGCGCCCAGCTTGAACGGGGCAAGGCGGACTACGAGGCAGGTCTTGCGGACTACGAGGCGGGTCTTGCAGATTACGAAGCGGCGCGAGCGGAAGCCGATGCCCAGCTTGCGGAAGCGAAGCAGCAGCTCGAAGACGCGCAGCAGAGCGTAAACGATATGGAAGACCCCACGTACTACGTTCTCGACCGCTCGTCGAACTATGGCGTGACCAGCTTCGATGCCGATGCCGATAGGGTAGACAGCATCGCTTCGGTGTTCCCCTTCATATTCTTCCTCGTGGCGGCGCTCGTGGCGCTTACTACCATGACGCGCATGGTGGAAGAGGAGCGTGTGCTCATCGGCACGTACAAGGCGTTGGGCTACACGCGCCGCCGCATCGCTTCGAAGTATCTGCTGTATGCGCTTGCGGCAAGTGGAGCGGGCGCCGTTGTGGGCATCACCGTGCTCTCTCAGGTGCTGCCGGTGATCATCCAGAAGGCATATGCCATCATCTACTTCGTGCCGCAAGGGCTGCGTCCCATCGACTGGGGGCTTGCGGGTTTGGCTGCCGGCATGGGCGTAGGCGTAACGCTTGCCGCCACGTGGGCGGCCGCCTATGCCACGTTGCGGGAAACGCCTGCCCAGCTCATGCTCCCGCGTGCTCCGAAAGCGGGCAAGCGCATACTGCTCGAACGCGTTCGCCCGCTTTGGAGAAGGCTTTCGTTTTCGTGGAAGGTGACGTTTCGCAACCTGTTCCGCTACAAGAAACGTTTCGTCATGACGGTGGTGGGCATTGCGGGCTGCACGGCGCTTCTGCTGACGGGGCTGGGGCTTTCCAATGCCATCAACGACATTATAGACAAGCAGTTCGGCCAGATAACGCTTTACAACACCACTGTTGTGACCGATGGGGAAGCCGACGAGCAGGAAGAAGAGCGGCTTGACGAGCTGCTGGACGATGCTCGCTACGTTTCGGGGCAGACGCACGTCATGAAAGAAAACATGACGGCGGCAGGTTCCGATGAGGCAGGTTCCGATGACGATGTGCGCATGCAGGTGGTGGTGCCGCAGAACACGTCCGATTTCGGGAATTTCTTCACGTTGCGCACGCGGGTAGGTCATGAGCCGGTGGCGTTCGCTCCAAACGGCGTGATTTTGGCCGAAAAGGTGGCAGCTCGCCTTGGCGTTCAGGTGGGCGACGTCATTTCCCTGCGCGATCAGGATGCCATAGGGAACCCGACGGGGGAAGTGCACGAGCTTGCGGTGACGGGCATCGTTGAGAACTATATCTACAACTACGTGTTCATAGGCCCTGAGGCGTACGAGGACTCGTGGGAACAAGCGCCGGAATACACGTGCGTATTCGCGATAACCACCACCGATGCGCAGGCGCGCGCAGAATTCAACGACGAGTTGAGCGCTACGGGTGCCGTGAAAACCGTCACCTACAACGACGAGACCATAGACACCTACGAATCGATGCTCTCGAGCGTGAACATGATAGTGGTGGTGCTGGTCGTGGCTGCGGCGGCGCTTGCGTTCATTGTGTTGTACAACCTGACGAACATCAATATTACCGAACGCGTACGCGAGATAGCCACGCTCAAAGTGCTCGGCTTCACGCCGCGCGAAGTCGACGCCTACATTTACCGTGAGATCCTGCTGCTTTCGATTGCGGGAAGTTTGGCCGGTTTGGTACTCGGCGTGTTTATGGAAACGTTCGTGGTGGTGTCGGCGGAAGTGGATCAGGTCATGTTCGGGCGCGAGATTCACGCGGAAAGCTTCATGCTGGCGTTTCTGTTGACGCTTCTGTTCGCGGCGTTCGTAATGTTCGCCATGCGCAAAAAGCTGGCGCATGTGAACATGGTGGAAAGCCTGAAGTCGAACGAGTAGTCTTTGTCCCAGAGGCCTTGCCTCGCGGCCTTTGGCTCGCGACCTTTGGCTCGCGGCCTATGGAGCCACGGATCCTAAACTTCCGACTCTCGCTTTCGATCTCCAGATCCCCGTCCTTTCCGAAGGCTTCTTTGAAATCGCAGGTAAAAGGCATGGTCCATAAGGTGGATTATGCGAATCAGTCTATAGGTATTACTTGATTTACTCCATTTAGGAGATATTGGCGGATGCGAGAGGGCCTTGTTGGGGGTAAGGTTGCGCCACGAAGTGGCCAATCGATCTTACCAAGAAAGGAACCATTATGTGTTTTAGACCAGCGGCTGTTGAAATCGACAAGACGTGCCCGAAGTGCGGCGCGAAGGCGGGTGCGGCCGAAACGGTGTGCCCCCAGTGCGGTGCCGAGCTTCCCTCCGGTCCGGCTATGCCCGGCATGCCTGGCGCACCCGGAGCACCTGGCGCACCGGGAGCACCCGGGGCACCCGGCGCCCCGAAAGCTCCCGGCGCTCCCGGCGCTCCGAGTGCTCCGGGTGTGCCTAAAGCTCCCGGCAGCAAATAGATTGCTGGTCGATGGCTCTCGTTTAATCAGCCTTCCTGCGCCTTCGTCCTTTTGCGCGACTACGTTCTCTCTTTTTCGCGCCCTTGCTCGCTTGCTTTCTCGCGTGATTGCCCTCGATTGCCAACGTTTTTCCGCACTTGTCGAAGATGTGCGTTACAATGATCACTTGACGAGACCAAGGAGGAAGATTCGGTGTGCTACCCGTGCACTCATTGCAATAGATGCGGTCGCGAAGTGCAGCCGGGAACCTGCATATACTGCGGGCATGTGAACGGCGCGAAAGCGGAGCGTTGCGAGAAGTGCGGGGCGGCGTTCCCTCTTCCTCCTGGAATGACTCGAACAGACGTCGGCATGAAGGAGACGCATTCGGTATGAAGGTAACGAAAAAAAAGCTCGAGGACGGCAAGCTGCAGCTTGAGGCTGTGGCCACCGCAGAGGAAGTGAATCGCGCGCTGCATCAGGCGAGCATAGCGTTCGCGCAGCAAATGGGTCTGCATCCGGAAAAGGACAAGACCATAGCGCAGATCGCCGAGGAGAAAATGGGCGTGAAGGACTTGGACTCCATCGTGGAGTCGCAGGCGCTCGAGGCGCTGGTGCCGTTCGCCATTGACAAGAAGAACATCATTCCCGCGTATCCGCCCAAGCCGCAGGCCCAATCTGCCATGAAACGCGGCCACGAGTTCAAGTTCAAGCTGACTGTGGCGCCCAAGCCCGACTACGAGCTTTCGTCCTACGATCCGGTGACCATTACCGTTCCTCCGTTCGAGGTTGACGAAAGCCTAATAGACCAGCAGATTTCCCAAATGGCCGAACAATATGCCGAATATGTGGCCGATGATCCGCGCCCGGTCGAGAAGGGCGACAGCTGTATGGTGGCTCTTGAGTGCTATGAGAACGGCAAGAAGATGGAAGGCCTTTCCACCGAAGGGCGTACTTATACTACCGGCGGCGGTTTCATGCCCGACGGATTCGACGAGAACATTATCGGCATGAAGCCCGGCGAGACCAAGACGTTCACGTTCGAAGGCCCAGGCCTTGACGACGACGGTAACGAAACCACCGAAACCGTGGAGTGCACGGCAACGGTGAAGGAGATCCAGAAAAAGGTCATTCCCGTCATCAACGACGAATGGGTTGCCAAGAACATGCCCCTGTTCAGGGATATGGCGGCGCTGCGCGGAAGCATGATGGATCAGATGTCGCGCCAAGGCAAGCAACAATACGACGACTACGTACGCCAGGTGGCGGCAAGCGAGCTTGCGCGCCGCTTCCAAGGGCGCATTGCCGACGAGGTGTACGAGTCGATGCAGCAGAATCTCATGAACAACCTGCGTATGAGTTTGCAGCAGCAGGGCATGACCTACGAGCAGTTCGTGGAGCAGCAGGGTGGCCAGCAGCAGTTCAGCATGATGATGATGATGCAGACGCGCGAGATGCTCATTCAGGGCTATGCACTTGACGCACTGTTCCGCCACGAGAAGATGGTTCTTTCCGACGAGGATATAACGGCCGCCTGCCGTGCTATGAATCCGCAGCAAAACCCCAAGATGGTGCGCCAGCAGATGGAGCAGAACGGTCGCGGCTTCGCATTGCGCGAGACCGCCGAACGCCTGAAGGCGAACAAGTGGCTTGTGGAACATGCAACGGTGAACGTGGTGGATCCGAAAGCCCAGGTCGCGAAGACTGAAGAGTCCGCGAAGGGCGAGGAAGCCGCGAAGGTCGAGGAAGCCGCAAAACCTGCTGAGGCGAAAGCCGAAGGTGCGGAAGCCACCGATAATTCAGCGGAAGGCAAAGATGCGAAGGCACCCGAAGCTGCTTTGAAAGTCGAGGAGAAGGCTGAATAGGCGCACTCCTTCCCAAAGGAGCCGAAGGGTCGCAACCGAGCAGGCTGCGGCCCTTCTTTTTGCTCTAGGCGCTGCCGTGCGCCGTGCCGTATGGTCAGGTTTTCGGCGATATGGAACGCATCGTATGACGCCTGCGCGGGGAATAGGCCTTTTAGGCGCATGCCGTGCGGCTCCCGATGCGCTATAGTGCCGCCCGTGGGATGTTCGGCTGGAACTCGGATGAGAAAGGACAGAACGTGGCCTGCTATCCTTGCGTTCATTGCAACAAGTGCGGCATGTACTCGGCGCGCGCGGCCATTGTGTGCGCCGCCTGCAAGGCACCCGTTCCCGTAGGCGCCGCAAACTGCCCCGAATGCGGCGGGAGGAAGTTCGAGTCGGTGCGCCTTCCCGACGCACCGCCCGGAAAAAGCGCGTGACGGAGTACTGAACTAACAAGCCGTAGCCTTCCCCTGGCGCAGCAGGACGTCTGCGACTCTTGCGATCTTGTGATGGGTTGCACGTTCATGTTTGTGGACAATCTGCAAAGAAGGCTGCGAAAGGAAGGTCTGAGTGAGATAGGCGCTCATATGGGCGCTCGTTAGGAGGAGGCGCGGCTCGTTGGAATCGTGCCCCCCTTTTTTCGCTTGCCTTTATTTGTCGCGGAAGGTGTAGAAAAAGTCAAAGAGGGTCATGTCGAGCCCTTTAGCTATGCGTTCAATCTTGTCTATGCTCGTATTTACTCTTCCTGCTTCGATTTTTCCCAAATAGGATCTTTCGGTTCCTATCATAAGGGCGAGCTGATTGAGCGTGAGCCCTTTCTTTTCACGAAGGGTTCGTATCTGCTTGCCAATTAATGTTCGCGTAGTTTCTACCATATATCTAGCGTATCTGCTGCTACAATTAAGTAGGGGTCATATATGACCCCTTATGACAAATAATGATATTTGTTCTACAGGGGGTGCTTGAACATGGCGGAACACCCGAGTTCGTCTTTCGGGGCGGGACTAAGATATAACGGGGATGATCGAGCGGATCGCAGCGTCAGCGACGAATTGGCCTTTTTAACGGCACCTGTATCAGGTGACGCAAAGGATCCTTGGCAGTCGTATTCTTACTACTTTTGCGGAATGTTCGGCTATGCGCTGTATCTTGCCTTGGCATTGACCGCTCTCGTGGGAACCGGGCCTTCCTTGCATGAAGGATTTGCCGGGGTGATTGTTCAAACATGGTTCACCGTAGCCTTCATCGTTGCTTTTGTTTGTGCGCTGCTTGCTTTCTGGCTGCTCTCTGATGCCTTTTCTACGAAAATCGGGTCGTATGTGTTTGCCGCCCTATCGTTGCTGTTTGCGTCGCCTGCGGTGGCAAATGTAATTGGACTGCCTTTCGCATGGAAGATGGGCGCCTGGGTATTTGCTGGCATAGGATGTGGCTCGCTTTTCTTGCTTTCAGCGCCCTTTTTGTCATCCTTAAGCCATAGAAAGCTTATATTCTTCCTTTCGGTAAGCTTTGTGTGCGGAATGCTTATGACGGTGAGTCTTCTTTACTTCCCCGAACCTGTTAGATTGGTCGTTCTTTGTGTGATGGTGATTATGTCTGCCGCACTTCATCTGCGAACGCATTATCTTGCCCGCCCTCATGTTTTGGTGGTTCGCGCAGCTGAATCGAAAGAGCGCAACAAATCTTCGCTGAAGTCGAGCGCTGCGGCGGTTGGAAACTCGATTTGCATCGGGTTTGTGGTGTATTGCTCTTCTCTGGCCATCTCTTTCGAATGGGCGCGCGCCGCCTTGGGTTTCACGGCTATTGCCGCCGCTGTCGTTATGGTTGTCGATATTTGTAGAAAAGGAATCGTATCGAGTGAGGAAGCGCAGCTGCGTTTCTTTCTTCCGTGTGTCGTGCTTGGATTTTTGCCCATTCCCTTTTTCGGAGAAATCGGCTGTTTGGTGGGCTGCGCCATCCTTTCTGTTGTTTTCACGATGCAGTTTATAACTAACATGGGAGCTGTTGCAGAGAATGTCTATCTGTTCAAGCTTTCTCCTGTACGGTACTTCGCCTCTTCGCGGATAGGGAATGCAATCGGTCTTCTTTTCGGCTATCTATTTGGCTTCTTTGCCTTTGGTCCGTTCGGGCAGTCGGGTTTGGCGCCCATTTCGGCTCTGTTCATCATGGTTGCAATTCTTATAGTGCTCGCGACGTTCTTTTACAAGAACCGGTATCCATCGCTTTCCGAAAACGGGGAAGCTGCTGCCGATACGAAGAAGGGTCGCTGGATGAAGAAGTGCGACGTGCTTGCGCAGCGCAGCGGCTTGACGCAGCGCGAGCATGAGATTCTTCGCTACTTGGCTAAAGGCCACGACAACGAATTCATTCAGTCGAAGCTCTACGTTTCCCAAAGCACGGTGAAAAGTCATGTATACAGTATCTATAGAAAGATAGGAATTCATTCTCGCAAAGAGCTCATGACTCTTATAGAGCAGGTTGATTTGCCGAAAGACTAAGCGTTTCTTTGCTTGACCCTGCGATCTCGAAAGTTTTATAGATGCGCTCTCCTTTGTTTTTTGATTGTCCTATCAGGAAAAACTTAAATATAGGAGAAAAAGTATGAGACAGACCAAGCGGTTTGTTTCGATAGTTCGATGTTAAAAACTCCTCTACGCCCTACCTTGGTCTCGTTGTTCCACTCAGGTGCACTGCCGGATTGGAGCCTGCGTTCCAATCCGTTTTTGCAGTGAGACGAAGACGAGAAGGAGGAGACGTGGCTGACTATCAAGAGTTCCTCGAAGGCATTGATCGCAAAGCCTATCACGAGGGGGAATGGCAATGGGAAGAGGACGGGTATACGGTAACGCGTACCTATCATTACTCGCCTCCAGGCTGCCATACATCATGCGGCATTCTCATTTACACGAAGGACGGTAAGGTCGAGCGTGTTGAAGGCGACCCTTTGGATCCTTGCGCGAATGGTAAGCTGTGCATCAAGTGCCTCACGCTTGATGAATCGGTGAACAATTCTGATCGCTTGAAGTATCCTATGCGCCGCGTGGGCGAACGAGGCGAGAACAAGTGGGAGCGCATCACGTGGGAAGAGGCTTACGACGAGATAGAGGCCAAGGTTCGCGAAATCTGGGCCACCGATGGAGGCAACGCGATCATCGGTGTACACGGCACGGGGCGCAACATCAACTGGCAGTTGCCGTTCTTCTATCAGGTGGCGCTTAAGACCCCGAACGTCTCGACGTTCGCGTTCACGGGTTTTTCCTGCTACATGCCCCGCGTTTGCGGGTGCATAGCCCCGTTCGGCGATTTCACGGTGGTCGACGCCTCGCAAGCGCATGCTGATAGATACAACAATGCCGAATGGGTGCCCCCCGAAGTGCTGGTAGTGTGGGGCAACGAGCCGCTTGCGTCGAACGCCGACGGATACGTGGGTCATTGGCTGGTGCAGTGCGTGCAGATGGGCACGAAGATCATCTCCATCGACCCGCGCCTAACTTGGTGGGGTGCCCGCGCCGAGTACTTCTTGCAGATCCGTCCCGGCACCGACGCGGCGCTTGCCTGCGCTTGGCTGAACGTCATTGTCTCCGAGAAACTCTACGACGCCGATTACGTGGCTTCGTGGTGTGCGGGCTTCGATGAGCTTTCGGAGGCTGTCAAGGACATGACGCCGGAATGGGCTGCGGAAATTTGCGACCTTGATGCCGACGACATTCGCGGTTCTGCTCGCTTGTACGCAAGTGCGAATCCTGGTGCCATACAATGGGGTCTTGCGTTTGACCAGCAGCTTTCCGCTATGGCTCTGTGCCTTGCCGGGTGCGATCTTATGGCTTTGTGCGGAAACGTCGATGTGCCTGGCGGCAACATTTTGGTGCACAACGCGTTCGAATGCAACGCGGGTTACGCTTCGGGCGAAAACTTCACCCCTCCCGAATGGAGGGCGAAAAAGCTCAACAACAACTTCGCCTTGTCGATAGAAGGCGGAGACTTTGTTGCCCACGCCTCTTCAGATGGCTTGCTGCAGGCCATTGAAGACGGATTCCCCTATCCCATCAAAATGATGTGGATCCAGTCGTCGAATACTATTTCCTGCCCTGGCATGGACGCTCCGCGCGTTCTCGAGGCGATGAAAAAGATTCCTTTCGTCGTGAACGCCGATCCGTACATCACGCCGACCTCGGTTGCCGTTGCGGATATTTTGCTTCCCGTTGCCATGAGCGCCGAGCGCAATTCGGCGCGTACTTGGTGGACGCCTGCGCGAGCCATGGTGAAAGTGACCGACTACTACGAGGCGAAATCTGACGAGCAGATCATCGTGGAAATGGGTCGCCGCCTGAACCCCGAGGCGTTCGATGCCCTAGGCATCAAGACCGACATCGATTTCCTGAACTGGTATCTTCATGACGGCACCGGATCGTTTTCGGCTACAACTGAGGCGACCGATCAGGGCAGCGCGAAGAACTCGGGAAAAACGCTCTTCACGCCGAGTTGGGAAGAGCTGGTGAAAGACCCCAGCATGCTCGGTCACGCCTACGACGAGTTCAACGCGACGTATCATAAAGCAGAAAAGGGCATGTTCCGCGAGGATGGATCCATTGGTTACGGAACCCCTTCCGGACGTCTAGAACTGGCTCCCTTGCTCTATCAGTATTGGGGTTTGTCCACAACACCGTTCCATACCGAACCTCCCTACGGCCCCATTTCGACGCCCGAGCTTATGGAGGAATATCCGCTCATTCTCACTTGCGGCGGCCGTTCCTTCGAGTTCTTCCACAGCGAGCATCGCCAGCT
This sequence comes from Actinomycetes bacterium, assembly GCA_023403475.1. GTDB lineage: Bacteria > Actinomycetota > Coriobacteriia > Coriobacteriales > Eggerthellaceae > CAJFUR01. Next base: position 17,359 of record JAEYEL010000032.1, read on the forward strand.
CGAAACAATGCGCGAGCTTCATCCTCAGCCGCTGTGCATGGTCAACCCGAAGACGGCCGAGAAGTACGGCATTAAAGACGGCCAATGGATATGGATAGAAAACGATCATGGCCGTTTCAAGCAGGTGGCGAAAGTGACGCCACAGGTCAACGAGAAGACCGTGCACGCAGAGCACGGCTGGTGGTTCCCTGAAACAGAGGGCGCAGCACCGTATCTGTTCGGAACGTTCGAATCGAACCCGTATAACTGTACACGGGCGTTTTTGTGCGGGCAAGGTGGCGTGGGAAGCCCTATCAAGGGGATGATTTGCAAGATATACCCCGTCAAAGAGGAAGACATCATGCCTTACCAGCAAATTGCCGAAACGGGCAATTTCCCTTGGTACAAGAAGGCCGAGTCTCCGCGTCAAGACGAGATAGACCGCTTCCATGCCGCCATGGCTGCTGGGATGGACTACGACGTAATGGCTAACCAGCTAATAGACCCGGCAACAGGCGAACACACTGACCTGAAGACTGGCGAAAAGGTTCAATCTTAGCGTAACCGCATGCGGCAGATTGTCTTCGTGCGTCCGCCGCATTCCCGAACGCGAGAAGAGTTCGAGCCATGTGAAGGAGCGTATTTCATGAAAGGCATTCTTATCAACACCGAGTACTGCACGGGCTGCCACAGCTGCGAGGTGGCGTGCAAGAAGGAGCTGGGGCTTGCCGAGGGCGAGTACGGCATAAAGCTCACCGAGACCGGCCCCTGGA
>JAEYEL010000047.1 GCA_023403475.1 Actinomycetes bacterium
GCCGCCACCACAGCGCCGATCTCCATGTGCTTGGCCACGTAGCCCGGATGATACAGCTCGCTTACTTGCCCCGTTGCCAAGCCAATTTGGTTTCCGTAGGAAGAATAGCCCGCCGCCGCCGTGGTCACGAGCTTGCGTTGCGGAAGCTTGCCCGGCAGCGTTTCGTCAACCGGTACGGTGGGGTCGCCCGCACCCGTCACGCGCATAGCCTGGTATACGTAGCTGCGCCCCGAAAGGGGGTCGCGGATAGCCCCGCCCAGACACGTTGCCGCGCCGCCGAACGGTTCTATCTCGGTGGGGTGGTTGTGCGTCTCGTTCTTGAACAGGTACAGCCAGTCCTGCTCTTCCCCGTTCACATCGACCTTGCACTTCACCGTGCAGGCGTTGACCTCTTCCGATTCGTCAAGCCCGGTAAGCACGCCTTTCGCTTTCAGGTAGCGCGCGCCTATGGTACCCATGTCCATAAGGCACACCGGTTTCTCGTCGCGACCCAGCTCATGGCGCATTTCCACGTAGCGCTCGAACGCCGCGCGCACTGCCGCGTCGTCTATCTGCACATCGACGAGCTCGGTGCCGAACGTGGTGTGACGACAGTGGTCGGACCAATAGGTTTCGATCATCTTGATTTCCGTGATGGTGGGATCGCGCTTCTCCTCTTCGGCGAAATAGCGCTGGCAGAATGCAATGTCGGCCACGTCCATGGCAAGCCCGCGCGCACGGACGAACGCCGCAAGCTCCTCTTCGTCCAGCGTGCGAAAGCCCTCTATCACTTCCACGGGCTTTGGAACAGGCTGAGCGGCGGCGAGCGTGGCGGGCAGATCAAGCGACGCCTCGCGTGCCTCGACGGGGTTGATGACGTAGCGCTTGACCGCCGCCACGTCGGCATCGGTAAGCTCACCCAGAAGAAGATACACCTTCGCGCTTCGCACGCACGGTCGCTCGCCTTGGCTGATAAGCTGGATGCACTCGCTTGCGGAATCGGCCCGCTGGTCGAACTGCCCCGGCAGATACTCCACCGCGAACACCCGTGCCCCGTGCGCTTCAGGTGCCGCAAACGTCGCCACATCCGACTGTGGCTCGCTGAACACCGTAGGCACGCACTGCGCAAACAGCTCCTCGCTCATGCCCTCCGCATCGTAGCGATTGAGCAAGCGCAAGCCCGTAAGTGCCCGTATGCCCAAGATGTCGCGCAGTTCGCGCAGAAGCTGCCGGGCTTGCCCGTCGAAGCCGGGTTTCTTCTCAACAAAGACGCGCAAAACCATGTGCTACTCTTTCTCGTCAGCTTTTTGCGCAGCTTTCTCGGCGGCTGCGTTCGCGCTCTTCTTGGCTCGCTCGAACGCGGTGCTTCCGCTGCCTGCAGAAGCTGCCTCGGGAAAATCCGCGCTCTCCTCGGCTTTCTCGACCTTTTCGGCAGCCTTCTCCTTGCCTTTGCCCAAACGGAAGCCGCTGCCGAACAGGCCACGTTTCTTCGGCTGTTGCTTTTGCTCCTCTGCGGCATCGTCCTTATGCGCTGCCGCCTCGCGCTCCGCGGCCTTCTGCTGCTTTTCTGCCGCACGCATCTCCTTGGTCTTTTTCGCCATCATTTCAGCCTGATAAGCACGGCGGCATTTGCGAATCTTGGAGAAATCGACGTAGAAGGCGGCGATGATGAGCACGTATGCCAAGCCCAAAGCCGCAAAGCTGATCCATTCGGGATCCCACGCGCGCCCCACCCATGAAAGAGCTGTGCAAGCGATGGCGCCTATGAGGCATATCCACCATATCTTCCGAAGCCGCTTGTATTCCGCTGTGGGCGGGTTGTAATATTTGCGGTCAAGCTCGGCCTGCTTGGCACGCTGCACTTTTTTCTCGGCCTTCTTCTGCTGCGGCGTCTTCGTCGTCGATTGCACGCGAACGCTCGCAGCAGCCTTGGTCTTCGGCTTCAGCGACGCCGCGCTTTTGCGCGTCTGCCCATGACGCTCGTCGTTCTGATACCGCTCGTTCATAGGATTTCGTTGGCTCATGATATCCTGCACCCCTCACTTCCGTCGAACACGATCATTATCTCACAGGTTGGCGAGAGACCCTTAGACCCCCGGAACAAAACTTCTGCCGGTCAGAAGCTCGTAGGCTTGGATGTACTTCTCGCTGGTCTTCTGGATTATCTCTTGGGGAAGGCGGGGCGGGTTGCCGGTTTTGTCCCAATGGGCGGCAAGCCAGTCGCGCACGAACTGCTTGTCGAAGCTGGGCTGGTCTTTGCCCACTTCGTAGGCGCTGCCGGGCCAAAAGCGCGACGAATCGGGCGTGAGAACCTCATCGGCCAAGATAATCTTGCCGTCTAACATGCCGAACTCGAACTTCGTGTCGGCAATGATGATGCCGCGCTCGGCCGCATGGTCGCGCGCCCGCTCGTACACCGCGACGGAAAGGTCGCGCAGCCGGGTTGCCGCATCCTGCCCGATCAGCTTCGCGCAACGTTCGAAGCTGATGTTCTCGTCATGGTCGCCTATCTCGGCCTTCGTGGAAGGCGTGAACAGCGTGCGCGGAAGCTTCGAGGAATTCTCAAGCCCTGCGGGAAGCTCGATGCCGCACACCGTCCCTCGTGCTTGATACTCTTTCAAGCCACTGCCTGCCAAATATCCGCGCACAATGCACTCGATGGGGAACATGCTTGCCTTCTTCACCAGCATGAACCGACCACGCAGCGCATCGGCGTAAGGCTGAAACTTCTCAGGCAAATCGGCAACGTCCGCCGAGATAAGGTGGTTTTCCACCACGCCGTCCAAAAGCTCGAACCAAAAGCACGAAAGCTGGGTGAGCACCTGCCCCTTGTAGGGAATCTCGTCTTCCAGAATGTAGTCGAACGCCGAAATGCGGTCGGATGCCACCAGAAGCAAACGATCCCCCAAATCGTACAAATCGCGCACTTTCCCCTGCGCGTCGGGTTTGATGCCTATTCCCGCCATTACCGCTCGTTCCTTTCCGTCCGTCGCATTCCCGCGCAGCGTACTTGACCTGCGCTCCTACTTCCTTTATTTGCCCGCTCTCTTGCCTACTTCGCTTGCTTGCCTGTCTGCCTGCGCTCTTGCTTACTCGTTTTGCTTACTTTCTTCTGTCGCGCCGTATGATCTTGCCGCTGCGCCCGCCGACCTGTTTGGCCTGCTGTTTCTGCTGCGCTTTCGCCTGCTGCTTCTGCGCACGCTCTTTCGCGCGCACGCGAGCCTCGTCGTACAACGGAATATGGATGGTGAAGCAAGCTCCTTCGCCTTTCCTGCCTTCAACCTGCACCCAGCCGCCGTGCCTGTCCACTATCTCCTTCACTACGGCAAGGCCCACGCCCAAACCGCCGCTTTCGCGATTGCGCCCGGCATCGGCACGCCAGAACCGCGAGAACACCATTTTCGCCTCTTCGGGCGAAAGACCGATGCCCGTGTCGCGCACCGATATGGAAGCCGCCGCGTCGTCTTTCGCGACGCGCACCGTAATGCGCCCACCCTCCGGCGTGTAACGCACCGCGTTCGAAATGAGGTTCGCCGTCGCCTGCCGAATCATGTCGGCATCGCCCAGCACGCGCACCCCTTTTTCGGCAATGTATTCCAAGGTCAAACCCGAATCGGCCACGAACGCCTCGTGCGTGGCGATGATGCCCGAAATAAGATCGCCCACATCGACGAGCTCTTCTTTCGTAGGATTGGCGCGATTCTCCAAACGGGAAAGCTTCAGAAGCGCATCCACCAACCGGCTTAGGCGCTGCACCTCGGAATTCACCGTTTCCAAGCGTTCCTCATCGGCCGCGAACACACCATCGACCATAGCTTCCACCGTCGATTGGATAGCCATGAGCGGCGTGCGCAGCTCATGGGCAACATCGGTGGTAAGGCGCCGTTCCAACTCGCGATCCTTCTCGACCGATTCGGCCATTTCGTCGAACGTCTCGCCTAAACGCGCGATCTCGTCTTCGCCCACAAGGCCGGTGCGAGCGGAAAGGTCGCCCTCTTTTATGGCTCGCGCGGTTTTGGTCATGCGGTTGATGGGGGAAACCAGATTTCGCGCGAACAGAAACCCGATGCAAGAAGCCAGCACGATGGCCACCACCGTGGCGAAAAGCATGGCCTGATACGAGTTGTCGCGAAATTCCTGGTCAGGCTGGCGCATAAGGGTATCCGACCCCAGCACCCAAATGCGCACGGAGCCGATAATCTGCCCATCGACCACTATGTTGGAAGTCGATCGCTGCCCTTCCCGTGGCGCAAGCGATTTTTCGGGCGTCGTTGCGCCCGTGCCGTCGAACGACCACGAGGAATCATACACTATCTTTTCCGGCAGCTGGTTGTTCACCACCTGAACGCCGATGCCCGTCGTAGCCAAAGCCGACTCCGCAGGGCCTTGAGCAGCCGTGGCAAGCAAGCTGTTCAGCTGATCTGCGGAAAGTTGCGAAGGCGAGACCTGGGAAGCCTCATCCGACGAATCGACGACGAAAGATCGGCTCAACTCGCTTTTGCAAACAGCAGCGATGCGCTCGGCCGTTCGGTCGGTAAGCGTCTGTATGTTCTCGGTCGTATACGTTTGAAAATGCTGTTCCCACACGAACGACACGACGCCAATTGCCACCAACGCCGTCATGGCCGCGATGAGGGCGAACGCCAAGGTGACGCGCGTGGTGTACGAAAGGTTCTTCCAACCGACCCGGCGACGGCCTTCGTGGTGCCCGACAGCGCCCGACGTGGTATCCGAGTTCATTGGCGAACCACCTTACCCGCTTATGGAAACGTGCTGAACCTTCGAAAGTTCCGCCGAACAACGCACGGCTACTGTGCGCTCTTCGTAGGGTCTTCGAAGCGATACCCAACACCGTGCACCGTGTGCAGCCACTTCGGGTTGCGCGGGTTGTCGCCTATCTTGGCACGCAGGTTCTTCACATGGGAGTCGATGGTGCGCTCATATCCCTCGAAGTCGTAGCCGAGCACCTTCTCCACCAGCTCCATGCGCGAATATACGCGACCGGGATAACGCGAAAGCGTGGTGAGCAGCTTGAACTCGCTTGCCGTCAGGTCTATCTCCTCGCCGGAGACCATGACCTTGTGCCCCGACACGTCAATGGTCAGCTCGCCGAACTCCAGCACCTCGCGCTGCGGCTCGCTATCGGCATGCACGCGGCGCAGAAGGGCTCGGGCTCGGGCTACCAGCTCGCGCGGGCTGAACGGCTTCACCAAGTAGTCGTCGGCGCCAAGCTCAAGGCCGATGATGCGATCTTCCACTTCGCCTTTTGCCGTAAGCATGATAATGGGCACATCGGAATTGTCGCGAATGGCGCGGCATACGCGCTCGCCCGGAACGCGCGGGAGCATAAGATCGAGAATAACCAGATCGAAATGGTGCTTGGAGAACTCTTCCAGTGCTTCTTGACCGTCGCCCACGGCGGTTACCCAGTAGTTCTCGCGCTCCAGATAGGCGGTCACCGCGTCACGAATAGCCTTCTCGTCCTCTACAAGCAAAATGCGTCGTGTTTCGTTGCCCATTAGTATCTCCTCAAGTTCGTATGCTTCCCCGCAAACCGTCTGCCGGCTTGCGGATGCTGCCATCAATTACACCGTGCGCAGGGCTGACGGATTTAGTCAGCGCTTCCAAAAGTCGTGTTTGCGTTTATTGTAGCAATTACGGCAGACGCAACTTTGACCTGTTCAGGAAATGACACAATAAACACCATGACAGCCAAAAGACCCGCACATATCAGAAAAAGCGTTTCCGCTACCCGCAGCGTGCAGCGCCGCAAGGCTCGCGAACAGGGAAAACATACCGTTTCTCACAGACACCCCGCACAGCGTGGGAAAGCAGCGGAAAACGGCAGGACCTTGCTCACGCGCAGGCGCTTCCTTTTCGGCGCCATAGGAGTTGGCGCACTTGCCGCCGTGGCAGGCAGCGCAACCGTGGTCGTGGGAAAGATGCGGGAAGGCGACAGCCCCGAGCTTGCCGTGCTCAAAGTTCCCGAAGCGTCCGTCGGTTCGCTCGACGGGCTTTCCGAAGTGGAAAGCAGCTCGGCCATGGCGCTCGTGGGCAATTTCGAGCTGCCCTACGGAACGCTTGTGTGGGCAAACGACGATCATATGGCGGCCTGCCTGCTGCCCACTGCGCAGTCGAAGCCGCTCACGCAGATAGGGCTGCTCTTTTTGGGCAGCGGCGAATGCCCCGTTGTGGTGCCGCAAGCCGTGGGTCAAAGCGAAGGTTTCGAAATCTACGATGTGCGCGCCTGCGAAAACGGCCTTATATGGACCGAGGCCGATATTCTCGACGGCGTATGGCGCGTGTATTCCGCCAGCTTCGACGGCAGTACGGTCGGAAACCCGCTGTTGCTCGAAGAAGGCACTGCAGACTGGGAAATGCCCACGCTTGCCGTTGCGGGCAATTTCGCCTTCTGGCAGGTGCTCCCTCGCACAGACGGCAGCGCGAAGCGGGAAAATTCCCTGTTCAAACGCGCGGCTTTCGGAAGCGATGACACCGAGACCCTATACACGTCGCACGGGCGCATGAGCACGCCGCCCTATGCGACGGCCGATTCGGTGGTTATCACGCCGCGCACCAACACCTCTTCGGTGCACCACCAGCTCACGCGCATCGATGCGAACACGGGCGAAGTGACAGACGCTATGGTTTTGCCATCGTCCATGAAGCCGCTTGAAGCAGGCTACGGGAAAAACGGGTTCATGTTCTCGTTCGACGGCATATACAATTACGGCGACGGCATTGCCAACTTGGGCACCTATACTCCAAGAACGCAGGTGAGCACCGTGGCGGCAGACGGCGTGGGCAATGCGGCCTACAGCGATGCAGCATGGTTCCGCTTCCCGCGCAACCCTTCCGCGCCCCCCGCATGGTGCGGGAAATGGTTCATGGTGAAATCGACGAGCGCCGTGTGCGGCATCGACCTTGAAGCGGGCACGTACTTCGCCTTCGACGTGAAGAGCGGCGCCGACACCTACGGCGACTACCTTGCCTCCACAGGCACGGGTCAAGTCGTGGTCACCTATTCCAACATAGATTACCAACCCATAGACGGCGCCGCCCAGAAATACTGCAACGTAAGAGTCTGGGCACCGCTTTAGGTGCCGCTTTGCTTTGACAGCGCTTCAGGACGCGCCCTAGGGTAGCGCCTTGAGTATCGCTTTAGAACTCCAGTCTTTCCAGGCGCTCGAACACCACGTCTTTGCGGGTGAGAAAATCCCAGGGGTCGAAAATCTCGTCGAGCACTTCGGTGGGAAGATTCGCCTCGGGGTCGGCCTCGAGGCGTTCGCGGTACGTAGGGCCGGCAACAGCGTTTTGGATGTCTTCCCACACCTTCATGGCGTTGCGCTGTACGATAACGTACGCCTCTTCGCGCGTGATGCCCGTCTGCACCAACGCCAGCAGAACCTTGCTCGAGAAGATGAGGCCGCGCGTGCGCCACAGGTTGTGCTCCATCTTCGCCGGATAGGTTTGCAGACCGTCGAGCATCCACTGCATCTTGCCGAACAGGTAATCGAGCGCTGTGAAGCTGTCGGCCAGCGCCACGCGCTCGGCGCCCGAATGGGAGATGTCGCGCTCGTACCACAGCGCCACGTTGTCGAAGGCCACCTGAGCATTGCCTTTCACCACGCGCGAAAGCCCGCATACGCGCTCGGCGGTAATGGGATTGCGCTTGTGGGGCATGGCGGATGACCCCTTCTGCCCTGTCAAGAACGGCTCTTCGGCCTCGATCACGTCGGACTGCTGCAGCAGGCGCACCTGCATGGCAATGCTTTCAAGCGTGGAGGCGCACACCGCAAGCGCGGCCATGACCTGCGCATGTCGGTCGCGCGCAAGCACCTGGGTGGACAGCGGATCGGGGGTAAGCCCCAGCTTCTCGCACACGTATTTCTCCACGAACGGATCGATGCTCGAATAGGTGCCCACCGCACCGGAAATGGCGCCCACAGCGGCAACTTCGCGCGCCTGCCCCATGCGCGTCTGCGCGCGCTTCAGAGCCCATGCCCAGCTGCCGAACTTCATGCCAAACGTCATAGGCTCCGCGTGGATACCGTGCGTGCGACCGACGCAGAGCGTTTCTTTGAACTCGAAGGCGCGGCGCTTACATGTTTCTCCCAGCTGCTTGATGTCGGCTAGAATAATGTCTATGGCCTGCGTGATCTGGTAGGAAAGCGCCGTGTCGCCCAAGTCGGAAGACGTCATGCCGTAATGCACCCAGCGGCTCGGCTTCTCCTTGCCCTCAGGCACATCGGCGTCGATGTATTCCGCCATGTTCGTGGTGAAGGCGATAACGTCGTGGTTCGTTACCTTCTCTATTTCATCGATGCGCGCAACCGTGAAGTTCGCGTGTTCGCGAATCCATGCGGCTTCCTCGCGCGTAATGCCCGACTTCCCCAGCTCGGCTTGGGCTTCGCAGGCTAGAACCTCGATCTCTTTCCAGATAGCGAATTTGTTTTCGAGTTCCCAAATGGCGCCCATTGTCGGGCGTGTGTAGCGGTTGATCACGGTAGCGTCCTCCGATTCGCTTTCGATGCAAAACGAAACCAGTGTAGCACACCCTTACCTCGCCGCGCCCGAAAACGACCAGCGGCACAGGTCGCAGGACGAAGCTGGGAAGCTAGGGAGGAAGCCCGAGCCCTCACCTCGGACATCGAGTTCCGCGAGAACGGGAGCGGCGAGGAGGTGCCGGTTCTGACGATACAGGGCAAAGGGCGCAGGGAGAAGGACGCGTTCGTGGTTCTGGGCGAGGGGAGTCTTTCCCCCATCAGGGAGTACCTGCTCGCCCGAGGATGCGACGGATCGTCCCAGCCGCTGTTCGCGAGCCTGTCGGACCGCAACCACGGCGGCCCCGTGACCCCCCGTACCGTGTCGAAGATCGTCAAGGACCG
>JAEYEL010000154.1 GCA_023403475.1 Actinomycetes bacterium
CCGAACATCTTGACGCGATTGAACGCGACGATTGCTATCGCGTCGATGCGGTGATGAAGCAAAGCCCGCTCGAGACGACGGAGCGCGTGTTCTTCCAAGGCATTAACGGCGCGAAGTTCGGACCTTTGGTGCGCAAGCGCATCAATCGGGAATCGGGTTTGGGCGCAGCCTACGAGCGCATGTTTGCGATGCAGCGTTCGGGAAAGCGATTTTTGTACCTGCCGCATATCGTCGATTGCCACGACAATGGTGGCACCCTCGTTGTAATCATGGAATACGTGGAAGGGGAAACCCTTGCCGACGTGGTATATCGCTGCGATCCCTCCCTAGAGCTGGCAAGCGACGTGTTCCCCCGCCTGTGCGATGCGGTAGGCGAACTGCATGAAGGGTTCGACCCGCCCATCATCCATCGCGACCTGAAGCCGTCGAACGTCATGCTCTCTCGCAACAGCCTGACCATTATCGACTTGGGCATCGCGCGCACGTTCAAGGAAGGTTCGGAGGAAGACACGCACCGTTTCGGAACGCGCACCTACGCGCCGCCCGAGCAGTTCGGCTTCGGGCAGACCGACGTGCGCTCCGACGTGTACACCTTGGGGATGCTTCTGTATTTCTGCCTGACCGAGAAAATGCCCGATGCGAAAACGCGAAAGGGAAATTTTGCGGACGCGAGGATTTCCGAGCCTTTGAGGCAGGTCATCTCACGCGCCACCGCGTTCAGCCCCTCCGAAAGATACGCCACCGCAGCCGAGCTTAAGCGAGCTTTCCTTATCGCCGCGAACGCGACCAACCCCGCGTTGCCCCTCCCCCAGTCTGCCTGCGTTGCTCCCTACACACCCCCACCGATGCAGATCGCGCATCTAGCAAATACCCAACCGTTTTCCCCTGTCGTTTCACGCGAAAGAGAAAGCGCCGCCTCCGTAGTGCCGCATAGCGGCATCATGCAAGCGGGCACCGTCAAGGGCAGCCGCTTGCCGCGCACGATCTTCGGAAGAACGCTTGCCAAAATCCCCTTCGCCTTGGGCGTCGCCTGGGACATAGTCCTCGCCATCCTGTTCGCAATCTGCTGCATTGGCGCCTTAAAAGACATCATCGATCCATCTGCGAGCAGCGCAGCAATGTCTGCGCTTCCTCTCTTTCCCCGCATCGTCTCGTACGGAAGCTTGGCATTGCTGATCATCGGCCCGGTTCTCTTCGCGCTTTCCGACAGGCGACCGCTCGCCCGCATGTTCCCCAAACTTGCCAGCTTCCCCGTCGAGCGAGACATGGCGGCCTGTTTCGTAATAATGCTTGTCGGGTTCACCCTGTTCTTCATTGCAGAGTACCTCCCGCCTTCATGAGCAGCTGTGCCGCAGAAGAACGTTGCGGAAGGACGAACACCGTCAAACCCCCGAGAGCGAGCGGGGAGTCGCCTCGTCATGCCTCCGCGCCATGAAAGAGGAGCTGCTGCGCTAGGGAAGGACGAGCGCCACCAATGCGCCCAAGGCGATTGCGGGGGCGAAAGGGAAGCCGTAAGGGTTTTCTTCCCGAACCCATCCATCTTCCGGGCGCCAGCCTATTCGAGGAAGCACAGCCGAAAGAACCAGAAAGGCCATGCAAGCTATGATCACGCAGAAAAGACCGCGCCACCAGCCAAGATACAAGCCCGCCACGAACAGGAGCTTTATGTCTCCCCCGCCGATGGAAGGCTTGTGCGCAACCGCCTCATAGACAACGGAAAGAAGCAACGTGCCCCCGCCGAGCAGCAGCGCACCCGCAAGCGCACTCCCTATGGTGGGCGCATGGGACCCGAACCCCGACGAGAACGCGGCGATTCCGCCCAGCACCCCAAGAAGAGACTTCGCCGAAAAGCCCGCACCGCCGAATACGGTCGCAGCTGCAGCAAATGCGCCGCTCAAGGCGAGCAGCGCCGCATGCTCGGCAAGCCAAACGACACACGCAGCGATCATCAGTCCGTTCGGGATGCGCAACGTGCGCAAATCGATGATCGCCGCCGAAACGACGATGCCTATGAACGCGACGCAAGCCGCCAACGATATGACGGTGCAAACCGTCGCCATAAACGAAGCCCTCCTTTTTTACAAATCCCTCCCATTGCCCTTACAGCATACGTCAACGAGAAGAATTTGAAAACCCGAATTTTCATTTCAGGGTCGCGAAGCGCGCGAAAAGAATCCGCAGAAACGAATCCGCAGTGTGCTCGAACGAGTGATGGCGGAATCGGGATCGCTTGAATTTCTCGCTTCCGAGCCGCGAAACGCGCGAACGAAGCGCACCCTGACCGGAATGTTTCACGTGAAACATTCCGACACAGAAGCGCGGCGAAAAGCAGGTCGCACAGATCACGAGCAGAGTAAGACGCAGCGGGATGGCTCGAACACGACGAGCAGACAGGATGCGCGGGTGGCTGGCTAAGACGCGCTGCGCGATGCGACAGGCCACGACGAGCTAAGGCGCGCTGCGCGATGCGGCGGTACCCCGCGCAAAGGCGAATCGAACGGAACGAGCGCGCAATACGACGGGCAAGATGTGACGGGACGACTATTCCCCGAAGATAAGCTCGCGCTCCTCGCCGGTGAGGGCAGCGCGGGCTTGATCGCGCAGATTGTTCACACCGATGAAGAACTGCCGCATCATGACCACCAGAAGATAGCGACCGCGAGGAGTAAGCGTAAGCTCTTCGTCGTTGTCGTTTGCGAACGCGCCCGCCACACGCATAAACGCCATCTCCACGGGAAGCCCCGCCTCAACCGTACAGCCGAAGTCCTTCTTGAACTGGCGCTTGTCGAGCCTGAGGCCGAACAGCTGCATCATGAAGCGATACCGCATGCGGTCACGCGCAGAGAACGTGGTCTTGCCCATAAGCGACATGCGGCCTGCCTCGATAGCCTTGTTGTAGTCGTTGATGGAAAACGTGTTCACATACAAGCTGTCGCCCAGATAGGTTATGCCGCCGCTGCCGATAGCGGGATATTCCTCGTAATCGACCACGTACTCGTCGATCATCGCCGAGTTCGCGTTTTCCGCCGCCCTGTTGAGCGATCCGGAAGAGGAATCCGAGCGCCCCCCTGCTGTTTCATGTGAAGCATCAGGGGATTCATTGGGAGAATCGTCAGGAGATTCGCTAGATTCCGTTGTTTTAACAACAAATGTTTCACGTGAAACATTTTCGGAGGCGCACGCCGCTTGAGGAGAGCACGCCGTTTGAGGAGCGCACGCCGCTTGAGGAGCGCACGTCATTTGAGAAGCGCACGCCGCTTGAGAATTCCCCGCCCGAGCAAAATCCTTGCTTTTCCTGTTGAACGTCCAAGCGCTGCCGTGCACGAACAGGGGGTCTTCGCCGCCAGCCAAAAGCTCGTCGATAATTTGATAGAAGCGCTGCTCGCGTTTGTAGTCCACCTTCCCCACCGTGTGCGCAAGGCTGCACGCCACGGAAGGCGACGCCATGAGCGGATAGAACGTCGTCTGCCCGCAGCCGCTTTCCACCACGCGCTCTATGTCGTTTATTAGAACATCTTCCGTTTGCGCAGGGAAGTTGAAGATCATGTCCGCATTGAGCGAGGAGAAATACGGACTCGCCTCGCGCAGGCGCTCCAATATCTCTTCGCCGCTGCCGTACTTGTCGAAACGGTCCATCTGTTTGAGCAGGTCGTTGTTAAAGCTCTGCACGCCCACACTCAAGCGCTGCACACGCCCTTGCAGCTTGTCTAGATACGATGGAATCAGGTGGTTCGGGTTCGTTTCGCTGGAAACCTCTTTGACGGAGAACGTCTCGCGTGCCAAGTCGATGGTATCGCACAGCTCGTCCAACATGATGGTGGGTGTGCCCCCGCCGATGTAGACGCTGTCGAAATCGTATCCCAAGTCTTTGAGCATGAGCATTTCCTTGCGCATGTTCGCAAAATAGGGCACGGCTCGTTCCTCGGAAAACGGAAAGCGATTGAACGAGCAGTAAGGACATAAGCGCTCGCAGAACGGCACGTGCATGTACAGCATGTAGCGCTTTCCCGGAACCGGGTTCGGCACCCTCTCTTCATCCGTTGGCTTCAATTGCAGATATTGCTTCGTGCACTGACGCACCACCGCTGTCAGCATCCGTTCAGACAACAAACCTAGCCACTCCGTTTCTCACACTTCGCGCATTGTCCGCATTGCCGCATTGCCCGCACTTCGCGCATTGCCGCATTGCTTGCGTTTCCTACACTTCCGCACTTTCCATACGCCCTAATCGCAGAAAAACATCCGCGATCGACGGCTCGAGCGACATGGAAAACATCGCCCCGCAACCCCGTTACCCGCCAATCAGCGCCGGCCCGCCGTCAGCCAACAACCGAAATCGGCTAGCAATTGCAAAATGTTTCACGTGAAACATCCGGCGCCGCAGCACGGCGAAACGCGCTCCACATACACGCTTCTCGCCATCGTTGCCGCCCCGCACCAAGGCGCAACCATCGCGTATCACCGCCAATCACGAACGGCCGCACGGCGACTATTCCCAAGCGCTTCGCCCCTCGGCAGCGCGCGCGCCAATGTCGGTGCGGAACTGTTTTCCTTCGAAGTTGATAAGGTCGCATGCCTCGTACGCTCGCTCACGAGCCTCTTCGAAGGTGTCGCCCAGCGCCACCACGTTGAGAACGCGCCCGCCCGCAGTAAGCAGCTCGCCATCGACGTTGCGCACCGTGCCGGCATGAAACACCGTCACACCCTCAAGGGCTTCGGCCTCCTCTATGCCAAGAATGACCTTGCCTTTTTCGTAAGATCCCGGGTATCCCTCACTCGCAAGCACCACGCAGACCGCCCATTTGTCCGACCATGCAAGGTCTATGTCGCCCGCGCGGCCTTCCGCCACCGCGCACATCACGTCAACCAGATCGGTCTCAAGCCGTGGAAGCACGACCTGCGTTTCCGGGTCGCCGAAGCGCACGTTGAATTCGACGATCTTCGGGCCTTCCGATGTCAGCATGAACCCGCCGTAGAGCACGCCGCGATAATCGCTTTCGGCGTCGGCCTGCGCTTCCATTTCCTGTGCCGCCGTTTCCTGCACCGCCACCGCCTCAGCGGATCCCGCCTCTCGCACTCCCGCAGCCGCCTCAGCAGGCCGCACCGCCGTTGCCGCTGCGGCTTTCTCCATGATGCGCACCATAGCGGCCATCTCGTCGTCGCGCACGATGGGAACCGGCGAATACACGCCCATGCCGCCTGTGTTCGGACCGCGATCCCCGTCGAAAGCGCGCTTGTGATCTTGCGCCGGAGCCATGCAACGCGCCTGCCCGTTTGTCACAAACGCCAGAAGCGAGCATTCCGGACCCGTCATGCATTCCTCTATGAGAACCGTCTTGCCGGCATCGCCGAACGCGCCCTCGAAGCAATCGCGCACAGCGTCTTGCGCCGCCTCCAGCGTGTCGGCCACCACCACGCCCTTGCCGGCGGCCAACCCGTCAGCTTTCACCACAATGGGAACACCCTGCTCGCGCACGTACGCAAGCGCAGGTTCGCATGCATCGAACACGGCGTAGCGCGCCGTGGGAATACCGTTTCGCTCCATGAACGTTTTGCTGTAAGACTTGCTGCCTTCAAGCTGGGCGCCGTACGCACCTGGCCCGAACACCGCCACGCCCGCCGACCGAAGATCGTCGGCCACGCCGGCAACCAAGGGAGCCTCAGGCCCTATGACCACCAGCTCCACGCGGCGGGCGCGCACAAAGGCCAGCACCGCCTGTCCGTCCATGATGTCAAGCTCGGAAACGTTTTCGGCGACCTCCGCCGTGCCGCCATTGCCCGGGGCCGCGTACAGCACGTCGCAACGCGGCGATTTTGCCAGCGCCCAAGCAATAGCATGCTCGCGCCCGCCGCTACCCAACACCAGTATGTTCATATTACCACCCTCGCATGATGGTTTGATCTCTATCGGGACCCACGGCGATGATGCTCATCGGCACGCCGGTCACCTTCTCCAAGTACTCCACGTAACGCTGAGCGTTTTCCGGAAGCTCTTCGAACGTGCGGCACCCGGTAATGTCGATACCCTTCCAGCCGGGCAGTTCCTCGTATACGGGCTTCGCATGGAACAGCACGCTTTGCTGCATGGGGAAGTAGTCGTACGTTTCCCCCTCGCATTCGTAAGCCAAACAAACCTTTACGGTGTCGAACGCGGAAAGCACATCGAGCTTGGTGAGCGCCACGTCGGTCAGACCGTTCACCTCGGCGGCATAGCGCGCGATGACCGCATCGAACCACCCGCAGCGGCGCTTGCGCCCCGTGGTCACGCCGTACTCATGCCCCACCTGGCACAGCGTCTCGCCTGCTTCGGCTTCCTCGCCCGTACCCCCATCTTCGGGAAAACGCTGCTCTGTGGGGAAAGGACCTCCACCCACACGCGTGATGTAGGCTTTCTGGATGCCGAGCACGCGCGAGATAGCCGTCGGCCCTACACCCGTGCCGGTGGCCGCGCCGCCCGCGCAGCACGAAGAAGAGGTGACGTACGGATACGTTCCGTGGTCGATATCGAGCAACGTGCCTTGCGCGCCCTCGAACAGGATGTTTTTCCCCTCGCGCAACGCATTGTTCAGAAGCTGCGTGGTTTCCGCCATGTACGGCTTCAGAATGCGCGCGAAGGGAAGATACTCTTCGCAAATTTCCTCGACCGTGTAGGTGTGCAACCCGTATATTTTTTCCAAGATGGGGTTTTTCTGCGCGAGCGCGGTTTCCACCTTCAAGCGGAAGATCTTCTCGTCAAGCAGATCTTGCACGCGAATGCCCTTGCGGGCTACCTTGTCTTGATAGCACGGTCCGATGCCACGCTTGGTGGTCCCTATTTTGTTCTTGCCCAAGCTCTTTTCGTCCGCGCCGTCGAAATCTTTATGGTACGGCATGATGACATGCGCGTCGCACGAGATTTTTAAGTTCTTGCAGGAGATGCCCTCCGCTTCGAGCATGGCCATCTCCTTCACCAGCACACCAGGGTCGATGATGACCCCGTTGCCGATGACGGGCACCGCGTGCTCGTACATCACGCCTGAAGGCATAAGGTGCAAAGCCAGCTTCTTGTTGCCATGCACCACCGTGTGACCTGCGTTGTTTCCTCCCTGATAGCGCACGACGAAATCGTAGTCGCGCGCAATGAGGTCGGTTATCTTTCCCTTGCCTTCGTCGCCCCATTGGGCGCCGACAAGAACCGTACTGGGCATTTGCTCGTTTCCTTTCATCGCGCGGGCGCCCATGCCGCACCCGCCGCCCTGCAAGCGCTTTACCGGCTCAGCATTATAATATAGCCCGCCCGTCGAGTGCGCCCCCGCACCCATGTTTCACGTGAAACATCGAAAGCAGCGGGCAGGACGCGACTACGCGCGCATCTACTCACGTGCAAGTGCGCGTCTACACACGTGCACGTGCGCGTCTACGATGAGGTTTAAGGGAGTGTGGCGCAGACGGAGCGCGAGATTACCGATCAGCGGCAACCCGAGGATATCGCCGCCGCCCAAGCCTGCGGCATGCAGCTCCATGCGCTACAGCGTCTCGACCGGCGACCTACAGCTCCACCACGTTGACGGCGGGTTCGGCCTCTTGCAGTGCCTCCACCACTTCCTCGTGGCAGGTGAAGAGGATGACCTGGCGGTGCTGCGCCAGCTGTGCCAGGGCGCGCGCGGCGCCGGCGCGGCGCCGGGTGTCGAAGTTCACCAGAATGTCATCGGCCAGAATGGGAATGGAGCGCCCAACGTTGTCCGCCGCGAGCAGCAGCGCTATGCGCAGGCCCAAGTACAGCTGCTGGCACGTTCCCAAAGACAGGCGCAGCGGGTCGCGCACGGTCTTCACTGCATCGGTAACCTGCAGCTTCCCCTCTTGCGTCATGGCAACCTTCACCCATGCGCCATCGGTCATGAGCGAGAGCAGCCTGCTTGCCTGACGATACACTTCGGGCTGGCTCTTCGATTCCCAAGCGGCAATAGCCCCCTCCAGCATGCGCTTCGCCAAAAGCAGTCGCGCGAGCACGAGAGCGCTTTCCCGCTGTCGTGTGCGAATCTGTTGGTACTGAAGCTTCAGCGCATCGAAATCCCTCGCCTTCCCCGCGTGGGAAAGCTCCTGTTTCAGTTCGCCGTATCGCCTGTTCATGCGCTCGAACATTTCCATCAGACTTTCCCGCTGCTCGCTTCTTCGCGCAAGCTCCGCATCCACCGCCCCCAAAGTTGCCTCAGTTCCCAATCCCGTTTGCACAAGCAGCTGTTTGCGTTGGGAATCGGCGTTCGCAAGCCCTTCCTGGGCGGCGATGCGCCGTGCCGAAAGAGCCTGCCTGCGTTGTTGTCGCAACGCCTCGTTGGCACGCTCCTCCTTCATCTCGTCGAGAATCGCCCGCGCACGCCGCAGCGACCCCCGCGCAGAAGCAAGCCCCGCCTTTTCAAGCTGGGAGGCAATGTGCGCTTGCAAGCTATCCTTGTCGGCGCGGCACGCCTCGAGCTTTTTCTGGTCTTGCAACATAACCCAATGGGCATTCTGCGCACGCTCGTCCTGCTCTTCTTCGGCCTTGTTCGGGCGGAACAGCATAACCAGCGCGGCAGCCGCCAAAATAAACGCGAACAGAACAAGACCCGCACCAAGCGCCATGAAAGATAGGCTCGCTATGCGCCGCCCGTGCGCCAAAACGTAAACTCCTGCGCAGAGGAACATCAGCGGAAGGATTACGGAAAGGGTCATTTGCACGCGGCGCTGCCGGCGCTGCCGTTCCTGCGCACCGCTTCGGCCGCGCGCTTCAAGCAGCGCCTCGTATGCCGCCTTGGAAGCGTCGTAGCTTTCCTTCGCCTGCTCAACGCGATGTTCGGCTTTGGCCTGCCTTTCAGCATAAGTGTCTATGCGCTCGCGCAGCATTTTATCCTCCGCCAACGAAAAACACGGCGTAGGGGAAGTTTTTTCGCGCGGGTTTCCGCTCTCGCCGCCGCTCTCGCTGCCATTCGTGCCGCCGTTTGTTCGAGCGTTCGCGTAATCGTTCGTGCGACCGCTCGCGTAATCGCTTGTGCCGTCGCCTGCTCGAGCGCTTGTGCGAGTGTTCGCATCGCCGTTTGCTCCGGCTTCATTGACATCGGACGCTTCCTTGGCGAGCAAAACTTCCTCCCCGACAAGCGAAACGTCATCTCCGCCAAGCAAAGCTTCCTCTTCCCGCAAACGATCAAGGTCCTTTTTGAGCCTGTCGCGGTCTTCCTCCACTTTTCGCAGACGCGCTCGGCAAGCGGTCAGATTCTCAATGCGCTCGTTCAGCTCGGTCAGCTTGTCGCCAAGGTCTTTTCGCTGGGGGACAAGCTCGTGAAATTCTTTGTCCTGCTTCTTGAACCGCTCTGCCTCTTCGGCAGCCTGCTGCACCTGGGCACGGATCTCTTTCTGCCGCGCCTCCAAGTTGACCAGCGAATGCTCGACGCCTGCCGCCCGCGAAGTGTATTCCGCCAAACGTTCCTGCACGCTGGCGAGCGCATGCGCGGGAGAAGAGCTTGTGCCCGACCCCGCTGTGAGCAGCTTCGCCGTCACCTCGGTGGTATTGCGCAGCGACCTGAGCGCATCGCTGTTGAGCGAGAACATGGTGCGGAACGTCTCTTTGTCGATGTCGGCCGTAACCGAAGCGTCGCCTACAAGACCGTCGGCATTGCGCACGCGGGAAAGCTCCGTTTCCTCTCCCGCAGCGTTTCCGAAAAACAGAGAGCCGGCACGCTCGCTGTTTTCCGGCTTGTACGTATTGCGCGCACTCCGCGCGTCTTCCCACCCGAACAGAACGCCGCCCACGAACGAGGCCAGCGTGGTTTTGCCCGATTCGTTCGAGCCGCGCACGACGTTCAAGCCGGGCTTGAAAGGGCCGATCACCTTGTTGGAGAAAGCTCCGTAGCTTGTTATCCTGACATGCTCGAGATGCAAGGGGGAAAGGGGCTTTCGCACGCAAGACCCATCGTCTCTTTCGAAAGCGCTCACGAGCCATCACCTCGACTCAGCAAATCGAGGACAAGATCTTTCGCATCCCGAGATAAACAGCCTACCTGCTTGGCAACCGAGCCGGGCAAATGGATGCCCCGCTTCAAGAATTCATCTTGCAGGTAATCAATCGCCTCGCTTTCGTTTTCCTCCATTGCGTCAGCCGTTTGCAGAAACACCGAGGGGAACAGCCCCTCACGCCTGAGCGCCTCCAAGTCGCGTGGCGGCCTTGTAGCATCCACAAGGGCATCGCAGAAAAACGTCGGGTATGCGTCGTTGACGCTCTGCCTCATGTCTTCGAGAACCCCCGGACGGTTCAGCACGGCATGCAACGGGGTCGCGCCCGCAAGGGTTATGCGCGTGCACATCTCCTCGCAACGCGCACGCCCGTTCATGCGGAACAACTCGCGCGTTACCTTGTCGGCCGCCTCTGAAAGAGTTGCGCATTCGCCCACGTCGATCTGCACTTGCTGCCACACAACGCTTGCCGTGGGAATAAACTCCACTTCGTTCGGAAAGCCCTGCCTGAGCGTGACCAAATTGACGCCGCGCTCGCCCGTTTCCTTGATATCGCGCCCTTGGATGCAACCGGAAAAGGCGATGCGCGGGTTGTCGGGCGGCATAACCCGGCGCGCATGAATGTGGCCAAGCGCCCAGTAGTCGAACCCCGCCCGCAGCAATTCAGCTGGATCAACGGGCGCTTTCATAGGGTCAAGGTCAAGTCCGGTGTGCAAAACCCCCACTCCATAGGGAGCGCGAGAGGCGCGTGCGCCCAGCTCTTCTTCGGCCGCCGTTCGGGTAACGCCTTCGGCGATATCCTCGTCAACCGACCATGTTTGGTTGTAGTAGCCTCGCCCGCCGAGCACGCACAGCGGCTCGCCATCGCGCTCGTACAACGCGAAACTGGGATGCTCCCCGGAAAACATCGTGGTGTTAGACGGCAATGCGAAGAAATCGTGTCGCCACGAAGTGTACGGGTCATGATTCCCCGTGCAAAGGTATGCCGGAATCCCTGCTGCGCCAAGGCGCTTCAGTCCGTTGAAGAACCTCAGGTAATCGGCATACGACGCATGCGCGTTGTCAAAGATGTCGCCGGCAACGACCACGAAGTCAACCTTGTGGCGCAGCGCCGCGTCTATCATGCGATCGTATGCTTCGGGAATGGCATCGAGAAGCCTGGCGGCCCACTTTTCGGAAAGCGCCCGCAGCCCGCGAAAGGGCGCCCCCAGATGAAGGTCGGCTGCGTGGATGAATGTCAGCGAAGGAATCATGAAGTCAGTGTAGCGCGAAAACCGCGTTCCGTAAACGCATTACGCATAGCCGGCCACGCGAGAGTCGTCAATGAAATCCATGAAGCGCGTGTAGTCAGCGTTGAACGCCAGCGGAATATCCCTCGTCGGCCCGTTGCGATGCTTCGCCACGATTAGCTCGGCAGCACCAAGGTCGGGTCTGTCGTCGCTTTCGGCCTCCACTTCGTCCATGCTGCGGTCAATGAACATGACGATATCGGCATCTTGTTCGATAGAACCAGATTCGCGCAGGTCAGAGAGCATCGGGCGCTTCTTCCCGCGCATTTCGACAGCGCGGGAAAGCTGGGATAGGGCAAGAACCGGCATATCCATTTCCTTTGCGAGCACCTTCAGCCCGCGCGAGATCTCGCCGACCTCGACGGCGCGGTTCCCGTCGCGACGCACCGAAGGCGGCTGCATAAGCTGCAGATAGTCCACGATGATAAGGCCCTTGTCCCGAGCATGGCGCAATTCGCGACGAGCCTTGGCGCGCGCCTCCAAAATGGAAAGGCCCGGAGAGTCGTCAATGAAGAGCTCGAGCTTCGAGAGAGCGTTCGTCGCATCGGCAATAGCGCCCCAGTCGCCTTCGGAAATGAACCCACCGCGCACCTTCGACAAATTCACGCGCGCCTCGGCACACAGAATGCGCTGCACCAGCTGGGCCGCGCTCATTTCCAAAGAGAAGAACGCGACCGCCGCGCCCGACTTCGCAGCGTTCACGGCAAGGTTGAGCGCGAACGACGTCTTACCCACACCCGGGCGAGCCGCAAGAATGACAAGGTCTCCGCCGCGGAATCCGTGGAACAGGTTGTCCACGTCTTTGAACCCAGTGGGCACTCCGGCCATGTGGTCTTTCTGCTCGGAAAGCTTCGTCAGTTCTTCGAACGCATCGACCAGCAACGTGTCCATTTTGGCGAACGTGGACGAAACGCGCTTTTCCGTTACGTTGAAAAGCGTCTTCTCCGCATCTTCGACAACTTGGTTCAGATCGTCCGGGGCATCGTAGGCAAGCGCGTTTATCTGCGCAGCTGCGAAAATGAGCTCGCGAAGAATGGCCGTTCTCTTCACGATGTCGGCATGGTTCTGCCAATTGGTAAGGGCGAACGTGTTGTCGGCAAGCTCCACCAGATACGCCTTGCCTCCAACAGCCTCAAGTTGGCCGGAGGCGTTCAACGTGTCGGCCAGTGAAATCTGGTCTACGGGAATGCGCCGTATGTTCAAATCGTACACGGCCTCGAAGATAATGCGATGAGCCGGACGGAAAAAGTTTTCCGGCTTGAGCTTCAAAACCAATTCCTCAACAGCTTCGGCGTTGAGCATGCACGCCGCCAAGACCGACTTCTCGGCCTCTATATTTTGCGGCAAGGGCTTGTTGTTGGGCACACTTTGAGACGATTGGTTGAAATCGGGTCTTCTCATCATGGCGTTGTTCGCAGACATGCGCCTTCCTTACGTTGATCGTGCTCTCTGGCAACAATGCTTCAAGGCTCCTATCATACCTCATAGTAGGCACGACATAACCGCAGTTCACAAACTATTTTCTCCATCAAGAAACCGCATTGAAGGTTATCCACAGAAGAAAAGAAAACCCCTTCGCCTCCCATATGGGAGAAAGGGGTTTTCCACTATTTCCCACAACGCTACGCTGTGGAAAAGTTTTTTATTCGATCGCGTTTTTACTCGGCCGCTTTCTCGGCTGCTCCCGCAATTTCGTCAATAGCCGCAGAAACCTCTTCGA